>JADJAK010000003.1:300000-587500 GCA_016704275.1 Gemmatimonadota bacterium
TGCTCGGCATCGTGATGCCGGCGCGACTGACCGACCCCGCCGAGAACGTCCGCGCCCTGGCTCGCGAGGGCGCCGCCAGCGGGCTCGCCGACGACGAGCTGGTGATGGTCGGCGGCGTCATGTCGTTCGCCCAACGCCCGGTGCGCGTCGTGATGACGCCGCGCACCGAAGTCGTGGCGGTCGAGCACGATGCCAGTCACGACGAGGTGATGCGCATCTTCGCCGACAGCGGCTACACCAGGTTGCCGGTGATGCGCGGCACGCTCGATGAGATCGTCGGGATTGTCCACGCCTTCGACCTCTTCAAGCTCGGTCCCGACGACCCGGTCCCGGTGCGGCCCGTCGCACTGGCCCCCGAGTCGCGCCTCGCCGGTGACTTGCTCCTCGACATGCAGCGCGAGCGTCGCCACTTTGCCGTCGTGCTCGACGAGTTCGGCGGCACCGCAGGTATCGTGACACTCGAGGACCTGCTCGAAGGACTGGTCGGCGAGATTTCCGATGAGGATGATGGCTCCACGCCGTCCCACCGTGCCCCGGGGTCGTTGCTGGAACTCGATGGCTCGGAGCCCCCGCGCCTCATCGAGGAACACTTCAGCGTGCTCCTGCCAGGGGGCGAGGCGGCATCGATCGGGGGCCTGCTCGGCGAGTTGGCAGGGCGGATACCGGTGGCCGGGGAACGATTTGCGGTCGTTGGCCTTGAAGTGGAAGTGCTGCAGGCGTCGCCCACGCGGGTGGAGCGATTGTTGGTGCGCCGCGGCGGAACGCAACCAGTGTCCCTCGACCGGGAGCCGACGTGAGCTCGATGACTGATTCCCGATTGGCGGAACTGGTCGCCCTCGCCCGTGAAGGACGGGAGGGTGCGTTCCTCGCGCAGGCGTGGACACTCGAACCGGCCGACCTCGCTGACGTCCTCTCGTCGCTGGACGAGGACGAACGGCTCGCCCTCGTGCGCATCCTGCCGGCGGAGTTGTCGTCTCAGGCGCTGGTCGAGATGCCGGCCGATGAACACGCGGAAGAGATCGTCGCGGCGCTTGATCCGGAGCAGGCCGCCGAGATCGTCGAGGAGCTCGAGGACGACGATGCCGCCGACCTGCTCGGCGAGATGGAACCGGAAGAGCAGGAGCGGATTCTCGCCGAGGTCGAGGATCGCTCCGGCGTCGACCGACTCCTCCGCTATGACGACGAGACCGCCGGCGGCATCATGACGACGTCGGTCGTGACCGTCACCGACCTCGACACCGTTGGTCTGGCCCTCGAAGCGGTGCGTCGCCAGGCGCATGACATGGACGACGTGATGGAAGTCTACGTCGTGGATGGCGCTCGGCGGCTGGTGGGTGTCCTCTCGTTCAAGCAGCTGGTGCTCTCGACCCCATCGCGCCTCGTGCGTGACGGGATGGAGCCGGCCGTGGCGCAGGTCTCGACCGATGTCGACCAGGAAGAGGTGGCCCGCATCATGGGCCGCTACAACCTCCCGTCGATTCCCGTGGTCGACGAGGCGGGTCGACTCCTCGGACGCATCACCTACGACGACGTCATCGACGTGGCCGAGGCGGAGGCGACGGAAGACCTTCTGCGTTTCGGCGGTGTCTCGCCGGACGAAGAACTCGGTGGTGGCTGGTCGTCAGCGGTGCAGAGCCGGCTGCCGTGGCTCTACGTCAACCTGCTGACCGCCTTCCTGGCAGCGGCGGTGGTCAAGTTCTTCCTGGGCTCCATCGACAAGCTCCCTTTCCTGGCGATCTGGATGCCGATCGTCGCCGGGATGGGGGGCAATGCCGGCACGCAGGCGCTCGCGGTGTCGGTGCGCCGCCTCTCGCTCGGGAGCGGGGCGGGGACGCGCTTTCGGGCGATCGTCACCAAGGAGATGGTCGTCGGGGTCATTAATGGCGCGGCGATCGGGCTGGTGATCGCCGGTCTCGCCGTGCTCCTCGGCGGCGAATGGAAGCTCGGCCTCGTGGTCTTCCTCGCCATGACCGGCAACCTCTTCGTCGCCGGATTCGCGGGGTCGTTCATTCCGGTCATGCTGGAGCGGGCCGGGATCGATCCCGCCATCGCCTCGTCGATCTTCGTGACCACCTTCACGGACGTCTGTGGTTTCGGCCTCCTGCTGGGGCTGGCGACCGCGATTCTGCTCTGAAACGGGGGCCGCAGATGCTCCCGCCGAGGTGCCCGAACTCCCGGCCCGGTGCTAGCTTTCAGGCATGAGTGAGACGACGCTGGCGGCGCAGGTGCTCGACGGCAAGGTGGCGGGTGTCGCCCGTGCCGTCTCGGTCGTGGAAAACGCCCGGACCGGCTTCGAAGATCTCCTCTCCACGCTGCATCCCCACCTTGGCCATGCCCGTCGGATCGGCCTCACCGGGCCCCCGGGCGCCGGCAAATCCACGCTGACCGAGCGACTCACGCAGGCCTACCGCGCCCAAGGGCTGCGGGTGGCGGTGGTTGCCGTCGATCCGACCTCGCCATTCACGGGTGGCGCGCTCCTGGGCGACCGGATCCGGATGGAGTCGGTCGCGCTGGACCCAGGCGTCTTCATTCGGTCGATGGCCACCCGCGGCTCCCTGGGCGGCCTGGCCACCTCGACACGCGAGGTCTGCGATGTCCTCGACGCGGCGGGCTTCGACCGGATCCTCGTCGAGACCGTGGGTGTCGGCCAGTCGGAACTGGACGTCACCCGGATGGCGGACACGTCGCTACTCGCGTTGGTCCCTGAATCGGGCGACGGCATTCAGGCCCTCAAGTCCGGCGTGATGGAAGCCGCCGACCTCTTCGTGATCAACAAGAGCGATCGTCCCGGGGCACCAAAACTGCAGCGTGAGGTCGAGATGGCCCTCGATCTCCGGGCGGGGAAGACGCTCCGCAACATCCCGGCACACCACGGCGCCCTGCGGGGGCCCAAGGGACCCGTGATCCCCGAGGATGACTCGGGCTGGCGCCCTCCCGTGCTGTTGACGATCGCCGCGCAGGGTGAGGGCATTCCCGAATTGGTGGATGCGCTCGAGCGCCACTGGCAGTGGCTGACGGAAAGCGGCGGATTGGCGAGTCGACGGCGGGATCGACTCGCGCAGCGGACGCGAGAAGTGGTGGACCGCGCCGCGCGACGGTGGGTATGGCAGGAGTCTCACGCCGAGGAAGCGATCGCGGCGCGATTGGACGAGATCGGGGCAGGCGCGATGAGCCCTTATGAACTGGCGGCCGAGATCGTGGCTGCGTTGCGAGAAGGAGCGCGCGTATGACGACCGTGATGTCCGACAGCGGACTGCTCGAGCGCCTCGCGGTTCAGGAGGCAGAACTGGCGCGATTGCGCGCCGAGGTCGCCGCCTGGAAGGCGAGCGTCGCACGACTTCCGGTCCGCGACGATGCGACCTTCGAGACCTTGTCGGGCGTGGCGGTCGAACCGGTGTACACACCGCTCGACGCGAACGGCAGCGAGCCACTCCCGGGGGAGTATCCCTACACCCGCGGCATCCACCCCACGATGTATCGCGGCCGCCTCTGGACCATGCGGCAGTTTGCCGGCTTCGGCACGGCCGAAGACACCAACCGCCGCTACCACTTCCTCCTCGCACGCGGTCAGACCGGCCTGTCGGTGGCGTTCGACTTCCCGACGCTCATGGGCTACGACTCAGACCACCCCCGTTCCGAGGGCGAAGTCGGCAAGTGCGGCGTGGCGATCTCGTCGCTGGCCGACATGGAGACGCTGTTCGAGGGCATTCCGCTCGACCAGGTCTCGGTCTCGATGACGATCAACGGGCCGGCGGCGATCCTCTTCTGCTTCTTCGTGGCGGCGGCCGAGAAGCAGGGGGTGCCGATCGCAAAGCTGCAGGGCACCATCCAGAACGACATCCTCAAGGAGTTCGTGGCGCAGCACGCCTGGGTCTATCCGGTCGAACCGTCGCTGAAGCTCATCGTCGACCTCTTCGAGTGGACCAGCGCGCACACCCCGAAGTGGAATTCGATCTCGATCTCCGGCTACCACATCCGCGAGGCGGGGTCGACCGCTGCCCAGGAGCTGGCGTTCACGCTGCTCAACGGCTTCACCTACGTCGAACGCGGAATGCAGCGCGGCCTCGATGTCGACCAGTTCGCCCCGCGCCTCTCCTTCTTCTGGGACGTGCACAACGACTTCTTCGAAGAGATTGCGAAGATGCGCGCGGCGCGTCGGATCTGGGCCCGGCACCTCCGCGAGCGCTACGGCGCCAAGGACGACCGGTCGCTCAAGATGCGCTTCCACTGCCAGACTGCCGGCGTCTCGCTGACGGCGCAGCAGCCGCTCAACAACGTGGCGCGCGTCGCCTACCAGGCGCTCGCGGCGGTCCTCGGCGGCACCCAGTCGCTGCACACCAACGCACTGGACGAAACCCTCGCGCTGCCGACGGAGCAGGCGGTGCGCGTGGCGCTGCGCACGCAACAGATTCTCGCGTATGAGACGGGTGTGGCCCACAGCGCCGATCCGTTGGGCGGCTCGTACCTGGTGGAGGCACTGACGGACCAGCTCGAAGCCGAGGCGGAACGGATCTTCGCGCAGGTGGCGGAGATGGGCGGGACGGTGGCGGCGATCAACGCCGGGTGGTTCCAGCGGGAGATTGCGCGCTCGGCGTCGCGCTTCCAGTCCGAGGTCGAGACGGGACGGCAGACCATCGTCGGCCTGAATGCGTTTGTGGAAGATGAGGAGTCGCCGATCGAGATCCTCAAGATCGATGCGAGTGCCGAAGTGCTGCAGCGCCAGCGGATGCAGCAGATGCGCGGCGCGCGCGACGAGACGCTCGTCGCCCGCCGATTGGCCGAGTTGACCCAGGCCGCGAAGGACGAAGTGAACGTCATCCCCGCGATGCTTGATTGCGCGCGGGTCTATTGCACGCTGTACGAAATCCGGCACGCCCTCGAGACGGTCTGGGGTGCGTACCGCGAACCGGTGTTCTTTTAGCTCACGAGAGGTTCCTCATGGCCACCGCCCGGCAGACTGCCAGCGGCCGTGACCTGCTGCGGATGAAGCCTGGTCCGCATCCGGTCGTCACCTGCTACCTCAAGATCGAGACGCGCGACCGCGCTCGGAAGAAGTACCTGACGAAGGTGAAGAATCGGGTCAAGGCGATCGAGTCCACGCTCGGGGCCTCGCACTGGACCAAGGCGCAGCAGGAGATGGCCCGCCTCGACCTCGCGCGGATCCTCGACTATCTCGGCGACGAAGCCAACTTGCCGGCGTCGCCGGGGATCGCCCTCTTCGCCTCGGCCGGGCACAAGCTCTTCGAAGTCCACGAGCTGCCGAAGGTCCACCGGTCGCGCCTCGCGATCGAGCGCACGCCGCTGGTGCGCGAACTCGCCGCCACCGAGGAGGAGTTCGGCCGCCTCTTCACCGTCACGATGGACAAGACGACGGCACTGGTGTGGGAAGTGACCGCGTTCGCGGCCAAGGTGGTCCGCAAGGTGAAGACCGAGGTGACGCGGGGCAGTCGCTTCCATGCCGGCCCGAATGCGGCCCACGGCGAGCACACCTTCCACAACCGGATTGCCAACGAGCGGAAGCGGCACCTCGAAGCCATCGCCCGGGCGCTCTTCGAAGAGGATCGCGCGTCGCCGGGGCACCAGATCGTGCTCGCCGGCGCGGGCAACGATGCGCAGGCCCTCGAGCCGTTCCTGCACCGCTACGTCGCCGATCGGCTGATCGGCCTCGCGCGGTTGGCGCCCAAGGATGCCACGCCCAGCGCGGTGCACCAGCTCACGATGGAAGTGCGCGAGGCGCATGCGCGTGCCTCGGAAGGCCACCACATCGAGGAACTCGGTGAGGGTCTCGGCATGGGGTGGGCGGTCAATGGCGTGCGCGAGACGCTGAAGGCGTTGGCGAATGGCCAGGTCCGGCTGCTGCTCGTCCGCGGCGATGCCTCCTTGCCGGGATTCCGTTCGCTGTCGACCGGCCGGATGTCGACGCTCGCGCGGGACCTCCGCGAGGACGGTGAGGTGGTGCCGACGCTCGACGTGCTCGATGACGCGATTGAAGAGGCACTGCGGCAGCGGGTCGGCCTCGACGTGGTCTATGACGCGGACGCCTCCGAATCCGTCGACGGCCTCGCCGGGCTGCTCCGCTTCAAGTGAGCCTGACTCCAAGGAGATGCGCATGATGGCAGTTGCCGATGCCCCGGCCCTCAATCGTCCGATTCGAGTGCTGGTGGCCAAGCCGGGCCTCGACGGCCACGATCGTGGTGCCAAGGTGGTGGCCGCCGCGCTGCGTGACGCGGGCATGGAGGTCATCTACACCGGACTGCACCAGACGCCGGAGATGATCGCCACTGCCGCCGTCCAGGAGGACGCCGACGTGGTGGGACTCTCGATTCTCTCGGGAGCCCACATGACGCTCTTCCCGCGGGTTCGGGCGCTGTTGAGCGAGATGGGGCGCCCCGACATCCTCGTCACCGGGGGCGGCATCATTCCCCAGGAAGACATGGAGGCGCTCGAGGCGCAGGGCATCGGCAAGCTCTTCGGTCCCGGGACCCCCACGGGGGACCTGGTGACCTACATCCGTGAGTGGTCGCGCACGCACCTCAGCGCGTGAGGCGTTCGTGACCGACGCCAAGCCCACGCGACTGCGCGGGG
The DNA here is from genome assembly GCA_016704275.1 of Gemmatimonadota bacterium. Lineage (NCBI taxonomy): Bacteria > Pseudomonadati > Gemmatimonadota > Gemmatimonadota bacterium. Next base: position 306,586 of record JADJAK010000003.1, read on the forward strand.
CCACCGATGAATACCGCGCCCTCGCCGACCGCCTTCAGGCCGGCGGGGGCGAGGCACGCGTGGCGAAGATGCACGCCAAGGGGCAGTTGTCGCCTCGCGAGCGTGTCGCCCACCTCCTCGATCCCGAGTCGCCCTGGCTCGAGATCGGCCTCCTCGTCGCCCATGATCGCTACAACGGCGAGGCGCCGGCCGCCGGCGTGATCACCGGCCTCGGCGTGGTTGCCGGGCGAGACGTCGTGATCGTGGCGAATGACGCCACGGTCAAGGCCGGCTCGTGGTGGCCCGAGACGATTACCAAGATCCTCCGCGCCCAGGAGATCGCGATGCGGCAACGCATCCCGATCGTCTACCTGGTCGACTCCGCCGGGGTGAACCTCCCGTATCAGGAGGGCGTCTTCCCCGGTCAGTATGGGGCGGCGCGGATCTTCTACTACAACTCGCTGATGCGTCGCTATCTGCACGTCCCGCAGATCTCGGCGGTCATGGGCAGCTGCATCGCCGGCGGCGCCTATCTCCCGGCGCTCTCCGACGTGATTTTCATGGTCGAGGGAACCTCGTTCATGGGACTCGGCGGGCCCAACCTGGTCAAGGGCGCGACTGGTCAGACCGTCGACGGCGAAACACTGGGCGGTGCGCGCACGCATACCGAGATCAGCGCGGTGGCACACTATCGCGCCCCCGACGATGCCTCGTGCCTGGATCGGATGCGCGAGTACATCGGCCGGCTGCCCCGTTCGCCGGGTGTCGTCCATGCGGTGATCGAGTCGAAGGCGCCGCTGGCCGATGGGGCCGCGCTGTACGACATGCTGCCAGCCGACCACCGCCTTTCCTACGACATGCGCCACATCCTCAACGGATTGCTCGATGGCGGCGTGCTCGATGAGTTCCAGCCCGATGTCGCGCGCGAGATGCTCTGCGGTCATGCGCGGATCGAGGGGCGCCCCGTCGCCGTCATTGCCAATCAGCGCGGCGTCATCAAGGGACGGCCGGGCGAGCGGCCGAAGTTCGGCGGCATCATCTATCCCGAGAGCGCGGAGAAGGTGGCGTTCTTCATCGAGACGGCGAACCGGGAAGGGCTGCCGATTCTCTTCGTGCAGGACGTCTCCGGCTTCATGGTCGGTGCGGAGGCGGAGCACGCGGGGATCATCCGCGCGGGGGCGCACTTCGTCGAGGCGATGGCAACGGCCTCGGTGCCGAAGATCGTCCTGACCGTGAACCACGCGTCGGGAGCCGGCTACTACGCGATGGCAGGACAGGGATTCGACCCCGACTTCATCCTCTCCTGGCCGACCGGTCGGATGGCCGTGATGGAGGGCGAGGCCGCGATCATGGCCGTCCACGGTGCCGCGATCGGGAAGGCGCAGCAGGAGAAGCGTCCGCTCGATGACGCCACGCAGGGAGCAATCGCCGGGATGCGCGCCGACTACGAGGCGCAGCTCGATGCCCGCTACGCCGCCGCGCGCGGCTTTGTCGATGCCATCGTGGCGCCCGACGAGAGCCGCTCCGCCCTGGCCTTCCTGCTGCGCGTGACGTCGAACTACGCCGGCCCGCATCTCGGGCCGTTCGTCCTCGACGGAGTGCGCGGATGAGATCGTGGCGGCTCGCGCCCTGGTTGGCCGCCACTCTGGTGCTCGGCTGCACGCCGCCTCGGGCGGTGGAAGTTCGTCCGCAGATGGACCCGGCCCCGTTGCCGAGCCCCACCGAGCCGCGGCAACCGAGCAGTGAGACGCCACCGGTGGCCCCGGCCGATGACGCGAAACGGTCGCTCCCTCCGGAGGAGGCCGCACGCCGCGGCCTGATGCCGTTGGCGTCAACTGGCGTGCCCCAGTTCGCGAGCGCAATGCCGCAGGCCGATGGTCGCGGCGTCGTGATCGCCATTCTCGACAGTGGCATCGACCCGTCGGTCCCAGGCCTCCAGCGCACCACCGACGGAACGCCCAAGCTGCTCGACGCGCGCGATTTTTCGGGCGAAGGGCGCGTACCGCTCGCGCCGATCGTCCGCCGTGGCGACACCCTCCTCGTGCATGGCCAGCGCATCCTCGGTGCGTCGCGCATCGCGGCGGTGGCCGTCGGCGCGACCTGGTGGGGTGGCGTCTTTGCGGAGCTCCCCCTCGGGCCGGCGCGCGCGGCCGACGCCAACGGCAACGGGACGGTTGGCGATGCGCTCCCGGTGGTCGTGGTCCGCACCACGAACGGTTGGGCCCTCTTCGCGGATACCCAGGGGAACGGGACCTTCGCCGATGACCGCCCGATTCGGGACTACGCGACGGCGCAGGAGTATTTCGGGTGGAGCAGCACCATCCGACCGCCGTCGACGCAGATGGCCGTGAACTTCGCCGATTCCGCCGGCACCCCCACGCTTGACCTGGTCTTCGACACCAGCGCGCACGGGACGCATGTGGCCGGCATCGCTGCCGGCCACGGCCTCTATGGCGTTGCCGGCTTCGACGGGGTCGCTCCTGGGGCCCGACTGCTCGGGCTCAAGATCGCCAACGATGCGGGCGGCGGCATCACTGTCACCGGCGCGATGATCCGTGCGCTGGACTACGCGATCCACTTTGCCGCCGAACGCCAGCTCGCGCTGGTGGTCAACATCTCCTTTGGCGTTGGCAACGAGCGCGAGGGCGCATCGCGCATTGACGCCCTGGTCGACTCCGTCCTGACGGCGCATCCGAACGTCGTCGTCGCCGTCGCCGCCGCCAACGATGGCCCAGCGCTGTCGACCATCGGCTTCCCTGGCACCGCGATGCGCGTCCTCTCGGTCGGTGCGACGCAGCCACTGGTCTTCAACGGGGTGAGTGCGACCGATTCCGTGCCGGAGCCGCTCGCGGATTTTTCGAGTCGCGGCGGGGAAGTGGCCGGCCCCGACCTGGTGACGCCGGGGACGGCATACAGCGCGGTCCCCAACTTTGCCATCGGTGACGAGATCGAGAGCGGGACCAGCATGGCGGCGCCACATGCCGCCGGTCTGGCGGCGCGACTGCTCTCGGCCCTGGGCACTCGCGCCACCACGACTCCGGCCACGCTGATCATCCAGGCGTTGCGGAATTCGGCGCAGCCGGTCCCTGGCGCGACCACGGCAGAGCAGGGCGCGGGCCGACCCGACCTGCTCAGTGCGTGGCGCTGGCTCGAGCGCCGGGAAAGCGCCACGGCCCTTGTCGTCGATGTCGCCGATGGTGTGCAGGGCCGCGGGGCCGTGTGGATCACGCTTCGTGACTCCGCGGACGGCACCCGGCCAGTGCGGACGCAGGTCACGCTGCGGCAGATTGACGCCGGGTCGCCACCGCCGATCCGCCTCGATGCCAGCGCACCGTGGATCGTCGTTCCCGCCGCCACCGCGATGAGCGGCGGGAAGGCCAACTTCACGGCGACGGTCACCGCCGGGCGTCGGAACGCGTCCGGCTGGATTCGGGTGAGCGATGCGCGCGACGGATCGCTCCTGGCCCTCGTCCCCGTCACGGTGCGCCTGCCGATCTCGGCGACGGCGCTCACGGTGGTCGACACCTTCACCGTCGCTGCTGGTGGAACGACACGGATCTTCGTCCCTGCTGAAGCGGGCCGCGGCTTCCAGGTCGAGGTCGCGACGGCGGAAGCATCGCAGCTGGCCACCGCAGCCCTCCACGAGCCCGGCGGCATGCCGTTTCGCGAAGGGGCGATGAGTCCGTCGGGGTTCGGCGACGGCGCAGCGCTCTTCGAGTTGACCGGCAACGACGTCGTCGCCGGGTTGTACGAGGTCGTCGTGGCGGGGGGCCCGCTGGCCGGCGCCACGATGCGGGTGACCGTCCGGCGTGCACCGCTGACACTGGACGCGACGTTGACCGGGGACAGCCTTCGGGTCACGACGACGTCGGTCGTCGCCGCTCGCCTCTCCGTCCGCACCCGCGCCGGGATGATCGGCGGTGAATGGCGGCAGCGGATTGAGCGGTCCGGTGACGCCCCGGTGCGGCTGGTCATCCCGGTGCCGGAGTGGGCCGAGCGGGTCAGCATCGACTCGCGCATGCCACGCGATCAATGGCTTCGCTTTACGGACTTCGGCGTGACGATCCAGGACAAGACCGGACGGCACATCGACGCGTTGCCGCTCAACTACGCCTTCGGTCGCGCCACCCCCGAGTTGCCGCCGCACGTGATCGGTGACTCGCTCGTGATCCTTCTGGCGCCGGGTTTCGCTGAACGGGCTGGCGAGTGGGCGCTTGATGTCGCCGTACGCTTCTATGCCGCCGACGTGACCGAGCTCGACAGCGGTGGCTCCCCGTTCGCGCCATTGGCCGGACGCGCCACGGTCACGCAACGCTATTCGCTCGGCGTGTTGCCGCTCAAGCTGCCGGTCGGTTTCCGGCCCGTAGTCATTCTCGTCGCCCTCGAGGGCGATGAGCACGCGTGGACCCGCGAGGTCACGCTCGACATTGCAGGGGGTACGTCCCGATGACCGCTCGCAAGACCGTCCGCATCGCCGCTGGCCAAGGCTTCTGGGGCGATTGGCTGGAGGCGCCCGTGCGCCAGGTGGAGGGCGGGGCGATCGACTACCTCGTCCTCGACTACCTCGCCGAAGTCACCATGTCGATCCTGCAGAAGCAGCGATCGCGAGATCCGGGCGCGGGTTATGCCCGTGACTTCGTCACCCAGATGGAGCGGATCCTCCCGACCATCGCGACCAACGGCGTCCGGGTCATCTCGAATGCCGGTGGCGTCAACCCGCGCGCCTGTGCCGCTGCCGTGCGGGCTGCCGCCGACAAGCTGGGCGTCGGGGACAAGGTCAAGATTGCGCTGGTCACCGGCGACGACCTTCTCGACGAGCTCGACGCCCTGACCGCCGCGGGCGAGCCGTTCTCGAACATGGACACCGGCGCGCCGCTGAGCGACGTGCGCTCGCAGGTGCGCTCCGCGAACGCCTACCTCGGCATGAAGTCGATCGTCGATGCCCTCGACCAGGGGGCGACGATCGTCATCACCGGCCGGGTGACGGACACGGGCCTCACTCTCGGGCCACTCGTCCACGAGTTCGGCTGGAGCTACGACGACTGGGACAAGGTCGCCGCCGGCACCATCGCGGGGCACATCCTCGAATGCGGGGCGCAGAGCTCCGGCGGCAACCTCCTGCGCGATTGGCGCAAGGTGAAGCGGCTGGAGGACGTCGGCTTCCCGATCGCCGAGGTCGAGTCCGACGGCACCTTCGTGGTGACCAAGCATCCGGGCACAGGTGGCGTGGTCAACGTCGCCTCGGTCACCGAGCAGCTGGTGTACGAGATGGGCGATCCGCACAACTACATCACGCCGGACGGCATTGCGGACTTCACCAGTATCCGGCTCGACCAGGTCGGCAAGGATCGGGTCCGCGTATCGGGAATCACCGGCTCGCCCCGCACGCCGATGCTCAAGGTCTCGGTGGCCTACTTCTACGGCTACAAGGCGGTCGGCACGCTGGTCTATTCGTGGCCCGAGGCGTACGACAAGGCGAAGGCCGCCGACAAAATCCTCCGCAAGCGGCTGGCGACACTCGGCCTCTCCTTCGAGCAGATCCTGACCGAGTATGTCGGCGTGGATGCCACGCATGGCAAGCTGGCCGGCGAACCGCGCGACGACATCGCCGAGGTGATGCTGCGGGTCGGCGTGCGGGGCACCGACAAGGCGGCGGTGGAGCGCTTCACCCGCGAGATCGCGCCGCTGGTCCTGACCGGGCCGCCGAGCGTCACCGGATTCGCCGGTGGCCGTCCGGCGGTCGAGGAGATCGTGGCCTACTGGCCCGCGCTGGTGGCGCGGGAGAAGATCGAACCCCGTGTTCGCGTGGAGATGCTCTGATGGCGACGACCCTGCTGCAACTGCGCTGGTTGGCCCACGCCCGCTCCGGTGACAAGGGCGACACGGCGAACGTCGGCCTGATCGCCTTCGAGGCCGAGTACTACCCGTTGCTCGTCGAACAGGTGACCAAGCGGCGGGTGGCCAAGCATTTCAAGGGGATGGTCTCGGCGGTCGACCGCTTCGAGTTGCCAAACCTGAATGCCCTCAACTTCCTGCTGCACGGCGCGCTCGACGGCGGCGGCACGCTTTCGCTCAAGACCGACGCGCAGGGGAAGGTCTTCTCGACCGCGCTGTTGCGGATGGAGATCGAGGTTCCGAAGAAGCTCGCCAAGCGGATCAAGGACGCCGCATCGTGAACGCGGTCGATTCGACGCTCGAAGGCGGCGTGCTGACCCTCACGCTGAACCGCGCCGAGAAGCGCAACGCACTCAACGCGGCGATCGTCGACGGCCTCGCCATCGGCATCGCGCAGGCCGAGCTCGACGCCGAGGTGCGGGTGCTGGTGATCCGCGGGGCGGGGAAGGACTTCTGTGCCGGCGCAGATTTGGACGAACTGCTCGCGTCGGCAGACAACTCACTCGAGGAGAATGAGCGGAACGCGCTCGCCTTGGGCGAGCTGTTCCTCGCACTCAGGGGCCTCCCCAAGCCGACGGTCGCGGTGGTGCAGGGGCGCGCGTTGGCGGGTGGGGCGGGGTTGGCGACGGCCTGTGACCTCGTCCTCGCGAGCGAGTCCGCGCGGTTCGGCTATCCCGAGATCGAGCGCGGCTTCGTCCCGGCGATGGTGATGACGATGCTCAAGCGCGCCGTGGGGGAGAAGCGGGCGTTCGACCTCGTCGCCACCGGCAGGCTCCTTTCGGCGCAGGAGGCCGAGCAGTGCGGGCTGGTGAGTCGGGTGGTACCGGAGGAAGGGTTCGATGGCGCCGTGGCGGCCATCGTCGCTGCACTCGCTGGCCGGAGTGTCACCGCGCTGGCGCTCACCAAGCAGCTCTTCACCGAGCTCGATGGTCGGTCCTTCCAGGACGGCATCCTCCTCGGCGCGCGGGTCAATGCGCTTTCCCGGGCGACCGAGGACTTCAAGCGCGCCATCGCGGCGTTCCTCGCCAAATGATCCTCTGGCTCTCGCGGTTCCGGATCGGGCTCTCGCTGGTGGGGCTGTTGATCGTCATCGCCGCCGTCGCGCGGGACGATCAGATGCTGATGTGGGTGGCGATGGGGTGCCTGGGGGCGTCGGTGCTGGTGCGGCTCCTCCTCCGTCGACGGCTGCAGGATGCGCAGCGCGAGGCGATGGAGGAGTAGCAGGCAACAGTTGGTGCCCCACCGCAGAAGTTGTCACCCCGAGATCGTGGGGCCCATGCCTTCCTTCGGCATGTCCACCACGCCCCCCATCGCCCGCCACGTCCTCCGCCGCGCCTTCGGCTACCCCGACTTCCGTCCGATGCAGGCGCGCGTCGTTGCCGCCGTCCTCAGTGGGCACGACGTACTCGCCGTCCTTCCCACCGGTGGCGGCAAGTCGATCTGCTTCCAGGTCCCGGCACTCGTCGGCGGCGGCCTGACGCTCGTCGTCTCGCCGCTCGTGGCGCTGATGCAGGATCAGGTCACCGCGCTCCGCACGCGCGGCATCGCCGCCGCCGCCCTCAACAGCACCCTCGACGCCAGCGAACAGGCGGCCACGATCGCCGATGCCGCGCGCGGCGCCCTTCGCCTCCTCTATGTCTCTCCCGAGCGGTTGCCGCGCCTCTGCGACGAACTGAAGGCCCGCAATGCGCGTGTCGAGCGCCTCGCCGTCGATGAGGCGCACTGCATTGTCGAATGGGGGCACGATTTCCGACCGATGTACCGCGGTCTCCGTGCCGCGCGGGCCGCGCTCGGGGCACCACCGTGCGTCGCGCTCACCGGCAGCGCGACGCCGGCCGTCCGCGAGGAGATCCGCAACGCCCTCGGCTTCGGCCGCGAGGCCGTCGAAATCGTCGCGTCGTTCGATCGCCCGAACCTGCACTTCAGTGTGGTCCCGGTGGTGTCGCGCGATGACCGCCTCGCGCGACTCGCGGTCCTGATCCGCACCACCCCCGGCGCCGCCATCGTCTATGCCCCCACCCGCGGCCTCGTCGAAGGGTTGGCGCGTGTGCTGGTCGAGGCCGGCGTGGCGGCCGCACCATACCACGCCGGGATGACGACCACCGAGCGCAGCGACACCCTGGTCCGCTTTCTCGACGATCGGATTCGTGTCGTCGTCGCGACGTGCGCCTTCGGCATGGGAATCGACAAGCCTGGGGTCAAGCTGGTCGCGCACTGGACGATGCCTGCCACGCCCGAGTCTTACTACCAGGAGGCGGGGCGCGCAGGGCGTGACGGCAGTGCGGCGCGCTGCATCATCTTTCACCACCCCAGCGACATGGTGTTGCCGCGGCGTCAACTCGACGTGACGTATCCGCCGGAGCGCACGCTCGAGTTGCTGTGGAAGACGCCCGAGCTCAGGCAGCGCCATCCGCCGAGCATCGTCGCGGCGGCGGATCGGTTGGCGGCGGAACTGCGACCGGATCGTGGCGCTGTGGACTGGACGCGCGTGCGGCGACGCCGTCGTGAGGCGGAGAAGCGCCTCGCGGCGATGAGCAGCTACGCGCTCACCCGGAACTGCCGACGGCGCGTGTTGATGGAGTGGTTTGGAGAGAAGAACGTGCGCTGCGCGGGGTGTGATCGCTGCCGGACCACGGGGCGGTGAGGGCGCCCCGTGGTGTGCGGCGTCTCACCGCCGATTGATTGGCCGCGTCACACCCTGCACGTCAACCGAGGTGGTCGGCAGCATCACCACCTCGTTGATGCGCGTTGGCACGCTGTTGATCTCGCGCAGCATGGCGATCAGCGAGCCCGCGAACGTATCGCCCGCGTCGTAATTCACCACGTAGCCGAGGTCGCGCATCGAGGCGATCGTCATGCGCGAGAGCGGCATCGGCACGCCGGGCGACTCGATGAAGCCGGTCATCAACTCGGCCCGGAAGACCGACTCCCGCCAGTGCGCGTCCGCCGTGCCCGGACCGAAGGTGTTCTCCACGGGCACCGGGCGGCCGGCGTAGCCCAACGTCAGCGTCGGCCAGAGGGCCAGCGCCTGCGTGCCGACAAAGATCGGGTCGTTGCCGCCCTTGTCGGTAATGACGCCGCGGTCGGTCCAGATGGTTCCGAAGCCGAGGACGTGCCCCATCTCGTGCAGGATGAGCGGGACAAGTTGGCCGTTGTTCTCGCGGGTGACGAGATCGGCGTCGTCGAAGCGCATCCGGCCGACGGCCGGGAGTGCCGACGGGGAGCGGATGGTGCAGGGGCCGGCACTGCCCAGGACGCCGCCGGGGCCGTCGATGTTCTCCACGGCGGCGAAGATGATGACGTCGTCCACGAACTCGTCGATCGCCGGCGAGCCCGAGCCACAATCGCCGGCCGGTCGGGTGATCTGCACATCGCTGATGTCGTCGGTGATGACCGCCATCCACCGCGTCGCCGCCGTGACGAAGGCATCACGCTGGCTCGCCTTCATGATCGTGAGCAGCCGGAGGTCCACGACGAATTGCTTCGCCGTGCCGGTCGCGGTGAACTCCGCACGCGGCCCTGGGAACCCGGGGACCGTCGCCACGAGTGTACTGGTCGGATTGACTCGGCCGAGCTTCCAGTCCTGGGGCGAAGCAATCCCGGTGGCATCAGAAAGCGCCACCGGTCCGGTCATCGTGGCGTCACCGAAGCCAGTCAGGGCGAAGGCCACCGGAATGTTGGGAACGGGCGCACCGAGCGCATCCACGACCCGGACTCGCGGGATCACCGGGACCTGGAAACCGAGCGTCCCGGTCTGGGCGGCCGGGGAGATCAATTCCAAGGTGGTGATGTTTGCTCCGAGCCCCTGCGCCGTGAAGATGAACCGTTCGCCAGCGGGGAGTTGCGCCGTCAGCTGGTTCACGCCGGCGAGCGGGCCGAGCGTCCACCCGGTCGGGGAGGCTCGGCCCGCGGCGTTGGTGACCTGCGTGCCACCGGTGACGGTCCCGCCGCCGAGCGTCACGCTGAAGACCACGGTGACGCCTGGCTTGACGGCGCCGAATCCGTCGCGGACCTCGAGCACCGGCAGGGTCGTGAGGGGCTGTCCGGCGAAGGCGACGAAATTCGCGCTCCCCACGGCGGCGACCATCGAGGGAGGCACCACCGTGGCGGTCACCGAGATGGTGTTGCTGACGGTGGTGTTCTCGGCCGCGGCTCGGAGCGTGTTGACCCCCGGCACCGAGCCCATCGTCCACGTCGTCGCGACGGCGACGCCGTCCGTCCCGGTCACGACCCGGGCCGGGGTCACCGACCCGCCGCCGGCATCGATACTGAAGAGGATGGCGACGTTCGGAAGGGAGGCCCCATTGGCATCCCTGACCCGAACGCGTGGGGCGATCGGGGCGACGCCCTCGACCGGAATCGACTGCGCCCCACCGGCGAGGACTTCCAGGGTGGCCGGCGGCCCGAGGGTCGAACCGGTCTCGCCGCCGCAGGCGGCAAGGACAAGGACGAGCGCGACGACGAAAGGGAGCGGGGAATTCGACCGAAGGATGGATGGCATCTGCCAAATATGGGGGAGGATCGATCGGAACGGGGAGCGTCGGCGCCGTCGCGAACCGTCCCATGACCCGACGCCCCCTTTCGCGGAGGGGGAAAAGGGGGAAAACGGCGCTCGGCTATTGCTGTAAGTTGCTGTCCCCCATAGCTTTTCACGGATGCGAATCGTGCTCCGCCGCCACAGGGCCCCGGGGGTCGGATCAGCCAGAGTGCTGATCCGGCGAGTCGCATGCGGTATCGTCACACAGTTCCGCCGGTCAATCCTCCTCGCCAAATCGCCGCTCCATCCCATCTTGCGACAGCCTCGGCTTCTGGCTCGCGCCGGAGGGGCATCGGACGCGCTCGACACGACTGTGTCGGGTACGCCCGCCGCCATCCGCCGCTCCCGAACGACTGCGGGGTTTTCCTCTGGGCGGCAGCACGAGCCTCGACGGCTCGGGCGTTGGAGTCCTGGTCGGTTCGTGGTCGTCCCCGCGGGACGATCCTCCTCCACCCCTATAGTCGCGGATGGCAGCGCCCCCGGGCGCGTGCGGACCGCGAGGACTCTCCGTGAAGCGCGAGATTCTCATTTCCGGCACCCCGCGCGAGACGCGGGTGGCCATCCTCGAGGACGACCGTCTGGTCGAGCTCCTCGTCGATCGGCCCGATCAGCGGCGCACAGTTGGTGACGTCTATTACGGGCGCGTAGACGCCGTCCTCCCGGGCATCCAGGCGGCGTTCGTCGACGTCGGCCTCGAAAAGAGCGCCTTCCTCCACGCCTCGGATCTGCTCGAGCCCGAAGACGACGAAAGCCCGGTCGAGGCCGAGCCCGAGGACGTCGAGGACGAGGCGGACGACGAAGGCGACGGTGAGGGCGAGGACGACGCGGAAGCGGTCAAGGACCCGACGACGGCGCGCAAGCGTCGCGGCTCCGGCGGCAAGCGCGAAGTCGGCGCCCGGCGCGCCGTGCCCGACATCGGCGAGATGCTGAAGAAGGGCCAGCTCCTCCCCGTGCAGGTCACCAAGGAACCAATCTCGACCAAGGGCTGCCGCGTCACCGCGCAGATCTCGCTGGCCGGGCGCTTCCTCGTGTACATGCCGTACGCCTCGAAAGTCGGCGTCTCACGGAAGATCGAGAACCGCGAGCAGCGTGCGAGCCTGCGCGAGATGGTGTCCCGTCTGCTGCCGCGTGACGCGGGCGGCGTGATTGTGCGCACCGTGGCCGAGGGCGTGACGGAAGACCACTTCCGGCGCGAGATCGATTCGCTGCTGGCAACGTGGAACAAGATCCAGCGCAAGCAGCAGTACGTGAAGGCGCCGGCGTTGCTGCATCGCGAGGCCTCACTGACGCGCTCGTTGATTCGTGACGTCTTTTCGGCCAAGGTCGACGCGCTGTGGGTGGACTCGAAGGAGTTGCACGGCGAGATCATCCAGTACCTGCAGCTGATCGATCCGGAGCTCGAGGCGCGGGTGCATTTCTACCAGGATCCGACGCCGCTCTTCGACGCCTACAAGATCGAGCACGAGATCCGCGACCTCTTCAAGCCGCGTGTGGATCTGCCGACCGGTGGCTACCTGATCATCCAGCCGACCGAAGCGCTGGTGTCGGTGGACGTGAATACCGGCCGCTATACCGGCAAGCGCGACCCCGAAAAGACCATCCTCCGGACCAACGTCGAGGCGGCCCGGGAAATTGCGCGCCAGATCCGCCTGCGGGACGTCGGCGGCATCATCGTGGTCGACTTCATCGACATGGAGTCGAAGGGGAACCGTGACCGGGTGCTGGCCGAGCTGCGGACCCATTTGGGCCGCGACCGGGCCCGGACCCGCGCCTTTGCGGTGTCCGAGCTGGGGCTGATCGAGATGACCCGTCAGCGGGTCCGGCCTTCGCTCTGGGCCTCGATGACCCGGGAGTGCCTGACCTGCAGCGGGACCGGGCGGGTCTTCTCGCCCGAAGTGGTCTCGCGGCGGCTGGAACGGGCCCTCAAGCGGGCCGCGGTGGACCAGAAGGAGCGTCGGTTGGCGATCCGGCTCCACCCGGATGTGGCGCTCTACCTGCTCGAGGAGGAGCCGAAGCTGGTCGCCACCCTGGGGCGGCAGTCCGGGTTGGAGCTCGAAGTCCGCGACGACCCGATGCTCCGACTGGACGAGTTCCGGCTGATGTCCAGGCCGGCTGGGCGGGACGTCACCGAACTCTATGCGGTGGCGTAGCTTCGGGGTTGCCCCCCGGAAAACGGGGGGCTATATTGGCTGGCTTGGCAACTCAGACCCATTGGAGTAAACAGGTTCTATGTACGCGATTTTCAAGGCCTTGGGCAAGCAGTTCCGCGCGGAAAAGGGCGCGACGCTGAAGCTGCCGTATATGGACGGGAAGGAAGCTGGGGACACGCTGACCTTCACGGATGTGCTGCTCGCCTCCAATGGGGATGCGATCACGGCTGGTGCACCGACCATCGCCGGGGCTTCGGTCTCCGCGGAGATCGTGAAGCACGGCAAGGACGAGAAGATCTACGTCTTCAAGTTCAAGCGCCGGAAGGGATACCGCCGGAAGACCGGGCATCGGCAGAAGCATACCGAAGTCCGCATCACTGACGTCGTGACGGGTTGAGGTAACACGTGGCTCACAAGAAGGGTGTCGGCTCTAGCCGCAACGGTCGCGATTCGAATCCGCAGTACCTGGGCGTGAAGCACTTCGGTGGCGAGTCTGTCACGGCGGGGAGCATCCTCGTCAAGCAGCGCGGCACCAAGTTCCATCCCGGGAAGAACGTCTTCCGCGCCAAGGATGACTCGCTGCACACGTACATCGACGGCGTCGTCAAGTTCGAGCGGAAGGACAAGGCTCGGCAGCAGGTGTCGGTGTATCCGAAGCCGGTGACTGCCGAAGCGTAGGTCTTGATGTCGTAAGTCGTAAGTCGTAGGTCGTAATACAGCGAGGCCGGCCTCCCAACGGGAAGCCGGCCTTTTAGTGTTCTGGCTGACCTACGACTTACGACTTATGACCTACGACTAGCCGTTCAGGCCAATTCCCGCACACCCCTGCCACCCCCAGCTCCCCAAGGTGTCTCGCCACCGCGGCGTCATTGACCGTCCAGGCGACGACCCGGATCCCCACCATCGCGCAGCGCTCGACCAGGTCCCGATCGATCAGGTGCCACTCCTGCCAGAGCGTCTGGGCACCGGTAGCGAGCACCGGCCCGGGGACGTCGAGTGGATAGGAGGAGGAGAGGACGCCCAGCGACAGGGTGGCATCGGCCTCGTACAGGCGGCGGATGACCCGGTGATCGAAGGCGTGGACGTGGAGCCGCTCGGGGAAGGGGTGGCCGGCAATCAGCGCCCTGAGGCGCCCGAGGCCGTGGATCGAGACCCCCTTCGCCTCGATGAAGACCTCGATCGGGGACAGCACCGCCAGCGCCTCGGCCAACGTCGGGATGCCGCTCCCGTCCTTCAGTCGCGCCGCTGCCACCTCGGCCGCCGTCAGCTCGTGGAGTTGCCGGCCGTCGGCCAGCGCGGGGTCGTGGTGAACCACGAGCTCCCCATCGGCGGTGGTGTGGACGTCGAGTTCGACCCCGTCACACGCGGTCGGGGAGGGTGCGACACACCGTTCAAAGGCGTCCAGGGTGTTTTCGAGGGCATGTCCGGAGGCCCCACGGTGACCGATCACCAACATTGTGGACATCCGCTGTGGGAGGAGGGTGGACGGGGTGTGTATGCTGTGGATATTACTTGAATACGCACATCTTATCACCATTGTGGACAAGGAGATGTGGGTAGGTTGTCGATGATCGATGGTCGATGATCGATGATCGATGATGGATGGTGCGTGGACGTTGAACGGGGCAGCTGGTCGAGGGTTCCTTATCGATCATCGCCCATCGATCATCGATCATCGATTAACGGAGCTCAACTTCCCTCGTCATTGAGTCTGATGACCGCCTTCGCCGCCGAATTCCCGAACGATCCCGATCTGGTCGCCGCCTGGCGCCGAGGGGACGAGCAGGCCGCCACCCATCTGGTGAAGCGGCATGCCCCGGCGCTTGGGCGTTATGTGGCGGCGGGCGGGGCGTCCAGCGCGGACGTTGAGGACCTGGTCCAGGAGACCTTCATCCGGGCGTTTCGGGGCCTCGACAGCTGGCGCGGCGACGGCCCCTTTCGGGGGTGGCTCTTCCGGATCGCCGGGAATCTGGTCAAGGACGGCTTTCGGCATCGTCGCGGCCGGATCGACGTGGCGATCGAGGATCATGACGTGATTGACGTCGCCGATCCGGCAGGCGAGCTGGCGGCCGATGAGACGGCTGAGCGGATCAGGGTCGGCATCTCGGGCTTGCCGCGGCTCCAGCGCGAGGTCTTCCTCCTCCGGGTGGAGCAAGGCCTTGAGTATCCCGAGATCGCCGCCGCCCTGGGCACCACCCCGGGCGCGGCCCGGGTCCACTACCATCACGCGGTCCGCCGCCTGAAGGAGTTGGTCGAATGATCTGCGAAGCACTCTCCGACCGGATGCCGGCGGTGGCTCGTGGCGATGCGAGCTGGGACAACGAAGAGGCGGCCCATTTGGGCATCTGCCAGGACTGTCAGCTCGAATGGCGTCTGGTGGCTCCGATTACCCTCGCGGCCCGCCCCGCGCCGACGATGGACATCGAGCGGATCGCCGCCGCGGTGCACGCAGCCGTCCGCCCCACGCCGACGGTGGTGTCGATCACCTCCCGGCGTCGCTGGAGCAGGGCCCTGGTGGGGCTGGCCGCGGCGGCCGGCATTGCGTTGGCCGTCTATCTGCCAACCCGGCCCGCGCCGGCCACGGATGTCGCGCTGGTGCCGACCCGGGCGGTCACCACGATTCCGGAACTCGATGCGCTGCTCGAGGATGAACTGAAGATGGTGCTCGCCGCCGTACAGGAAGATGAACCCGCACCGGTGCTGACGCCGGGCCCCCTGCCGCGGCTGGATGAACTGACGGAAGCGGAACTGCAACAGCTCTTGAAGACTGTGGAGGGGTGACCATGCATTCGACTCGTGCCGTACTCGTGCTCCTGCTTGCCGCAGCGCCTCTGGCGGCGCAGGGCGGCGGCCGGGGCAATCAACGCCCCGGCGGCCCCCCTCCGCGCGCTGCCATCCTGCGTGGCCAGATCGAGGAGACCTTCAAGCGCCGGGCGATGAAGGAACTGGCGCTGACCGATGACCAGGCTGCACGCATGTCACGGGTGGTCCAAGCGACGGGCGAGCGGCGCCGGCTGCTCGAAGAGGAGATGCGACGGTTGCAGGACGCGCTCGACGGTGAGTTGCGCCCGGGCGTCGCCGCCAACGCCGACTCCGTCTCGCGGATGATCGACCGCATGGGGCAGAATCGCGTGGCGTATGCGGAATCCTTCCGCGACGAGATGCGCGACCTGCAGCCGGTGCTCACCCCGATTCAGCGGGGCCAGTACCTGATCATGCGGGATCGTCTCCTGCAGCGGATCCGCGAGTTGCAGGACAGCCGCCCCCCGGCGGCTGGGCCGCCCCCGGAGGAGTGATCTGAAACAGAAGCCGCTAGATTCCCGTCGAGGGCCACCTCGGCGCGGAGGAGCGGAATGCAGCGAACAGGTGGGATGATCATCGGCGGGATGCTGGGCCTGACGGCTGTCGCCGGGGCGCAGCATCCCGCTTCCGGCGTGTTGCCGACCCTGGCCGGCTTCGACCCGGTCGTCGCCGCGCCGGTGCTCGAGTTCCTGACCAATCCCATCGTGGCGCTGTTGCTGCTCGTGATGGCGATGGTCGGGCTGATGTTCGAGGTCAAGGCCGGGGCGTTCGGGCTCGGCGGCCTCCTCTCGGTCGTCTCGCTCGGGCTCTTCTTCGGCTCATCCTTGCTGCTCGGACTCGCCGGTTGGGAGGAGGTCATCCTCCTTGGCCTGGGGATGCTCGCGTTGATGGTCGAGGTGTTCCTCCTCCCTGGCTTCGGGGTCGCGGGCGTGCTTGGCATCCTCTTCATGGCGGCGGCGACCGTCCTCACGCTGGCCGGTGGCTCCCCCGGCACCGCGGACATCATGGGCGCGCTGGGGATCCTCGGTGCCTCCCTTGCGGTCACCGCAGCGGTCTTCTTCGCCTGGATCCGCCACCTGCCGGGCTCGGAGCGCTTTGCCGGGTTGCTTCACAATCACGGCGTGGCGCGCGGTGAGGGCTACATCTCGGCGCCGCAGCGGGACGATCTGATCGGTCAGGTCGGGACGGCCATCACGGATCTCCGTCCATCAGGCACGGCCGAGATCGGCGGCGAACGAATGGACGTCGTGACCGAGGGCGAGTTCATCGTGGCAGGCGCCTCGGTCACGGTCATCAATGCCGAGGGGTATCGGCATGTCGTGCGGCTGGCCAACGCCGCCACGCTTCATCTTCCACACGCGAGTACCCTCCATGAATAACGACGCCGCCGGTCTGGCGATGCTGCTGGTTCTCCTCACCATCGCGTTGATCGTGCTGACGATCTTCATCCGCTTCATCCCGGTGGGGCTGTGGATTCGTGCGGCGGCCTCCGGCGTGCGGGTGCCGTTTGTGACGCTCTTCGGCATGCGCTTCCGAAAGGTCGATCCGACGCGCATCGTCGATCCGCTCATCACCGCGATCAAGGCAGGGTTGCCGCTCGGCATCAACGAACTCGAGGCGCACTTCCTCTCCGGCGGCAACGTGGCGCGGGTGGTCAACGCGCTGATCTCTGCCGACAAGGCCGGCATCCCGCTGACGTTCAAGCAGGCCACGGCGATCGACCTTGCCGGCCGTGACGTGCTCGAGGCGGTACAGGTGAGCGTGAACCCCAAGGTCATCACCACGCCGAAGATCGCGGCGATGGCGAAGGACGGCATCCAGTTGCTGGCGATGGCGCGTGTCACGGTGCGCGCCAACGTCAATCGGCTGGTGGGTGGCGCTGGTGAGGAGACGATCCTGGCGCGTGTCGGCGAAGGGATCGTCAGCACGATCGGTTCGGCGGATTCCCACAAGGCCGTACTCGAGAACCCCGACATGATCTCGAAGACGGTGCTCGCGAAGGGGCTCGACGCGGGGACGGCCTTCGAGATCCTCTCGATCGACATCGCCGACGTCGATGTCGGCAAGAACATCGGCGCCGAATTGCAGACCGACCAGGCCGAAGCCGACAAGCGGATCGCGCAGGCGAAGGCCGAGGAGCGGCGTGCGCTGGCCGTGGCCGTCGAACAGGAATACAAGGCCGAAGTCGTGCGTGAGCGCGCCAAGCTGGTGGCCGCCGAGGCGTTGATTCCGATGGCGATTGCGGAGGCGTTCCGCGCGGGGCACTTGGGTGTGATGGACTATCAGCGCTACAAGAACATGCAGGCGGACACCGACATGCGTCGCGCGATCTCGGCGGGCGGCGAGTTGCCGGGCGTCGGCGAAGTGACGGGCTGATCGATGGCCGGTGAGGGCCTCTTCTTCACGGTGGCGGTCGTGTATGGTCTCGTGGCCATCGTGAAGCGCGCCGCGAAGGTGGCCCGGGAGCGGGCCGCCACGCTGGACATGTCCGGGGTGTCGGGTGGCCGCTCGCGGGCGCCGCAGACGATGGAGGAGTTGCTGCAGGAGATGCGCGGACAGCTCGACGGAGCGCGCCGACATCAGGAGATCGAGGCGGCGACGGTCCATCCCGGGCCGGCGAAGCGACTCCCTGGCCCGCGGCCGCCGCGGACGGTACCGACGACGACCATCAAGCGCCTGCCGCCCACGCAGCGTGAGCCGTGGGACGTGGAGGAGGGGCAGTCGCTCGAGGTGGAAGAGCGTCCGATTGCTGCGGAAGAGATCGGTGCACGGCCGGTGCCGAAGCGGGTCGACTACGACGATGACGCCGAGGCACTGGTGCAGCGCCGGGTGACGGCGGCACAAGTGCGGGACGGCGCGATGTCCCCGGTCGATCACCTCCGCTTCGACGCCTCGATCCGGACGACGAAGCCCGCCGCACTCCCCGCGGCCGAGACTCGGGCCACGGCGCTCCGGCGGGCGATGGTCTGGCACGAGGTGTTGTCGCCGCCGCTCTCGCTCCGCGACGGCGGCTGATCCGGCGCTACGCCTTGGGCGCTCCGAAGCGCTCGTCGTAGGCCGCGATGTACCGGGTGATGAACTGCTTCGCGGCCGCGGCGTTCTTGAAGCCGCGGCTTTCGACGCGCGTCCCTTCGAGGTTCTTGTAGACCTGGAAGAAGTGCTCGATCTCGCGGAGCGCGTGCGGCCGGATGTCGCCGAGGTCATGAATCGATTCGGCGAACGGGTCGCTGGTGGCGACGGCAATGATCTTCTCGTCGGCCTCGCCGCGGTCCACCATCTCGAAGACGCCGACGGGGCGCACTTCGATGAGGCAGCCGGTGAAGACCGGCTCGGTGAGCAGGACGATGATATCGAGCGGGTCGCCGTCGTCGCCCAGGGTGCGCGGAATGAAGCCGTAGTCGCCCGGGTAGTGGACGGCGCTGTGGAGGACGCGGTCGAGGCGGAAGACGCCGAGCTCCTTGTCGAGCTCGTACTTGTTGCGGCCGTGGGCCGGGATCTCGATGATGGCGGTGACGATGTCCGGCGGGTTGGGGCCGGGGGGGATGTCGTGCCAGGGATGGAAGGGGCGTGGGGAGATCACGGAGTTGGCCGGGGCTATGGGTTTGGGCACGGGGGCTCCGGCAAATGTAGGCGGGTCGGGGGCGCCGTGCCGGGGTTGCCTGCGCCTGCGTCTGCGATGAGATTCCGGGCACGCCCGAGTGGTGGAATGGTATACGCAGCGGACTCAAAATCCGCCGGGAGCGATCCCTTGCGAGTTCGAGTCTCGCCTCGGGCACTCAGCGATAAGCGTCACGATCGGCCCGCCCTCCCCGGCGGGCCGATCGGCGTTTCGGACCCCTCACTGCAACCCAATCCCGCCATCCGGCGTACGTTTCCCCCGAGCAGCGCCGCGTTCCCCCGCCGGAGTCGCCCCCCGTGACCGACCCCCAGTTCACCGACAAGGAGATGGCCCTCATCCTCCGCCGTGCGGTGGAATTGTCGAGCGCCGAGGAACGGCAGCACTCCCTCGCCGACATCCAGCGGATCGCCGCCGAAATCGGCATCGCGCCGGACGTAGTGATGCGTGCCGCCGCCCTGCCGCTCGCCGATCCCGAACAGCCCTCGCGCCTCTGGGGCGCATCCTCGGCGAATCATCTCACCCGAGTGGTGGCGCGCGCCTCCACGCCGCAGAACCTCTCCGCGGCCCTCGCGCAGGTGCGCGCTCGCCTCGCTGAGATCGGCGAGAGCCGGGAGATCGCCGGCGGGATGGAGTGGCGCTACGACAGCGGCTTCAGCACCGCGGCCGTCACGATCGTGACGGACGACACGACGACGAGCATCGACGTGGCCGGGCGAGCCGACGGGACGCAGTTCGTGATCCACGCCGGCGCGCTGGCTGCCGCCGTCTTCACCGGCTTCGTGGCGGGGGCGGCCTCCGCCGGAGAGTTCAGCGCACCCATCGCCCTCGGCGCGGGCGTCGCGTACCTTGGGGTCGCCCGGCTCTGGTGGAATCGGATCGCGGCGGCCAATCAGCGCCGGATGCGTGCAGTCGCCGACGAGGTGGCTGCCCTCCTCGAACGCAGCTGACCCGGAATGACCCGCTGGTCCCTCGCGCCGACCCTCGGGTATGTTCCTCCATGCCTGCTGAATCCCTGACCACTCCGTCTGCCGCCCCGCCGCTCCGCTTCGAGGACGCGGTCACGCTGGTCCACCGCCTCGACGAGGAAGTGGGCCGCGTCATCATCGGCCAGCGCCAGGTCCGCCACGACATCCTGACCTGCCTCCTCGCCGGCGGCCACTGCCTCCTCCGCGGCGTCCCGGGGCTCGCCAAGACCCTGCTGATCAAGACGCTGGCCGATGCGGTGCACCTCACCTTCTCCCGCATCCAGTTCACCCCCGACCTGATGCCCTCCGACATCCTCGGCACCGAGGTGATCGAGGACGACGCCGCTGGCGGCAAGCGGCACGTCCGCTTCCTGCCGGGCCCGGTGTTCGCCAACATCATCCTCGCCGACGAAATCAATCGGACCCCGCCGCGCACGCAGGCCGCGCTGCTCGAGGCGATGCAGGAGTACCAGGTCACCATCGGCGGCGTGCGCCACGAACTGCAGCGGCCACTCTTCGTGCTCGCCACCGAGAACCCGATCGAGCAGGAAGGGACCTATCCGCTGCCCGAAGCGCAGCTGGACCGCTTCCTCTTCAACGTCGTGATGGACTATCCCGAGATTGAGGATGAGCGGCGCATCCTCGCGGAGACCACCACCGGACGCACGGCGGCCGTCTCGCCAGTGACCACGGGGGCGGAGTTGGAGTCGGCCCGCATGCTGGTGCGCGCGCTGCCTGCGGCCGCCAATGTGGTGGACTACGCGCTGCGCCTGATCCGCGCGACGCGCCCTGCCGATGGGCACGCCCCGGCCGCCGTGCGCGACTTCGTGCGCTGGGGTGCCGGTCCGCGCGCCGGACAGGCCCTCGTCCTCGGAGCCAAGGCCGCCGCACTCCTCGACGGTCGCGCGGTCCCGGCACCCGAAGACGTGACGCGCGTCGCGCTGCCGGTACTGCGGCACCGCCTCCTGGTGAACTTCCAGGCCGAGGCCGACGGCATCACGCCGGATGACGTGATCCGGCGTTTGCTCGACGCCGTCCGGCCCTGACGTGACGGAGGCGCCTGGCAGTGGATCGCTGAGCGCGTCGGTCCTCGCGCATCTCGACGACCTCGAGTTGATGGCGCGGATCGTCATCGAAGGCACCCGCACCGGCGGCAACCGTTCGCCGTTCCACGGCTTCACCACCGAATTCCACCAGCACCGCCCCTACCGCGCCGGCGACGACCTCAAGCATCTCGACTGGAAGCTCTACGGCCGCAGCGATCGTCTCTACACTCGGCAATACCGCGAGACCACCAACCTCGCGGTCACGCTCATTGTCGATGCCTCCGCCTCGATGGCCTATCCCGAGCACGGCGTCAGCAAGTGGCAGTACACACGGATCGTCGCCGCATCACTCGCCTACCTGGTGGCGGAGCAGGGAAACACCGTCGGCCTCTCCACGCTGCAAGGCGGCACGCTGACGCACCTGCCAGCGCGTGGCGGACGGCCGCACCTGCTCGCCCTGCTGGCTCGGCTGGATCGGCTCAAGGCCGAGGGCAGCTTCGATGCCCCGCGGGCCATTGCCGGTGTTGGTCGGCTGCTGCGCCGCCGCGGCGTGGTGATCCTGCTCTCCGACTGTTACGACGCCGAGGAGGAGAGCCGTCGCGAACTTCGGCACCTGGTGCAGCGAGGCCACGATGTCACCGTGCTCCAGCTGACCTCGCCTGACGAAGTGGCACTCCCCTTCAGCGGGGCGGTCGAGATCGAGGACGTGGAAGCGGGGACGAAGCGCATCACCGATGCGACAGCGATCGCGTCCGAGTATCGCCGTGTCGTCTCGGCCTTCCATGAACGCTGCCGGATGGAGTCGGTCCGCGCTGGGATCGACTACGCGCTCCTCTCGACCGATGTCCCACCCGCGCGGGCGCTGCGGCACTACTTGCGGCACCGCGAGTCGCGGTCGACCAACGCGCAACGGCCCGCCTCGGCATGACATGGCTCCAGCCCTGGGCCTGGCTCGGCGCGGCAACGATCCTCCTCCCGATCCTGATTCACCTGCTCGGTCGGGGGCAGAGCCGGACGCACCGATTTCCCTCGCTCCGTTTCATCGATGCGGCGCGGTTGCTCCCGGCACAGCGGACCCGCCTGCAGGATCTGTTGTTGCTTCTCGTGCGTGTCGCGGTCTTGCTCTTGGCTGTCATCGCCCTCGCGCAGCCGCGCTGGCGTGGCAGAGAGGCGCTGGGGGCCGCAGGCGGGGGTCTCACGCGGGCGATTGTGATGGATACGTCGGTGAGCATGGGATGGCTCACGGCGGCAGGGGTACCGGGGCATCGTGCTGCTCGTGACGCGACAGATCGGCTCGCTGGCGAGGCCACGACGAGCCGCCGGTTCCTGACCGCCACGCCAGGCGCCGCAATCCCCGGCGCCACCAGTTGGCTCGCGCAACAGTCCGGACAGCGCGAGCTGGTCGTGATCTCGGACTTCCAACTCGGTGCCGTGGACAGCAGCGACATCGCGGAGGTGGAGGCATCACTCGGAGTCCGGCTTCTCCCCATCAGCCTGACGCCGACCGCCACCTCGGAGTTCGTCACCGCGCAGGACGGCAGCCTCATCACCGCGACCGTCGTCGCCGATTCGATCTCCAGTACCGTGAGCTGGCGCCGATCTCCGGCCGCTGTCCCCCCTGCGCCTCTGCGCTGGCTGGTGGGGCCCGGCGAGACCGCCCTGGCCTCTGCGTCTCTGCGCGCCGCCAACAGCATCGGGGTCCCGGCGACCTCAGCCTCACGAGACAGCGTCACCTTCATCTTTCCGACCGCCCCGGAGCGCGCCACGCTGCGCGCCCGCGCCACGCCACTCCGCGCCGCATGGATGATCGCCCTCGTCGCACAGCTCCGCGAGTCCACGCTGCTGGCACAGCTCGCCGCCGATGGCCCGGGCACAAGTGACACCCTCACAGCCGCAGTGCGCTCGCTGCGCGGGGCGGTGCGGGTCGCGGCGGCCGCGGATGGCAACAAACTGCTGTTCTTCGTCGATGACTCCGTCGCCGCCACCTTCTCGGCGGCACTCGCCGCCACGGTGCTCCGACTCCAGGAGCGTGCCACACCGATGAGTGAGAAGGAACCGATCGCGATCGATTCGGTTCGACTCGCGTCGTGGGAACGCGTCGCAGGCGTCGGTGGCAGCGTGCCGGCGACGGGCACAGAAACATCGGACGGGCGCTGGCTCTGGCTGGCCGCGCTGCTGTTGCTCGGGGTCGAGTGGTGGTTGCGCCGTCGTGCGGCGGAGGTGCCCGTTGCCGTCGGCTGAAACAACCACGGTCGAGCGCTTCCTCGACGCGGCACGTCGACGGGCCGATCAGGGGATGGCCATCACCGGTGCATCCATCGGTCTGGCCGTTGCGGCGCTCCTCACCATCGTCGGCTGGCCCATTCGCGACGGCCTCGGCCCACTGCTCCTGCTTGGCGCGCTGGCTGGTGTCGGCGGCGGATTGCGATGGGCACTCCTCAGGCGCGCGAGTCGCCGTTCGGTGGCCGTGCAGATCGAGTCGCGGGTGCCGGCGTGTCGCAACCTGCTGGTCACGGCGAGTGAACTGCTCGAGGGGTCACGAGTCGATCCGTACGTCGCGGCATTGGTCTACGAACAGGCCGCGGCGCTGACGGTGTCATTCGCCCTCCCCGCGGTGCTCCCCAATCGGGCGGCGCTGCAACGCCTGATGCTGGCGGCTGCCGTTTGGGGCAGTGCGGTCACCTGGCGAGCGACCCATGCCGAACAGGCTGACGCGATGGCCGCCCAGAGTGGCCCGCCAGCGATCACCGATGTCACGGTGGTGATCACGCCACCGGCGTACCTCGGTCTTGCGCCCCGGACCGTCAGCAATCCTGGCCGGATTGAAGCAGTCGCCGGGAGTCGCCTCTCGATCACGGTGAACGCACGCGCCGCCGCTGTGCGGTTGGAGACGCTCGCAGAGCGCTCGTCGCTCGCACGAAGCGGCAAGGCCTTCGTTGGCTCCGCCACCGCAACCGCAGATGGCTTCATTGCGTTCGAGCCGGCAGGCGGCGACGGCCAATTGGGCGACCGGCGGCTGATTGGGCTGACGGTGCTCGCGGATCTCCCGCCGACGGTGGTTGTCCGCACTCCGGGGCGCGACCTCCACTTCCCGGACGGCGCCCGCACGGTGTCGATCGCCATCGATGCGAACGATGACCATGGGCTGGCCTCGTTGAAGCTCCGGGCCACCACCGTCTCCGGGTCGGGCGAGCGCTTCTCCTTCGCCGAGCGCGACGTGCCGATCAGCATCACTCGGCAGGGTGCTGGCCGCTGGACCGCGTCGACCTCGTGGCGGTTGGCGGCGCTCGGCCTCGAGCCGGGCGACATGGTGGTGTATCGCGCCGTCGCGACCGACCATCGGCCCGGTGCCACACCCGTGGAGTCCGACGCATGGATCGTCGAGATCACCGCGCCGGGGAGCCTCGCGGCGAGCGGCTTCGCCATCGATCCGGAGCAGAACCGCTACGCCCTCTCGCAGCAGATGGTGATCCTCAAGACCGAACGGCTGCTGGCCGGGAAGGCCCGTCTCACGCCGGAGGCATTCGCCGATTCGGCGGCGCAGATCGGGATGGAGCAACGCCGGGTACGCGCCGAGTTCGTCTTCATGATGGGCGGCGAAGTCGACGACGGTCATGGCCATGACGAGGAGATCAGCCAGACCGAACTCAACGAAGTAGCAGAAGCGGAGGGCGAGGATGAGCTCGCCGCTGGGCGCCTTCTGAATGCCGGCCGCCTGGCGTTGATCCGTGGCATCCGCGATATGAGTCGCGCGGCCACTTTGCTCGGCACCAATGAGGTCCCAGGTGCGCTCATCGAAGAACGGAAGGCGTTGGCGCAGATCGAGCAGGCCTTTTCGCACTCGCGAATCATCCTGCGCGCCCTGACGCAGCGCGAGTCACTGGACTTCTCCCGGCGGCTGAGTGGTGCCCTCGCCGACGCGGCCAGTTCAGCCGAGGCCGCAGCCCCGCCACCATCCGATGCCAAGCGCGCCGCGACCCGACAGCTACTTGCCGCGCTGGTCGCGCTCCCGCCCGTTCCCTCGCGGGCGTCAATCGGCGCACTCGCCGAAGCGGCACTGCGGATCGATCCAGCGGATGCGCGGCTGCAGGCCATCGCATCCGGACTCACCAAGGCCGCAGATGACGCGGGTCGTGGTGAGACGGTGGCGGCCGCGCAGGGGCTCGACCGCATGACGACGAGGCTCAGCACGCTGGTGGGCGCATCCGCGCCACGCGCCATGACAGCCCCGAGCAGTGCCGAGTCGCGACGGTTGCGTGGGAGCCTCGCCGATGGTCCGCGTGCGCCAACATCGAGGCAGCCGTGACCCCTCGCCGCTGGCTCCGCACCGTCGCGATACTCATCGCGTTGCTCGGCTTCCTTGATCCCTCGGTGCCGACGCAGAGATTTGCTCGTGCCGAGGTGCGGGTCGTGGCGACGAACTCTGACCGCGACGCGCTGCTCGTGGCCTCCGTGGTGCGCCGTTTGAGCGGAGCATTCCGGGTGGTCGTCGGCGAGGCGGGGCCGTCCGATGCCACCATTCTCGTGGGAGACCGCCTTCCTCGGGCGGTCGAGGCGATCCGCGGACCGCTGGTCGCCGTGATGCCATCGCGCTCGACCCCATGGTTGGCAATCGAACACGTCGCTGTGCCATCGGGCGCGCTGCGAGACGAGCGCGTCGATGTCACGGCGCAGCTGCGGGTCGTAGGGGCGAAGGGGAGGGCGGTCAATGTGGCGCTGCAGGACGGCGCGCACGTCGTGGCCCGAACCAGCGTCACGCCGGCGACGGCCGACGAGCGGCTCGCCGTCGCGTTGCCGTACGTGGCCACGAAAGTCGACGCTGTGCGACTCCGCATCGTCGCGGAGGTTGGTAGCGCGGCAGCGACCGCCGCCGACCTGCTCGTTGACGTTCGAGACACGCGTCGCGATGTCCTGGCGTTCGACCTGCGTCCCTCGTGGCAGGCCACCTTCGTCCGCCGGGCGCTCGAGGCGGACGCGCGACTGGCGGTGACCAGCCGAGTGGTTGCCTCGCCGGGCATCACGAGATCGCGGGGGTCCTCGCCGACTGCATTGACCGATCTCGCGACCATCGCACGCCACGAGGTGCTGGTCATCGGTGCGCCCGGGCTGCTCTCGGAGCGGGAGATCGCCGCGATCGAGGGCTTCCTCCGCGAGCGCGGCGGCCGCGTCGTGCTCCTGTTGGAGGCGCCGCCTGCGGGACCGCTCCTTGGACTGGTCGGCGGCTCGGCGTGGCGACAGGACAGCAGCGGTCGGGTCGTCGACCTTGCGGCCGATTCTTCGCTCGGCCGCCTCCGCGGGGCGTCCTTCCTCTTTCCGGCGCGCTTGCCGCGCGGTGCCGAGGTGATCGCCTGGGCTGGGGAGGGGCGCCCTGCGATCTGGCGGCGGCCGGTTGGGGATGGTGAAGTGGTGGTCGTCGGAGCCCTCGACAGTTGGCAGCGGCGGGCGCCGACCGAATCCGACTTCGGACGATTCTGGCCGGCCCTCGTCGCAGGGCTTGCGGCGTCGGCGCCTCCCCCGATCGAGATCGGCCTGAGTCAGACAGTCCTTCAGCCGGGGGATTCAACACGGCTCACGGTCACGCTCCGCGATATCGCCGCAGGTCGAGGGAGTGACGCGTCGGTGGCGGCACGGCTGGTCGGCACGGATGGTGGCCGGACCATGGTTCGGCTCTGGCCGGGGCGCGCCCTGGGGACACTCGAGGGGACGGTGCGTGCGACGACGAGTGGCCCTGGTAGGATCGAGGTCCGATGGGGAGCGGACAGCGCCTCCGTGCCGATGCTGGTGGATGCGGCGGCTCGGTCGGCCGCGCCCGGCACGGCTGACCTGGTGAGCCACCTCGTGGCCGGGGCGCGTGGGGAACAACTGTCGGGGGACAACCTGGCGCGGCTGCCCGACGTAGTGCATAAGTTGATCGGTGCCGACCCGACGCCAGAGCGATGGCACCCGATGCGCTCCCCGTGGTGGATTCTCCCGTTTGCCCTCCTGTTGGCCACCGAATGGTGGCTGCGCCGCCGTGCCGGAGACGCCTAGATGACACATCCCCAGAAATTCGGTATGCTTGGCGACCGAGGCTCGTCGCTCCACCCCCTCCCGACAATTCCCACATGCTGACACGCGAAGAAGCCAAAGCCGTCGTCGACAAGGTGCTCAACCTTGCCAAGGCCGATGCCGTCGAAGTGAACCTGAGCGCCAGCGAGCGCTCGGGGACGCGATGGGCCAACTCGACCATCACCACCAACCTGGTGCAATACGACCGGAACCTCACGGTGACGGTTCGTCTGGGCCAGAAGGTGGGGACCGCATCGACCAGGGACTGGTCGGATGATGGCATCAAGACGATGATCGCCGAAGCATTGACGGCGGCGGAGAAAGCGCAGGAGTCGCCGAATCTGCCCGAGTTGCTCGGGGCCCAGATCTACCTCCCGGTCGATGGTGCGCCGGCCGAGATGATCAACCTCGGCCCGGCGGAGCGCGCGCGGATGGTGAAGGCTTCACTCGATGTGGCCGCGGCCCGCGGGGTGGTGGGTGCCGGCTTCATTCCCAAGAATGACGTCGCGACCTGCACGGCGAACTCGAAGGGGCTCTTCGCCTACTTCCGCAGCGCTGATGTGTCGTTCGCGTTGACGTGCCGCATGGCCGATGGCAGCGGGTCAGGGTGGGCCGGCGCGATGGGGATCAAGGACATGCGGATGCTCGACCCGCACGCGCTCACCGAGATTGCGGCGAGCAAGGCGCTCAAGAGCCGGAAGGCGAAGGCGCTTGAGCCGGGTCGCTATACCGTCATCCTGGAGCCGCGCGCCAATGCACGGTTCCTCTCGTTGGTGACGGGCGTCTTCCAGTCGGGTGGCGGCGGCCGCGGTGGTGCCGGAGGGCCTGGCGGCCCTGGCGGGCCCGGTGGAGCGGCTGGCGCCCCGGGTGGCGCGCCCGGCGCGGGGGCTCCTCCCGCAGGTGCGCCGGGTGCCGGAGGTGGTGGCGGTGGCGGCGGTGGCTTCGGCGGTGGCGGGGCGGGGGACTTCCTCAAGGACAAGAAGCCGGGCGACAAGATCTTCAGCGATCTCTTCACGCTCAAGAGCGACGTCGGCAATTCGGTCCTGCGCCAGTCGCCGATCCTCGGCACCTACAAGCCGGCGGCGCCAGTGACGTGGGCCGAAAATGGTCTGCTGCGGAACACCACCAACAATCAGCCGGCCGGATTGAACAATTCGCTGGTGCAGGGCGGCAGCGAACTTTCGCTCGAGGAGATGATCAAGCAGACGCGGCGCGGCTTGCTGGTCACCCAGCTCTGGTACATCCGCGGTGTCCCGGCCGAGGGACAGCCGTTGCTCAACACCGGGATGACGCGCGACGGACTCTTCCTGATCGAGAATGGCGAGATCGCCGGCCCGGTGCAGAACTTCCGCTGGAACATGTCGCCGCTCGTCGGCTACAACAATTTGACGCTGGTGGGGAAGCCGGTCCCGATGGGGCTCGGTGAATCGTCCGAAGGCGGCAATGCCGCGCTCGTTCCGCCGGTGCGGATCGAGGAGTTCTACATGACCTCCGTCTCTCCCGCCGTCTAAGAGGAATCCACCATGGAACCCACTCGTCGTGATTTCCTCAAGGGCGTCGGCGTCGCGGCGGCATTGCCGTATGTCGCGCACGATGTCGTGTCGGACATTCTCGCCACCTCGCGCCGCGGCAATGCCTACGAATCGAAGTTCAAGGCACTCGCCGACGTCGTCCTCGGCGAGGCGCGCCTCGCCGGCTGTCGGTACGCCGACGTCCGCTTCACCATGACCTCCAACCTCCCGGGCGGCAGCGCCAACTTCCGCGTCGCGGCGACCGGACGTGGCGGCGCGCCTGGCACTCCGGCCGACAGCGCGGCCGCGGCCGCCGGCGGTGGACGGGGTGGTGGTCGTGGCGGCGGTGGTGGTGGCGGCGGGGGGGCGGTTTCGGTGGCGGCGGACGTGGCGGGGTGCAGGGCATCCCGACCGACGCCGATCGGAAGGCGGCCGGCTTCGGCGTGCGCGTGATGCACAGCGGCGTCTGGGGCTTTGCCTCGTCGCCGATCGTGACCGAAGACGAGTTGCGACGCGTTACCCGCCTGGCCACGGAGATCGCCAAGGCCAGCGCGATCGCCAAGAAGACCGACCTGAAGCTCGCCCCGGTCCCGGCCTACATCGAACACTTCATCACCCCGATGCAGAAGCACCCGACGTCGGTCTCGGCCACCGACAAGCAGGCGTGGGCGCAGAAGATCGTGGACAAGGCCAGCAAGGTCGCCGGCGTGACGGCAGTGCAGGTGTCGGCGAACCACGGCTATGAATGGCGCTACTTCGCGTCCACGGAAGGCTCCTACATCGAACAGGAGCTCTTCACCACCACGCCGACGATGAGCGTGACGGCCAAGGTTGGCGAAGTCACCAAGACGCGGAGCTATCCGGGCGTCGCCGCGTGCGGTGGATGGGAACTCGCTGAACAGAGCGATTTCTTCGACGTCGCGGAGCAGGTCGCGACGGACGCCGTGGAGATGTGCACCGCCAAGCCGCTCGGCGGCAGCGGACTTCGTGACCTGATCCTCTCGCCCTCGCACGCGATGCTCACCATTCACGAGATCGTGGCGCACGCCACCGAGCTCGACCGGATCATGGGCTACGAGGCCAACTACGCCGGCACCTCGTTCGTGAAGGTCTCCGACCTCGGCAAGCTGAAGTATGGCTCCAAGCTGATGAACGTCACGGCGGACAAGACGGACAACGGCCTCGCCTCCGCCGGGTTTGACGACGACGGGGTGAAGGCGCAGAAGTGGCCGATCGTCCGCGACGGCATTCTGGTCGGCCTGCAGACCAACCGCGAGACGGCGCACCTGATCGGCGAGACCTCGTCGCGCGGCTGCACCTTCGCCAACTCGTGGCGCGACTATCCGTTCCTCCGGATGCCGAACATCCACGTCGAGCCCGGACCGGAGAACTCGCCGACGCGCGAGGAGTTGATCGCCGACGTCAAGAACGGCGTCATGATCGACGGCCGCGGCTCGTACTCGATCGACCAGCAGCGCTACAATGGCCAGTTCGGCGGTCACATCTTCTGGGAGATCAAGAACGGGAAGATCACCCGGCAGTGCACCGACGTGGCCTACAACGCCATCACCACCGACTTCTGGGGCAACCTCGACGGCATCACCGGGCCGAAGGAGTACCGGAAGTACGGTACCGGCGGCGACGCCAAGGGGCAGCCGACGCAGACGAACTCCGTGTCGCACGGGTCGCCGTGGTTGCTGATCCGGAAGATGATGTTGGGGGCGGCGTTCGACTGAGAAGCATGGATGATGGATGATGGATGATGGATGATGGAGGTATGTTGTCATCCTGAGCGGAGCCCGCGCAGCGGGCGCAGTCGAAGGACCTCTTTCCCGGCGTGCGGAGAGAGGTCCTTCGACTACGCAGCCCTTCGGGCTGCTACGCTCAGGATGACACCGATGGTCGGGCATCCATCACCCATCATCCATCATCCCGTCACGTCATCGCATACACCACCAGATTCACCGCAAACTTCGTGTTGTCACTCCGCCGGAACCGCTTGTTCTGCCAGGCGTAGTCCCATTCGCAGCCGTAGTCCTGATTCGCAAGGATGACGCCGAGGCGGCCGCGATGCTCGATCCCGCGCAGGTAGTCGTGTACGACGTTGTCGCCCCAGCCGTTGATCTCGTGGCTGGTCTGCGGGGGACCGTCGAAGCGGAAGAAGCTCCGGTAGAGCGCGTGGCGATTGGAGATCTTGGCGAGGGTGTCCGGGGCCGGGAAGGCGCGGCGCATCTCCGCGACGAACGAGGTGCTGTAGAGGCCGTTCACGTCGTGGTTGCAGTCGTCGGAGAAGAGCAGGCCACCGTTCTCGACGTAGCGCACCAGTCCCTGGCGTTCCTTCTCGCTGAAGCGGACCAGCTTATGACCGGTCATGAAGAGGAACGGAAAGGCACCCAGCTCGGTCGAGTCCGCCGTGATCACGACTTCCTGCTCGCGGACTGGGATGGTGGTGTACTGCAGCACCGCATCGAGGACGTTGGCGCAGACCTTGGGGTTGTAGTCCCAATCGCCGGAGTCGTACCGCAGTCGGGCAAAGGCGAACTCCCCGCCACGCCCGCTGGCCGCAAGGAGGCGCGGCGCCGCAGCCAGGGAGGCCGCGACGCCGCTCAACCGATGCAGGAAGTCCCGACGCTTCACGGCGTGGGGTTGCCCGGTTCCTTGAGGAGCTGGTCGATGAACTTCGAGAAGCGGGCGGTGTTGCCCTGGTCCCAGCCCGTCACGATCTGACGGATGATCCCCTTCTTGTCGACGATGATGATCTGCGGGATCCCGCCGACCCGGTAATCGGTGTCCGGCTTCGGCTGGGCATAGGCACCCGGGACTTGCTTCGCCGGCGGATTGATCGCGACCGGGAAGGGGAGTGCGTGCTCCTTGCCGAAGTACTCCCGGTCCGCTTCGACTTCCTCCTCGGGGGTCAACTTCTGCCGCGTCCCGATGTAGCCGTAGAGCGACGTGACCATGTAGCCGTCGAACGCCTTTCCCTTGAGCTTCTCGGTCAGCCCGACCAGCCCGGGATAGCTGTTCTTGCAGGGGCCGCACCAGTGCGCCGTGAACTCGATCAGTGAGACGCGACCGGGCTTTGGTGCGACGACGGTCTTCTGGTCGGTGTTGATCCACCAGGTCGCCGAGATCTCGGACGCCTTGGTGCCGATGAGTGCGTAGCGGTTCCGGAAATCCTTGAAGCTCGCGGTCGCCGGCGCCCCGAGTTCTTTCTCTGCGGCGTCGAGGATCATCAGGGCCGAGTCCGGGTGCAGCTTGTCCGCATACGAGCGCGCCAGTGACGAATAGCCGGAGATGGTCTCCTGCGGCTTGTTCAGCTTCTTCCCGAGCGCGATCACCGCAAGAGCATGGACCCGGAGCCCCTCGGCGACGTCGAGGTACTCGTAGCGGCCGAGCATGCTGCGGTGCGCGGCGAGCTTGAGGTCATCGAGTGAGTCGGGGAGGGCATCGACCTTCGCGACGTACCGCTCGGCGCCCTCGATGATGCCGAAGTAGCTCGGCACCTTCGCGACCTCCTGGTTCATCCCCATCAGCAGTGCTTGCGCCCGTGCCCGCGGCGGAAGGTCGGTGGCCGTCATCAACCGCTCGGTCGCCCGACGCGCGCCGCTGGTGTCCTGTGCCGCGTTGTAGAGGCTCACGAGATCCATCAGCTGGCCGGCAGGAATTGTCTCCACCGAGAAGGTCGCGGCGCACTCCGCCGCCCGCTGTTGGAAACCCTTGAATGCGGCCCGGCTGGCGGCCTGATACGTCGCCATCAGTTCCGCGCGAGTCGAGTCGGTCGCCTTGCGGTACGCCTCGAGGGCCGGGGCGGTCTCGGCCTTTTGCCAATCGGCCGCCGCTTTGCTGCAGGCGGCGGGCGTTCCCGGGGCGGGCGGCGGCGCGACGGCGGCGGCGGGACGGGCAGGGGTCTGGGCGCTCGCCGTGCTCACGGCAGCAGTGCAGAGGGCCAGGACGGGCAGGAGAGCGACGGAGAAGCGAGGCGCCATGGGGACTCTCGGTGATGGGGCGGGGTTACGTTCAAGAGTACCCTGCGGCACTTGCTGCGGCAAACGGCGGCCGTCGGCCCCGGACCCGTCCCTTGGTCGAGTATTCTGATGCCATCGATTCGCCGCCTCCGGCTGGTTCTCCCCCTCGCCGTCCTGCTGACGGGGTGCTACACGGGAACTCCGGGGTCGGCCCCCGGCCGGCCACCCGCCCCGGTGCAGGAGTACTGGGGGTCACCAGCGGCACAGGTGGCCTTCGACCGCATCGCGCGCGAGCTGTCGGCGCTCGAAGTCGACCACGCGGCGGAGGTGGCAAGAAGGAACAGCGATGACCCGCTCCTCCGTCGTCTGTCGGCAGGGCTCGACGCCGCACGGCGGGAGCTTGCCGCGCTCCCGAACCCCGCGATGGCCGATGTGGTCTTCAGTGAACGGCTCGATGGCGCACTGGAGCGTCGCCTGCGCGAGCTGGCGGTCGAGCAGCGCCTCCTTCTGGCACGGGTCAAGCCTGACGATCCGGAGGCGCACCGGATGGCTGCCGTCATTGCGGCCCTCAATGCCCGTCGCGGGGAACTCCACGCACATCAGGACGCACTCTACGCGCAGTACCGGGCCGAGCCCACACTTTCGGCCGGCGAGTGGATCAGGGTGACCCTGCCATCCCAGCCGGAGCGCGGTCCGCGGCGCGCCGAGGGCCGGCTCCTCGAATTGCATCAGGATTCACTTCTCTGGAAGCCGTCGGGGTCGGCACCCAGGTCGCTCCAGCTCCCGCAGGGCGCCACCCTTGAGCGGGTCGCCTCGCGGAGGGGCCACGCCTGGGAGGGCGCCTTCATCGGGTTGGTGGGCGCCGCTGTCATCGGGCGGGTCAAGCGTGGGACCTATGACGACGAGTTCCGCCTCCGCGCGATCGCCTTTGCCCCGCCGGCGCGATCATTGGAGGCCTGATCGGCTCGATGATCTATACCGAACAGTGGGCGCCGGTCGTCTGGTCTCGCTCGGCCAGCTCGACCAGCGCGGCGGGAAGGGGGATCGGGCTCCGCTGGGCACTCCCGCCGCTCGATCGGGGACGCTGACCAGCGGCAAGGGGTGGCTCTCGCCGACGGCCCTCCCCGTGTATTTTCCCGCCCCATAGGAAACTCCGGTTTTCCGACCCCCTCACTCCCCAACCCCTCGTGGGAGCCCATGGCGCTCACCGTTACGCATCGCTCGGCCGACCCGGCCACTCTCGACACACCCCTCCTGATCGTCCCGGTCGCGAAGGGGGCCGCATCACCCGCCCTCGATGCCCTCGACACTTCGGTGGGAGGCGTCATCGGTCGTTGCCGCGCGGCCGGTGACTTCACCGGCGCCAAGGATGAGGTCGCCGTCCTCTACCCGTCGGCCGGCAAGGTCGCGCGGGTCATCCTGGTGGGAGTCGGCGACGTCGAGAAGGTGACTGCGGCGTCGCTCCGCCGCGCCGCCATGGTGGCTGGGAAGCGGGCGCGCGTCCTTGGCGCGCCGTCGGCTGTCTTGCTCTTCATTGCGGCGATGGCTCCGGCGGTCGACGCGGGGAAGGCGGGGCAGTCGCTCGCCGAGGGACTGCCCTTCGGGGCGTGGCACTACCCCGACCTGAAGCGCCCTCCCGAGACCCCAAAGCCGAAGTTCGAGTCGGCCGAGATCATCACCGCCGTAGCCGATGCCGCGTTCGCCGCCGGCGTGGCACGCGGCACCGCGATCGCCGAGGGGCAGACGTTCACGCGCTACCTGCAGATGCTCCCCGGCAATACTTGCACGCCGGCGTTCCTCGGCGAGCAGGCCGAGGCGTTGGGCAAGCGGCATGGCTTCTCCGTGACGGTCATGGACGGCAAGGCGATTCAAAAGGAAGGGATGCACGCGCTCTGGGCGGTCGCGAAGGGGAGTGCGCTCGACCCGCGCTTCATCATCCTCGAGTACAAGGGGAGCGACGACGCGCCGGTGGTGCTGGTGGGGAAGGGTGTGACGTTCGACACCGGTGGCATCTCGATCAAGCCTGCGCCGGCGATGGAAGAGATGAAGTACGACATGTCCGGCGCGGCCGCGGTCCTCGGGACGTTCGAGGCGCTGGGCCGCCTCAAGCCGAAGGCACACGTGATCGGCCTGATTCCCTCGGCCGAGAACATGCCGTCGAGCACCGCGTACAAGCCGGGTGATGTCGTCAGCTCGCACTTCGGGAAGAGCATCGAGGTCCAGAACACCGACGCCGAAGGACGGCTGTTGCTCGCCGATGCCCTCTCCTGGGCGCGACGTTACAACCCCGCGGCCGTGGTCGATTGCGCCACGCTGACCGGCGCGATCGTGATCGGGTTGGGGCACACGGCGAGCGGCGTGATGGGGACCGACGCGGCCTTGGTCGCGGAGGTGATCGCCGCGGGCGAGCGCGCCGGCGAACGCGGATGGGAGCTGCCGCTCTGGGACGAGTATCGCGAGCACATCAAGTCGGATATTGCCGACATGCGGAACACCGGCGGCCGTCCGGCGGGCAGCATCACGGCGGGATGGTTCCTTCGCGAGTTCGTCGAGGGGTATCCCTGGGTGCACATCGACATCGCCGGCACCGCCTACACCGAGGGCGAGCCGGCGACGCAGGTGCGCGGTCCGACCGGTGTGATGGTGCGGCTCTTCTCCGAGCTCGTGCTGGCCCGGAGCTGACGCCCGCCGTGTCGGTGCTCCGGACGGTATGCCTCGTCGGCGCCCTCGTCATCGGGGGCGCCGTCGCGTCACACGCCCAGGTCATCGCCCCGCCGCCACCGCCGCTCTCCGACTCGGCGCGCGTCGCCGATTCCCTCAAGAAAGTGGCCGCCGACACCATCTCGACCGCCGACCGCGTGCTCAAGGCGCAGGGGCAGGAGCGCGTGCTGCTGCGTACGCTCGATCCGGTCGGTACCACCGGACTCCTCACGCCGCACAGTCGCATCCTGATCACTCGCGACTCGATCGACTGGGCCACCGCGCAGACGGTCAGCGAGTTGCTCTCGCGCGTTCCGGGTGTCTACCTCTGGCGCGAAGGGTGGCTCGCCCGCAGCGAGATGCCAACGTACCTGGGGCGCGGGGCCACGTCGGTCGAGTATTCGGTCGACGGTGTGCCCTATCTGCCGGTCGGACCGGATTCGCTCGCCGCCGATCCGTCGCTCTGGGCGCTCGCGCTGCTCGATCGCGTCGAGATCGAGCGCGGGGCGGGGCAGCTGCGCGTTGCCCTGTTCACGCGACGCCACGACCGCGCGGCGCCGCGCACGCGAATCGGACTTACCTCCGGCGATCGATCGGTGGCTCGCTATCTCGGCTCCTTCGAGCGCCGCTATCCGAGTGGCATCGGATTGGGGCTCGCCGCGGAATACCTCTCGGTGAATCCACCGAATGGCGGCAGTGGCGGCGCCAACAGCACCAACGCCTGGATCCAGTTGGGCTACATCCCGTCGCCGCGCATCGGGATGCAGTTCCAATTGCAGGTGCAGGACGCCGTGCGCGACACCCTCCTCGCCGGTGATGCACCAGCGGGCACGGTCCTGAGTCCAGGGCTCACCGGGACGCGGAGTGACGCGCAGCTCCGACTCTCCTACCAGCGCTCCACCGATGGCCTCGGATCACGCGCGGACATCATCCTGGGCCGCACGGCGTGGAGCGGCGAGGGGATTCGGCATGACGTTGGCCGCGTCGGGGCAGTCCTGGCGCGCCGGCAACCGACCTGGTCGAGTCAACTCACCGTCTGGCATCAGACCGAGTGGACGCCGCTCGACGCACGACTCGCGCTCGGCTGGGCGCCATCGCGGCGCCTGAGTGGCTCCGTCGAGTTGGTGAGTCAGCAGCACGACGGCGACCGCAGCAGCAGTTGGGGTACCGCGCGCATCGGCTTCCGCGCACCGCTCGGCGTGACGCTCAGCGGCGTGATCCGCGATGGTCACCGGGTGCAGGCGCCTGCCGATGCATCGGAATTGGCGCAACGCTTTACCGATGTCGAAGCGACGGCCTCGATCGACACGCGGCGGCTCAGCGTCGAGGTGGGTGGCGCGCGTCTCGATGGGTGGCGGCCCATGGCGTATCGCAATTTCCCCACGATCGCCTCGCTCGCGCCCCTCGAGACCACGGACTGGGTGACGGCGCGGGCTCGGTTCGCCGCCAACGGCTGGCTGACCTTCGAGAGCGTGTACGAGCATCCGATTCGGGGCGACCAGCCCGATGGCACGCCGCCCCACCACGGCCTCACCACCGCGACGATCCGCTCGCGCTTTCTTCGCAACTTCCCCAGCGGGATCTTCGAGATGAAGCTCCAGGGGATGATCGAAAGCTGGAGCCCGGGCGTCATCGGCCGGACGGCGCAGGGCGACCCGATCGCCCTCCCAGGCCGGACCTTCGTCCGCGGCTGGCTGCAGTTCAAGATCGGGCCGTTCATCGCCTACTACGACCGGGTGAATTTCAGGGCGGTCCGGGCTGGTACCGTCCCGGGGTATCCGATCCCCTCGCTGGCCTCCTCCTTCGGGATCCGCTGGGACTTCCTGAACTGATCCGGGCGGCCGAAGGGGCAGGATTCCCCCTGATGCCCCGGATCAGCTATCTTTCCCAGCTACCCTCGGTCCGGAGACCACGGCGTGGCCTTGAGCATGACCGGTTTCGGGGCAGCGGAAGGCGATCTGGGGGGCCGGCGACTCCGGGTCGAGATTCGCACCGTCAACCACCGCTATTTCAACCTGGCGGCCCGTTTGCCGTCGGAACTGGCGGCGGTCGAAGGGGAATTGCGGGAGGCGTTGCGCACCAGCTTCGAACGCGGGCACCTCACGGTGTCAGTGCGCTGGGTCGAGGATGGGGCACTGACCGCCGGGATCGACTGGACCCGGGCCGAGGCCGTGGTGGCCTCGCTGACGGCGCTCCGCGATCGCTTCGGCCTGGGTGGCGAGGTGACGGTCGAACTGGTGGCGCGGCAGGCGGATGTACTGGGCATTCGGCGCGAGGGTGAGGGCGAGGCCCTCCCATGGAGCGGCCTTGCCCCGGTGGTCGCCGCGGCGTCGGCCGAGTGCCGAGCCTCCAGGGCCCGCGAAGGGGCGGTCCTGACAGCCGAGATCGCCCAGCGCGTGGCCTCGATTCGCGCCGCCGCCGATCGGGTCGCGACGCAGGCGCCGGAGCGGGTGGTGCGCGAACGGGACCGGCTCCGGGCCAGCGTGACGCAGCTGCTCGATGGTGTCGCGATGGATGCCCAGCGCGTGGCGCAGGAGATCGCGGTGCTCGCGGACCGGTTGGACATCACCGAGGAACTGGTGCGCCTCCGCGCCCACCTCGATGCGACCGATGCCGCGCTGGCCGAAGGACTGGCGGTCGGGAAGCGACTCGGCTTCATCGCGCAGGAGCTCGGGCGCGAGGTGAACACGATCGGCTCGAAGGCCAACGATGCCGTCATCGCCCACGAGGTCGTGGGGATGAAGGGCGAGCTCGAGAAGATTCGCGAGCAGTTGGAGAACCTCGAGTGACGCCGCTGGTGGTGGTGCTGTCGTCGCCCTCGGGCGGCGGGAAGTCCTCGATCGCCAAGCGGTTGCTCGCCGAACGCGAAGACAGCGGCTATTCGGTCTCCGCCACCACGCGGGAGCCGCGGCCCGGTGAGGTGGATGGCGAGGCCTACTACTTCCTCTCGGCGGATGAGTTCGAGCGGCGGGTGCAGGCCGGCGACTTCCTCGAGCATGCCGAGTACAACGGGCATCGCTACGGGACGCTGTTCGACGAGGTCCGGCGGGTGACCCACACGGGACGCCATGTCCTCCTCGACATCGAGGTGGTGGGTGCCCGGTTGGTCCGGGAGCGCTTTCCCGATGCGGTGCTGGTGTTCGTCGTGCCGCCGAGCGGTGCGGTGCTCGCCGAACGGTTGCGGGGTCGCGGGACGGAGGCCGAGCAGGTGGTGGCGGGGCGCCTGCAGAAGGCGCTGGATGAGTTGGCCGCCGCCGTGGCCTACGATTACGTCGTGGTAAACGACGCGTTGGACGAGGCCGTGCGCATTGTGCACGCGATCCTCGATGCAGAAGCTCGGCGCACCAGCCGGCAGCGGGACGTCGCCGTCCTGCTTGATCGGCTCCGTGCCGAGGTCGCGGCAGAGCTCGCGCGCTCGACCGCTCATCGTTGACTGGAGGAGCACCATGGAAGTGTTTACGCCGCAGGAAGTCGCTCGCTACACCGGCTCGAAGTACCGGGGCATTCTGGTCGCCGCGAAGTTCGCGCGTTACCTGAACGAGTTCCCGCGTGATGTCGTGGCGAGCTGGGAGCACACGGAGGGCGCCAAGAAGTTGACCACGCTCTCGCTGCAGAAGCTCACCACCGGCGACCTCACGTTCCGCGAGCTCCGTCGGCGCCGCACCGAGGCCTGAGATGTGGCGGGGCCGTCGAGTCGTCCTCGGAGTCACCGGGGGAATCGCGGCCTACAAGTCCGTCCTGCTGGCGCGTGACCTGACGACACGGGGCGCGCTGGTGGATGTGATCCTGACCCGGGGCGCCACCGAATTCATCGGTGTCCCGACATTCGAAGCCGTGACTCGACGCCCCGTGCGCACCTCCCTCTGGGAGCGCGACGGGGCGCTCGATCATGTGACACTCGGCGAATCGGCCGACCTGATCCTCGTCGCCCCGGCAACGGCGCATCTCCTGGCGCGCGCCGCACTCGGCATGGCCGACGATCTCCTCACCGCCACACTTCTCGCGGCCAAGGCGCCAGTGCTCATTGCGCCGGCGATGAACGACGAGATGTACGCCGACGAGGCCACCACCGCGAACCTCGCGCTGCTGCGCGAACGCGGCTGGCGTCAGGTCGGGCCGGTGGTGGGCGCACTCGCTGAGGGGCCGTCCGATCGGCCGGGGCGGATGGCCGAGCCGAGCGAGATCGTCGCACACGCGGAGCGCGTGTTGGCCGGCCCCGGTCCGTTGCTCGGGCTCAAGGTCGTGGTAACGGCCGGCCCGACCCGCGAGGGAATTGATCCGGTCCGCGTGATCACCAATCGCTCCAGCGGCAAGATGGGCTATCGGATTGCCGAGGCCGCGTGGCGGCGTGGCGCCGAGGTGACGCTGATCACCGGGCCGTCATCGGAGGCAATTCCCGTCGGCGTGACCGTGCGGCGGGTCGAGACCACGCACGAACTGAAGGATGCCGTCGCGCGCGAGATGCCGAGCAGCGACGTCCTGGTGATGGCCGCGGCGCCGGCGGACTACCGCCCGGTGCACACACGGGACACCAAGCTGCCGCGCTCCGAGGGCGGCTTCACGCTGGCCTTTGAATCGACCGAAGACATCCTGGTCGCGACGATGCCGCAGCGGCACGCGGGGCTCACCGTGGTCGGCTTCGCGCTGGAGACTGGTGCCGCCATCGAGCGCGGCCGCATGAAGCTCACCCGCAAGCAGCTCGACATGATC
This sequence comes from Gemmatimonadota bacterium, assembly GCA_016704275.1. NCBI lineage: Bacteria > Pseudomonadati > Gemmatimonadota > Gemmatimonadota bacterium. The sequence goes on from JADJAK010000003.1 coordinate 346,513, forward strand.
GTCATCAATGACGCACTCGAGGCGGGCGCGGGGTTCGACGTCGACACCAACGCCGTGACGATCCTCGACTGCCAGGGTGGCGACCAGCGGATCTCGCTGCGCAGCAAGGCGGATGTGGCCGAGGCGATCCTCGACGCCATCGAGCAGTACCGTGGCTGATCCGGTCCGGCGCTGGCTCGAGCTCCAGCGCGACCTCGGCGGCGACGAGGTGATCGTCGACAGCCCTGCCGATCTCATCGCGGCGATGAGCGCCAAACCGCCCAAGGCCGCCCGCACCACTCCCGTTGCTCCGACCACCACGCAGGCCGCCCCCGAGACTCCGCTGAAGGCCAAACCGAAAGCCTCCCCCCCACCGTCGCCGCGTGCGAGCGCCACCGTCGAGCCGAAGTCGGCACCGGTCTTCGGGGGTGTGGTCAGGCCCTTTGGCGACCCCGAAGCCGTCTGGCGGAAGGCGGCGCCCGAGATTCCTGGGCCGGGGATGGCTGTGGTGCCGCCAGCCGCCAGCGTGGCCAAGGGCGCGGTGTGGACCTCGCTCGAGCAGGTGGCCTCGGTGGTCGCCGAATGTCGTGCCTGCCCGCTGTGCCAGGGGCGGACGCACACCGTGCCAGGGGAGGGGAATCCGGCGGCCCGGCTGATGTGTGTCGGCGAGGGTCCGGGGGAAAACGAGGACCTCACGGGGCGACCGTTCGTGGGCAAGGCGGGCGAGCTACTCGACAAGATCCTCGCCAACATCGAGGTTCCTCGGGAACAGGTCTACATTGCCAATGTCGTGAAGTGCCGCCCCCCGCGGAACCGGGCGCCGCTCCCCGACGAGCGCGAGGCCTGCAGCGCGTACCTGCATCGCCAGATCGCGCTGGTTCGGCCCAAGGTCCTCCTCGCGCTCGGCAGTACCGCCGCCGAGGCGTTGCTTGGGGTCAAGAAGCCGCTGGGTGATCTCCGTCTCCGGGTCCATGCCTGGGACGGCATACCACTCATCGTCACCTATCACCCGGCTGCGCTGCTGCGTAACCCCAACTGGAAGCGACCCGCCTGGGATGATGTCCGAATCGCCCGACAGCTCCTCGAACTCGACGCCTGATCCGTTCCAGGGACGCACCGTCCCCTGGAGTCAGGAGGCCGAACAGGCCGTGCTCGGCGCCATGCTGATCGACAGCGAGGCGTCGCTGCGGGGCGCTGAGCTGCTCGACGACCTCCAGTTCCACAAGGAAGGCCACCGCCGACTCTTCCGGGCACTGCGTTCGCTGGTCGAGCAGCGGATGGTGATCGACTACGTCACCGTGCGGGACGAGCTCCAGCGCCGCGGCGACCTGGAACAGGCCGGTGGCGTCTCCTATCTCGACGAGCTGGTCAACGCCGTGCCAACGGCCGCCAACCTCGAGTTCCACGCCAGGATCCTCCGTGAGAAGGCGATCCAGCGCCGCCTGATCGAGGCGGCGACGCAGATCGTCTCCGAGGCGTACGAAGGGAAGACCACCGCCGCGGAGCTGCTGGACAAGGCCGAAGGGAAGATCTTCGTGATCGGGCAGCAGCGTCGCGACGACGGCTTCACCCGGATCAAGGAGATGCTCTGGCCGTCGATGGAGCGCATTGAACAGCTCCAGCGAAGCGGTAGTTCGATTACCGGGGTCCCCAGTGGCTTCGCCGATCTTGACGAGATGACCACCGGCTTCCAGAACTCCGAACTCATCATCGTGGCGGCGCGTCCCTCGATGGGGAAGACCGCGTTCTGCTTGAACCTCGCGACCCACGCGGCGATCGAGGGGCACGGCGTCGCCGTCTTCTCGCTGGAAATGTCGAAGGACTCGCTGGTCCAGCGTATGCTCTGCGCCGAGGCCCGCGTCGACTCGCAAGCGGTGCGTCGTGGCATGTTGCGCGACACCGACTTCACGCGCCTGGCCCGCGCCGCCGGCATCCTGCAGAACTGCCCGATCTGGATCGACGACACACCAGCCCTGACGCTGCTGGAGATGCGCTCCAAGGCGCGCCGCCTCAAGGCGGACAACGACCTCAAGCTGGTCATCGTCGACTACCTGCAGCTGATGCGCAGCCCCGAATACGCCGACAACCGCGTGCAGGAAATCTCCGACATCTCGCGCTCGCTCAAGCAGCTGGCGCGCGAACTCGAAGTGCCGGTCATCGCGCTGTCGCAGCTCTCGCGCGCCTCGGAGCAACGCGGCGGTGACCGGATGCCGTTGCTCTCCGACCTGCGCGACTCCGGCGCGATCGAGCAGGACGCCGATATCGTCCTCTTCATCCACCGGCCCGAGATGTATCGCGACCTGCGCGAGAAGGCGGAGCAGGCGGGCGATTCGCTCGACGGCAAGGCCGAAGTGATCATGGCGAAGCACCGGAACGGTCCGACCGGCTCGATCGATCTCTTCTTCCACAAGCAGTTCACGCGCTTCGACAGCCGCACCGAACGGGAGCAGTGATGGCGAAGGCCCGCGCGGTCTGGCGGTGCGTCGAATGCGGCCACGACCACCCGAAGTGGGTCGGTCGCTGCGAGGCGTGCGGGGCGTGGAACAGCGTCGGCGAGGAAGCCATCAGCAAGGCGCCCGCGCCACGCGGCGGCGGGGCCGTGGCCACGTACGCCCCGGTGGTCCGCCTGCGCGACGTGACCGAGGCGCGCCTCGAACGCTGGGGCACCGGACTACCCGAACTCGACTTCGTCCTCGGCGGCGGCATCGTCCCCGGCTCGATGACGCTGATCGGTGGCGAACCCGGCATCGGCAAGTCGACGCTGCTGATGCAGGCCGCCGCGCGCCTCGAAGCGAGCGGCCGCACCGTCCTGTACGCCAGCGGCGAGGAATCAGCCGAACAGCTCCGCCTCCGTGCCGACCGCCTCGGCGAGGCGAGCGGTGACGTGCAGGTCCTCGGCGAGACGCGCCTCGAGGGTGTCCTCCAGGCCGCGCGCGAGATCGATGCGGCGGTGCTCATCCTCGACTCGATCCAGACCGTCTACACCGATGCCCTCGAGAGCGCCCCCGGCAACGTCGGGCAGGTGCGCGAATGCGCCGGGCTGCTGATGCGCTTCGCGAAGGAGAGCGGTGTCGCCGTGATCGTCGTCGGCCACGTCACGAAGGGTGGCGCGATCGCCGGCCCCAAGACGCTGGAGCACATCGTCGACACCGTGCTCTACTTCGAGGGCGAGTCGACGCTCGACTACCGCCTGCTGCGCGCCACCAAGAATCGCTTCGGCTCGGTCGATGAACTTGGCGTCTTCTCGATGACCTCGCAGGGACTCGTCGCGGTGCAGAACCCGTCGGCCGTCTTCCTGGCGGCGCGCGCCGAGGGGACCGCCGGCAGTGCCGTGACGGCATTGATGGAAGGGACCCGGCCGGTGCTCGTCGAAGTGCAGGCGCTCGCCGCGCCGTCGGGCTACGGCACGCCGCAGCGGGTGGCCACCGGTCTCGACCCGAAGCGTCTCGCGGTGATCCTCGCGATCCTCGAGCGGCGCGGCAACGCCTCCTTCGCGACGCTCGATGTCTTCGTGCAGGTGACCGCCGGCGTGCGGCTCACCGAGCCCGGCGCCGACCTCGCCGTTGCCGCGGCGCTGCTCTCGTCTATGCGCGACCGCCCCACCCCGGCCAACGCCCTCTACCTCGGCGAACTTGGCCTCGGTGGCGAGATCCGTCCGATCGGCGGACTCGATCGCCGGCTCGCGGAGGCCGCGCGCCTCGGCTTCACGCAGGCGTTCGGCTCGTCACGCGCCACCGCGTCGGTCCCCGGGATCAAGCACCGCGGCCTCGATCATGTCGATCAATTGGTGCGCACCATTGGGACGTGACGTCGGCGTGATCGTCGTCGCCGCCGGTCGCGGCGCGCGGATGGGCGGCGAGGTGCCGAAGCAGTACCTCACGCTCGCCGGCCACCCCGTCTTGCTGCATGCCCTCCGGCCGTTCGTCAGTCATCCCGAGGTCGCGACGGTGGTGGTCGTGCTGCCGCCTGCGGACGCCGAGGCTCCGCCTCCCTGGCTTGCGGGCCTCGTCGGGGATGCACTCATGATTGTCGCGGGCGGAGCGGACCGCGCCGCGTCGGTGCGGAATGGGCTGGCCGCCGTTCCCGCGGAGTGCACTGTCGTGCTCGTCCACGATGGCGCGCGACCCTTTCCACCACGCGCCGCCATCGACGGCGGCATTCAGGCGGCCCGCGCCGGACACGCGGCGTTGCCGGCGCTGCCTGTATCGGACACGCTCAAGCGCGCCGATGACTTCGGGCGGGTGCTGGGGACCGTGCCGCGCGAAGGATTGTGGCGTGCACAGACCCCGCAGGCGTTTCCGCGCGCGATGCTGGAGCGCGCGCACGCCGCCGAGATGGCGGGCGACATCGTGGCAACGGATGACGCGATGCTCGCCGAACTGCTGGGCGCCGTGGTCGAGATTCTTCCGGGGACGGCTCGCAATCTCAAGATCACCACGCGCGATGATCTGGCCCTGGCCGAATGGTACGCCGCGGAGTCCGGATGATTCCGTTCCGCACGCCGGAGGATGTCGCCCGCGCGATCCCCGCGGTCCAGGCGCACCTCGCCGCCGATCGCCTGCTCGCCTACCCGACCGAGACCGTCTACGGTCTGGGCTGCGCGCCGACCGATGCGGCACTCGACCGACTCGCCACCCTCAAGGGCCGGCCGGCACGGAAACCGTTTCTCCTCCTCGTGAGCGGTCTCGAGATGCTCAATCAGTGCGGCCTTGTCCTGACACCGAGCGCGAAGGCGATGGCGCAGGAGTTCTGGCCGGGACCACTGACGCTCGTCCTCAGCGGTGGCGAGGGAAGACTCCCGGACCGACTGCGCGGCGGTGGTGGTGGGATTGCGGTACGCTGGACGTCGCACGACGGCATTGCCCGACTGATCGAGGCGTGCGGCCGCCCGCTGACGTCCACCTCGGCCAACCTGCCCGGTGGACCGACGGCACCGGGCCCCGGTGCGATCGCTTCACTCTTCCCCGATGCGATGGCGACCCATGAGTTGATGGTGCTCGACGGCGGCGTCCTCGGTAACGTGCCGCCGTCGACGCTGGTCGACTGCACCACCGCCGTGCCGGCGCTGGTGCGTGCCGGGGCGATTCCGATCGCCGAGTTGCGGCGACGGGTGGGGCGGTTGGCCCCATGAAGCGCATCCTGGTCGTCTGCACCGGCAACACCTGTCGTTCGCCCTTGGGCGAAGTCTTGCTGCGCGCGCATCTGGCGGCGGAGTCCAGGCTTGCGGACGTCACCGTCACGTCAGCGGGCACCAATGCGTGGAGTGGGACGCCGGCGTCGGAAGGATCGTACCTGGTGGCGCTCGAGCGTGGGCTCGATCTGTCGGCGCATCGCGCGACGGCGCTCACCATTGACCTGGTGCGGCAGGCCGACCTGATCCTGACGATGAGCCGGAGCCACGCCACGGCGGTGCTCGCCATGGGGGGAGCAGGGAAGACCCACACGGTGGTCGAGTATGCCGGCCGCCGCGACGACTTTCCACCGGACGTCGCCGACCCTGTTGGCGGCGATGTCGAGGACTATCGCTACACCGCCGACAGCCTCGACCAGCTCATGGGCTCCGTGACGGCGCGGCTGGTCCGCGAGGCGCGGCCGTGAGGATCAGCGCCAACACCCGCCTCTTTGCCCTGCTTGGCGATCCGGTGTCGCACTCGCTCTCGCCGCGCATGCAGAACGCCGGCTTCCTCGCCGCGGGTCTGGATGCGGTGTACGTCGCGATGCCGTGCAGTGCCGCCCAGCTCCCGACATTGGCCGACACTTTGGTGGCCAGCGGTGGTGGCGGCAACATCACCATTCCGCACAAGAACGCTGCCGCCGCTCTGCCTGGTGTGCGCGACGAGCGCGTGCAGGCGCTGGGTGTGGCCAATGTCTTCGGCCGCGGCGTCGACGGTGGCACCATGCTTGGCAACAGCGATGTCGACGGGATTCTCTCGGCGCTCGATCGGCTCGAGGCGCCCGCCACAGCGTGGCATCTGCTTGGGACCGGTGGGAGCGCCCGCGCCGTCGTGGGGGCAGCGCGCGAGCGGGGTGCCCGGATCGCGGTGCGCTCCCGGGCCCCGGGGCGTGGCGAGGCATTTCTGGCGTGGTGTGCCTCCGTGGGCGTGGCCGCCGCGGCGGCCGAGGAGTGCGAGGTGGTCATCAACGCCACACCACTCGGCTTGGCCGGGGGCGATGGCATGCCGATCGATCCGTCGCAGGGACCGGCGCTGCGCGCGGCGCTTGACCTGACCTACCTCGAGCGTGGCCCGACGCGGTGGGTCGAGGCGTGCCGTGCGCGCGGTCTTCGGGCGGATGACGGCCGCCACATTCTGCTCGTGCAGGGCGCGGCCTCGTGGCGACTCTGGTTCCCCGGCCTCACCGCGCCGATGGCCATCCTGCAGGCCGCCCTCGATGGTCGCCTGGGGTGAAGTGGCCCGACGGGCGGAGCGCTGGCTCCTCCCGTCGGAATGCCTCGTCTGCCAGCAACCGGTGGTCGAGCCGGACGAGCCCCTCGTCTGCGCCGGCTGCCGGGTGCAGTGGCGCGCCCTCCCCGAGCCCCGCTGTGCCATCTGTGGCGAACCATCTCCGCTTGGTCTGGCGTGCCGACTCTGCGCCCAGTGGCCGGCCGGGATCGGTCCGGTGCAATCCGCCGTCTTCCTTGATGACCGGGTCCGCCCCCTCGTGCATCGCTTCAAGTACCTCGGCTGGTGGCGGCTGGCGGACGCCTTCGCGGTCCGGATGGCGCCATTGCTGGCTGGGCGGCCCGACGCGGATCTGGTCCCGATCCCGCTGGCGGCAGGGAGGCGGCGGCAGCGGGGCTACAACCAAGCCGAGGTGTTGGCCCGGGCGCTCGGGCGGCGTGCAGGGTGGCCGGTCCGTCCGGAGCGGCTCGTCCGCTGCCGTGAAACCCCGACGCAGACCCGCCTGGCCCCCGAGGCCCGGCTGGCCAATCTCGCCGAGGCGTTTGGTGCCATTCCGAGTGCCCGAGGCGTCATTCTTGTGGATGATGTATTCACCACCGGAGCGACATTAGTTTCCGCTGCTGGGGCGTTGCTCGATGCCGGAGCTCCCCAGGTGGAAGCGATCACCTTTGCGCGCGCCGAACCACCCTTGGTGGGCGCCGCTGCCCGATTGAGACCCTTGACCCACTCTCGCTGGAGTGAGGAGCCCGTATGAGCATCCGTGTTGGCATCAATGGTTTCGGCCGCATTGGCCGCAACGTGATTCGCGCCGCGAAGGCCGCGGGGGTCACCGACATCGACTTCGTCGCCGTGAACGACCTGACGGACACGAAGACGCTGGCGCACCTCCTCAAGTACGACTCGGTGCACGGCCGCTTCCCGGGCGACGTCCGCGCGGTCGAGGGCGGGCTCGACGTCGGCGGCGACCTGGTGCGCGTCCTCTCCGAGCGCGACCCGGCCAAGCTGCCCTGGGGCGAGCTCGGTGTCGACATCGTGCTCGAATCGACGGGCCACTTCACCGATCGCGACAAGGCGGCGTTGCACATCCAGGGCGGCGCGAAGAAGGTGATCATCTCGGCGCCGGCGAAGGGCGAGGACAAGACCTTCGTCTACGGCGTGAACCACCTCGACTACGATCCGACCAAGCACCACGTCATCTCGAACGCGTCGTGCACCACGAACTGCCTCGTGCCGGTGGTGAAGGTCATCCGCGACAACTTCGGCTGGGTGCGCGGCTACATGACCACCGTGCACAGCTACACCAACGACCAGAACATCCTCGACCTGCCGCACAAGGATCTGCGCCGGGCGCGCGCGGCGGCGATGTCGATCATCCCGACCAGCACTGGCGCCGCGAAGGCCACGTCGCTCGTGATCCCCGAGGTGAAGGGGAAGATCGACGGCGTCGCGCTGCGCGTCCCGACCGCCGACGTCTCGCTCGTCGAGCTGGTCTGCACGGTCGAGAAGACCACCACGGTGGAGGAGGTCAACGCGGCCTTCCGCGCGGCGGCCGCTGGTGCGCTCAAGGGCGTGCTCTTCGTCAGCGATGAGCCGTTGGTCTCGGTGGACTACACCGGCGACCGCGCCTCGAGCACCGTCGACGCGCTCTCGACCGCCGTGCTCGAGGGGACGATGATCCACGTCTCGTCGTGGTATGACAACGAGATGGGGTACTCGGCGCGCTGCGTCGACATGATCCGTCACATCGGCGCGCAGCTGTGAGCAAGCGGACCCTCGCCTCGCTCGAGGGGGTGCACCTCGACGGGCAACGTGTCGTGGTTCGGGTGGATCTGAACGTCCCGATCACCGATGGCGTGGTCGGCGACGACACGCGGATCCGGGCGTCGTTGCCCACGATCCGTTACCTCCGCGACAAGGGCGCGCGAGTGGTCCTGCTCTCGCACCTCGGCCGTCCCAAGGGCGGTCCCGATCCGAAGTATTCGCTCCGCCCGGTGGCTCGCGCGCTCGAAGTGGCATTGGGTTTCCCGGTGACGTTCCTGCCGGATCCGACCAGCGATGACGCCGCCGCGACGGTGCGGCACATGCCGCGCGGTGGTGTCGCGCTGGCGGAGAACACCCGCTTCTATCCGGGCGAGGAGAAGAACGACGAGGCGCTGGCGCAGCGCTTCGCCGCGCTCGGCACCATGTATGTCAACGACGCGTTCGGCTCGGCGCATCGCGCCCACAGCAGCACGGCAGCGATCGCGCATCTGCTCAAGCCGGCCGTCTCCGGCTTCTTGATGGAGAAGGAACTGACGTTCCTCGGCGAGGCCGTCAACAAACCGGTGCGCCCGTTCGTCGCCATTCTCGGTGGCGCCAAGATCTCGGGGAAGATCGACCTCATCGAGGCGCTGCTCCCGAAGGTCGATCATATCCTGGTCGGCGGCGCGATGGCGTGCACCTTCTTCAAGGCGATGGGACTCGAGGTCGGCAACTCGCTGGTTGAGCTCGACCGGGTCGAGATGGCCAAGGAACTGATTGCCAAGGCCGGCAGCAAACTGGTCCTGCCGACCGGGGCGCGAATCGCCGAGCGACTCGAGCCGCACGCGGTGACGCGCGGCGTGCCACGCGATGGCATCCCGGCGGGCTGGGCGATGTACGACATCGACGCATCGAGCGTGATGCAGTTCTCGGCGATCATCGCGGGCGCACGCACCGTCATCTGGAACGGCCCGATGGGGGTGTTCGAGATGCCGCCGTTCGACGCCGGCACGATGGGCGTGGCGCGCGCGCTGGCGTCGGCCACGGCATCGGGGGCGATCACCATCGTGGGCGGCGGCGACTCGGCTGCCGCGATTGTGGCCGCCGGACTGGAGTCGCAGGTGACGCACGTCTCGACCGGTGGCGGTGCATCGCTCGAGTTTCTTGAAGGGAAGCCGTTGCCGGGTGTCGAAGCATTGGACGACGCCTGATGGGGCGCCCGGTGTTGTTCGCCGCGAACTGGAAGATGCAGGTCGCCCCCGGTGAGGCACGACTCTACCTCGAGCGCTTTCTCTCGCTCGACGCGCCGCGTGCCGGCCGCACGCTGGCGTTCTTTCCACCGGCCGTGTCGCTCGAAGCAGTGGCCGACGCCATCCGCGGACATGATCACATCGTCGCCGGTGCGCAGGACGTGCACTGGGAGCCGAAGGGCGCCTTCACCGGGGCGGTCAGCGTCCCGCTCGTGCGCGCCGCCGGTGCGGGTGCCGCGCTGATCGGCCACAGCGAACGGCGGCACGTCTTCGGGGAGACCGACGCCGAGACGGCCAAGAAGGTGGCGGCGGTGCTCGGCGGTGGCCTCCAGGCGATGCTCTGCGTCGGCGAGACGCTCGCGCAGCGCGAGGCCGGGGAGACCGAGGCTGTCTGCGCCAGGCAGCTCCAGGCCGCGCTCGCCGGTGTGGCACCGACGGCCGACCTGGTGATCGCCTACGAACCGGTCTGGGCGATCGGCACCGGCAAGAACGCCACCCCGGAGGACGCCAACACGGTCCACGCCGCCATTCGCGGGGTGCTGGAGGGGTTGGGCCTCCCGAGGACGACCCGAGTCCTCTACGGCGGCTCCGTCAACGCCGGCAACGCGGCCGCCCTCCTGGCCCAGCCCGAGCTCGACGGGGTGCTGGTCGGTGGCGCCTCGCTCGACCCGGATGGGTGGGCGGGGATTTGCTCGACGCTGGCCCCCTAGAGGTTGAGCCCGGTCCACCGGGCCGCTATCTTGGGGGGCTAGGCTCAAACCACAGGACTTTCGGATGTTCGGTTTTCTGCTGACGTTGATGATTCTCGACGCCCTGATCCTCGCGGCGGTCGTTCTGATGCAGGCTGGCCAAGGCGGCGGGCTTGCCTCGCTCGGCGGCGGCGGCGTGCAGGCGATCGGCGGCCGTCAGGCCACCACGATCCTGACCAAGGCCACCTGGATCACTGGCGGCGCCTTCATGGGCCTCGCACTGCTCCTCTCGGCGATCGCGCCGGGCAGGGCCACTGCGGCCAGCGAGGTGCAGCAGAAGCTGCAGCAGGGGGCCCAGCAGGCGCCCGTGCCGACCTCGCCGCTCGAGGGTACCACGGCTCCCCCGCCGGTCACCACGGCGCCCGCTCCCGCTCCCGGGACGACGCCAGCACCGGCGCCCGCCGGGACCAAGCAGCCGTGATGGCGACCAACGCAGGCGGGACACTTCGTCCCGCCTTCGTTTTGTTGGAGGACGGCAGCTGGTTCGCCGGCCAACTGGTCGGACCGATCGCCAAGGGGTTCGGTGAAGTCGTCTTCACCACCAACCTCACCGGCTATCAGGAAACGTTCACCGATCCCAGCTACCTCGGCCAGATCGTCGTGATGACGGCGCCGATGATCGGCAACTACGGCATCACCGCGACCGACGACGAATCCGCGCACCCGCAGGTGAGCGGCGTGGTCGTGCGGGAGCTGGCCGAGCACTACTCGAACTGGCAGGCGGTGACGTCGCTGCCTGAGTGGCTTGCCGCCGCCGGCGTGCCGATCATCACGGGCGTCGACACCCGCCGGTTGACGCGGCACATCCGCGAACGCGGCGCGATGCGCGGCGTGATCGCCGAGGGGAACGGGCCGACTGATGCGCTGCGCGCCGAACTCGCCGCATCGCCATCGATGAACGGCCTCGACCTCGCCTCGCGTGCGACGGTCACCGAGTCGTATGTGCAGGGCAGCGGGCCATCGGTGGTGGCGATCGACTTCGGGATGAAGCGCAACATTGTCCGGATGCTCGAGTCGACCGGCCTCCGCGTCGAGGTCGTGCCGGCCGAGACGACCGCCGCCGAGATTCTGGCGAAGGCGCCTGATGGGCTCTTCCTCTCGAATGGTCCGGGCGATCCGGCCGCCGTTGGCTATGCCCGCGAGACGATTCGTGCGGTCGCCGAGGCCGGCGTCCCGACCTTCGGGATCTGCCTTGGGCACCAGCTGGTCGGGCTCGCCTTCGGGGGCGCCACCGCCAAGCTGCCGTACGGCCACCGGGGCGGTAATCACCCCGTGAAGGAGCTGGCGACGGGGAAGGTCCTGATCACCACCCAGAACCACGGATTCGCGGTCCAGGGCACGGAAGCGGGCATTCCCGGGGCCCCGGAGCTGGCGGTGACCCACCTCAATCTGAACGACGGGACGGTGGAGGGGCTCAAGCACACTCGGCTCCCCGTCTTCGCGGTCCAGTACCACCCCGAAGCGGCTCCGGGGCCCCATGATGCCTTCCCGCACTTCGGCGAGTTCCTGGAGGCGATCCGGGTCCGGCGAGCCGAAAAGGGCGCAACCTCTTGACAGACAACGCTTAAGGGTCGTACATATCGGCCCGAAGGGGGCCTGTGGACGGCCCTCACGGTGTCTCCCCGAGGGGCTCAGATGACCAAAGCCGATCTCGTCGAACAAGTCACTGCCGCCATCGCCCGAACGTCGGGGCCGATGATCTCCAAGAAGGACTGCGCCCGCGTGGTGGACGCCTTCCTGGACGCCGTGAAGTTGGCGATGCGCGACCAGCACAACATCGAAGTCCGCGGCTTCGGGACGTTCAAGATCCGTCGTCGCAAGACGCGCATGGCGCGCAATCCGCGCACCGGTGATCCGGTGGAAGTGGCCGCGCGTCCCGTGCCGGTGTTCAAGCCCAGCAAGGAGTTGCGGGCACTCGTCGCTCACGAGGAATACATCGACGATGGGTCGGAGATGGACGACGACGAGTGATGCGTCGGCCGGTCTTGCTGTTCGCGCGGTACGCCGAACTGTTCGGCGCGGAGTCGGTGTCAGTGGATCTCCCCGATGGTGCCACCGTTGCTGATCTGATCGCTGCCCTCCGCGCGTTGCCGGGGGGCGCGTCACTTCCTCCCCAGCCGTTCGTTGCCGTCGCCCAGGCACAGGCCGCCCCCGGCGACCGCCTTCCCGCCGATGCGGAACTGGCCCTGCTCCCGCCGCTCGCGGGAGGCTAACCCGTGCACCTGCAACACGATCCCCTCGATCTCCCGGCGCTGATGGCGTCGGTCTCCGCTCCCGACCGTGGGGCGTTGGCGACCTTCGTTGGCCTCGTCCGCGACCATCACGCCGGTCGGGGCGTCCTGGGACTGGAGTACAGCGCCTACGGGGCGATGGCCGAGGCGGCCTGCGCCCGGATCGTGGCGGAGGCCGAGGGGCAGTGGAAGGTCAGGGTCGCCCTGGCGCACCGGCTGGGTGGGCTGACCGTTGGTGAGGCCGCCGTGATCGTCGTGGCGGCCTCTGCGCACCGCGACGCCGCATTTGAGGCCTGCCGCTGGGTGATCGAGGCCGTGAAGGCCCAGGTGCCAATCTGGAAGCGGGAGCGGTACCTCGATGGTAGCGAGGCATGGGTCGATCCGACCGCGCCTGACGGAACCGTGCCGACCGGAGGCACGCCATGAGCGGCGTGCTCGACCAGTTCGGCCGCCCGCTCGGCTCGCTGCGGATCTCGGTGACCGATCGCTGCAACCTTCGGTGCCGCTACTGCATGCCCGAGGAGGAGTACACCTGGTTGCCGCGGGCGTCGCTTCTCTCCTTCGAGGAGATCACCCGCCTGGCGACTGCCTTCGCGTCGCTCGGTGTCTCGAAGCTGCGACTCACCGGTGGCGAGCCACTGCTTCGGCGCGACCTCGCACAACTCGTCGCGACGTTGGTGGCGGTGCCGGGCATCCGGGAAGTGGCCCTCACGACCAACGGCCTGCTGCTCGCGCAGCAGGCGGAGGCGCTGAAGGCCGCGGGGCTGCATCGCGTGACCATTTCGCTCGACACCCTGCGCGCCGATCGGATGGCGGCCTTTGCCAAGAGCACGCACCATGGCGATGCGCTCGAAGGGATCTCCGCCGCCATCCGCGCGGGATTTGCCGGCATCAAGCTCAACACGGTGGTCGTGCGGGGCTTCAACGACGACGAGCTCGTCGACCTGGCTCGCTTCGCGACGCGCGCCGGCCTCGAGCCACGCTACATCGAGTACATGGATGTCGGCGGCGCCACCGATTGGGACTCGACGCAGGTCGTCCCGCGCGAGGAGATCCTGGCGCGATTGGCCGAGGCGTTCGGCGCGGTGACCGCCGAGCCGCGGCATGGCGATCCGCGGGCGCCGGCCGAGCGGTATCGCTTCGCCGACGGCACGGTGGTCGGGGTCATTTCGTCGACCACGGCCCCGTTCTGTCGGGATTGCGATCGGGCACGCCTCACGGCCGACGGGACGCTCTATCGCTGCCTCTACGCGCCGAGCGGGATCGACCTGCGGACCGCGCTTCGGGACGGGAGCGACGACGTCGCGATCCGCGACATCCTCCGCGCGGCCTGGGCGTCACGCCGGGACCGCGGGGCCGAGGAGCGGACAGCGGTGCAGGAACGTGGCATTCTGGTGCCGCTGGAAGGCCTTCGGGCCGATCCGCGCAAGGAAATGCACGTGCGGGGCGGCTGAGCAACTTCTGGCGAGGTGGTGCGTAGTGCTCTCGTTGTTGGCGCCGCCGGGTGGTGGCGCGTCCTTGGTTCCCCTTCACTCGTGGTGATGCTCTTGTCGATTTCCTCCCGTTCCAGCCAGGCGTTGCTGCTGACGACGCTCGTCGCCCTCGCCACCCCTGCCGCGGCACAGCAGCCGCTCCCGCTCAAGTACAAGGGGCCGATGACGACCCCGGCGATCTCGGCCGGCGACCTGATGACCCGGCTCTACGTCTATGCCGACGACTCGATGATGGGCCGCCGCTTCGGCACCGAGGACAACATCCGTGCGACGGCCTACATCGAGCGCGAAGTGCGCCGGCTCGGCCTGCGCCCGGGTGGCGACAACGGCACCTTCTTCCAGAACCTCTCGACGTACGGCCGGATGCTCGACCGGGCGAGCACGGCCTCGGCGGGCGGCGCGGCGTTGGTCGTCGGCAAGGACCTCACCGGGAATCAGATCGGCAACCGGACCGGCACCGCGATCTATGGCGGCATGCGCGGGGACTCGGTCACGCCGGAGCAGATCAAGGGGAAGGTCGTCGTGGTCACCACGCCACTCGCGAGCGGGGCGGCGGGTCGCGGGCCGATCTCGCCGGCGCTCTACGCCGGTGCGGCCGCGCTGGTGATGGTTGGCCCGGCGACCCTCCCGGCGATGGCCGTCAATGCCAGGGTTACGGAAACGCCGAACACCTTGGTTGGCGCCGCGGTCGCGGAGACGTCGCCGCTGCAGTTGACCATCACGCCGCGCGTCGCCGAACTGCTGTTCGGCAAGCCGATTGAGCAGGTCGCCAAGGGCACCGAAGGGGCCGTCCTCGCGGCGAACATCAACTTCACGGCGGCACCGGTCCCGACGCGCAACGTCGTGGCGATCCTCCCCGGTACCGATCCGACGTTGAAGTCGCAGTACGTCCTCATCGGCGCGCACAACGACCACGTCGGCTACAACAACCGCCCGGCCGACCACGACTCGCTCAAGGCCTTCGCCGAGGTGTTCCTGATTCAGGGTGCCGACAGCCGTCCCTCGCCGGACGCGCTGAAGGATCCGGTCAAGTGGGCGATGGTGAACGGCAAGATCGCCGCGGCCCGCCGGATCCGGACGGCACCGCGCGCGGACTCGATCTACAACGGCGCGGACGATGACGGCTCGGGCAGCGTCACCGTGCTCGAGGTGGCGGAGGCGTTTGCCAAGGGCGTCATCAAGCCGAAGCGCTCGGTGATCTTCATCTGGCAGACGGGTGAAGAGTCGGGGATGATCGGGTCGGGGTACTTCGTCGACCATCCGACCGTTCCGCGCGATTCGATCGTCGCGGCGGTCAACATGGACATGGTCGGTCGCGGCTTCGCCTCGGACGTCACGGGCAGCACCAAGGCCGGTGGCCTGATCTACGGCGGCGCCGGCTACCTCCAGCTGGTTGGCTCGCGCCGGCTCTCGAAGGAGTACGGTGACCTCGTCGAATCGGTGAACACCGACAAGAAGCATGGCTTCACGTTCGACTATGAGATCGATGCGGACGGCCATCCGCAGAACATCTACTGCCGCAGCGACCACTGGAGCTACGCCAAGTACGGCATCCCGGTCGTCTTCTTCACGACCGGCGGCCACTCGGATTACCACCAGGTGACCGATGAGCCGCAGTACATCAACTACGGCCACATGGCCGATGTGGCGAAGCTCAGCTTCGATGTCGTGCTCCGTGCGGCGAACCTCGATCATCGCGTGAAGCTCGACAAGGAAGGGCCGTTCAACCCCAAGGCGAGCTGCCGCCAGTAGCACGCCAGGGCAGGGCATCCGATTCCCGGTCGTCTCGCGATGGTTGCGGGATGGCCGGGTTTCGCGTTCTCTTCAGCAGTCCCACCCTTCATTTCCCGCAGCCCGGGCCCAGCATGCCGCTCCACATTGCCCTGCTCGAAGCCGTTCCCGCCGAGGTCACCGGCGCGGTGGCGCGCGAGTGCGGCGCCGCCGATGCGTCGCTCCACCTGATCGGACCGCTGACCTTCGCCGCCGACGCGGCCGAGTTCCGCGCTGCCGGCCCGAAGGACTGGGAGGCGCTCGACTGGTGGCTGCATCCCGGTTGGCGCGCCTTCCGTGACGCGATGAGTCGGGAGCGCTGCCTCTACTTCTCGGCCGATGCCGAGCGGGACGCCGCCGAGGCGCCCTTCCGGGCCAACAGCGTGCTGGTGCTCGGCGACGCGAGCCTGGCGCTGCCGGAGAAGATCCGCGACAAGTACCCGGAGCGGATCTACCGACTGCCCCGGCTGGCAGGGAAGGTGCCCGGCGATCTGGCCGGCGCCACCAAGGCGCTCCTCGGCTTTGCCTCGAAGCGGATCGGCGACGGGACCGCCGCCGGCGTGGCCGCGCCGCCGACCGAGCGGCCACGGAGCCGCGCGAGGCGGCGCTAGCCGACCCACCCCCGTTGGGGGGAGTGTCCCGGCCGATTACGTTTCCGAGGCTGACCAGCCGAGCGGATACGACGTCCGCGCCGCGGTCAGGACACTCTGGTCGGGAAGGCCCATGTTCGAGAAGATCACGGTGGTCGGTGCCGGCAACGTCGGCGCCACCGCAGCGCAGCGAATCGCCGAGAAGCATCTCGCGCGGACGGTGGTGATGGTGGACGTGGCGGAGGGGATCCCGCAGGGGAAGGCCCTCGACCAGTGGCAATCGGGCCCGGTCGAGGGCTTTGACGCACGGGTCGTCGGCGCCAACGACTACACCCTCGCCGCCGGGTCCGAGCTCTTCGTGGTCACCGCCGGTATCGCCCGCAAGCCGGGGATGAGCCGCGACGACCTCGTCAAGACCAACGCCGGCATCGTCCGCTCCGTCGGCGAACAGATCAAGCAGGTCGCGCCCAACGCGATCGTGATCGTCGTCTCCAATCCCCTCGACGCCATGTGCTACGTGATGCGCCAGGCGACCGGCTTCCCGCGCGAGCGGGTGATCGGCATGGCCGGCGTGCTCGACACCGCGCGCTACCGGATGTTCCTCTCCGAGGCGATGGGCGTGTCCGTCGAAGACATCCAGGCGATGGTCCTCGGTGGCCACGGCGACACGATGGTGCCGCTGGTGTCGTACACCACCGTCTCGGGGATCCCGGTCACCCAGTTGCTGACGCCAGAGGTCCTCGATCCGATCGTCCTGCGGGCGCGGAATGGCGGCGCGGAAATCGTCGCCCACCTGAAGACCGGCTCGGCCTACTATGCGCCGAGTGCGGCGGCGGTGCAGATGGTCGAGGCCATCGTCCTCGACAAGAAGCGCGTCCTGCCGTGCTCGGCGTGGCTGCAGGGTGAGTTCGGCCTCACCGACGTCTACTGCGGCGTGCCCTGCGTCCTCGGTCGCGGCGGGCTGGAGCGGATCATCGACATCACGCTGACCGACGACGAGCGCACGGCGCTGCACGCCTCGGCCGAATCGGTGCGGTCGATCCAGGCGATCGTCTGAGCGCCGGATGAATCGACTCGAGGCACTCTGGCAGACCGCGATCGGCAAGAAGGTCGCGATGGCGGTGAGCGGGCTGGCGCTGGTGGGATTCCTGGTGTCCCACATGGCGTCGAATGTCCTGATCTTTGTCGACCCGGCGAAGTTGGACCATTACGCCGAGTGGCTGCGCTCCTTCGGGGCGCTGCTCTGGGTCGCACGCGCGGGACTGCTGGCGATGGTCGGTATTCACATCCTCGCCGCCTACCAGCTCACCCAGATGGCCAGGCGCGCCCGGCCACAGGCCTACAGCCAGGCGGAACGGCGGGTCTCGACGTATGCCGCCCGGACGATGCGCTGGGGCGGCGTGCTGATCCTGGTCTTCATCGTCTTTCACATCCTCCATTTCACCACTGGCACGCTGCACCCGGATTTCTACCCTGGCGAAGTCGGGCGGAATCTGATCAGCGGCATGCAGGTGCAATGGACGGCGGCGTTCTATGCCGTGACGATGGTCGCCATCGGCGCCCACTTCTGGCATGGCATCTGGTCGGTCTTCCAGACCCTCGGGCTGAATCACCCGGCCTGGAATCGGACCCGCACCTCGATCGCGGTCGGGCTCACGCTGCTGGTGGCCGGCGGCTTCCTCTCCATTCCGCTTGCCGCCCTCTTCGGGCTCCTGCGCTGACAACCGGGGTAGCACAGTCATGAATTTCGACGCCAAGATCCCGGCCGGACCGCTCGACGCGAAGTGGGATCGTCATCGCGCCGACGTGCGGCTCGTGTCGCCCGCCAACAAGCGGAAGTTCCACGTCATCGTCGTCGGCTCCGGCCTCGCTGGTGCCTCGGCGGCGGCCTCGTTGGCCGAGCTCGGCTACCAGGTCTCCTGCTTCTGCTTCCAGGACTCGCCGCGCCGCGCCCATTCCATCGCAGCGCAGGGCGGCATCAATGCCGCCAAGAACTACCAGAACGACGGCGACTCGGTCGAACGGCTCTTCAAGGACACCATCAAGGGCGGCGACTTCCGGGCCCGCGAGGCCAACGTCTATCGGCTGGCGCAGGTGTCGGTGAACATCATCGACCAGTGCGTGGCGCAGGGTGTTCCGTTCGCGCGCGACTACGGCGGCATGCTCGCGAACCGTTCCTTCGGCGGTGCGCAGGTCTCGCGGACCTTCTACGCCCGGGGGCAGACCGGCCAGCAGTTGCTGATCGGCGCCTACCAGGCGCTCGAGCGGCAGATCGGTCTCGGGGCGGTCAAGATGTACAGCCGGCACGAGATGCTGGACGTGGTCGTGGTCGACGGGAAGGCGCGCGGCATTGTCGTCCGCGACCTGGTCAGCGGCGAGGTCACCTCGCACGCGGCGCACGCCGTCGTCCTCGGCACCGGGGGCTACGGCAACGTCTTCTACCTCTCGACCAACGCCAAGGGCGCCAACGTGACGGCCGCCTACCGTGCCTACAAGCGCGGCGCCGGCTTCGCGAACCCGTGCTTCACCCAGATTCACCCGACCTGCATTCCAGTGAGCGGCGACTACCAGTCCAAGCTGACGCTGATGTCGGAATCGCTCCGGAACGATGGTCGTGTCTGGGTGCCGCTGAAGCAGGGCGACACGCGCGCCCCGGGGCAGATCCCCGAGGCCGAGCGCGACTACTACCTCGAGCGGAAGTACCCGAGCTACGGCAACCTCGCGCCGCGTGACATCTCGTCCCGGGCCGCCAAGGAAGCCTGCGACGACGGGCGCGGCGTCGGCCCCGGTGGCCGCGGCGTCTACCTCGACTTCTCCGCGGCGATCGCGCGACTCGGCGAGGCGACGATCCGCGAGCGGTACGGCAACCTCTTCGACATGTACCAGCAGATCACCGGCGAGAATCCGTATCAGGTTCCGATGCGTATCTATCCGGCAGTCCACTACACCATGGGCGGACTCTGGGTCGACTACAACCTGATGAGCACGCTGCCGGGGCTGCACGTGATCGGCGAGGCCAACTTCTCCGACCACGGCGCCAACCGCCTCGGCGCCTCGGCGCTGATGCAGGGGCTGGCCGACGGCTACTTCGTCCTGCCGTACACGATTGGCGACTATCTCGCCGGCACCAAGCTCGCGCCGGTCGACACCTCGCACGAGGCGTTCAAGGCCGCGGAGGCGGAAGTGCGGGCGGCGACGCAGCGCTTCCTCGACATCAAGGGGACGCGCACGGTGGATTCGTTCCACCGCGAGCTCGGCCTCCTGATGTGGGAGAAGTGCGGCATGGCGCGTGACAAGGCCGGATTGCAGGAAGCGCTCAAGCGGATTCCGGAACTCCGGGCGGAGTTCTGGAGCAACCTGAAGGTGCTGGGGTCGGGCGCAGCGTTGAACCAGGCGCTCGAGCAGGCGGGGCGCGTGGCCGACTACATGGAGTTCGCCGAGTTGATGTGCCGCGACGCACTCGAGCGCGAAGAGTCGTGTGGCGGACACTTCCGGACCGAGTACCAGACCGAAGACGGCGAGGCGCTGCGCGACGACGAGCACTTTGCGCACGCCGCCGTGTGGGAATATCAGGGGGAGGGGAAGACGCCGCTCCGCCACCAGGAAGAGCTGAACTTCGAATTCGTCAAGCTCGCGACGCGGAGCTACAAGTGAGCGACATGAAGCTGACCCTCAAGGTGTGGCGCCAGGCGGGTCCCGGGGCGCCGGGTGCATTCAAGCAGTACGCGGCAACGGCGAACGAGCACATGTCGTTCCTCGAGATGCTCGACGTGGTCAACGAGGAGTTGCAGGGCCGCGGGGAAGAGCCGATCGCCTTCGACCACGATTGTCGCGAGGGAATCTGCGGCATGTGTTCGCTGGTGATCAACGGCGCGCCGCATGGTCCGAAGCGTGGGGTCACCACCTGCCAGCTGCACATGCGCAGCTTCAAGGATGGGGACGTGATCGCGATCGAGCCGTGGCGCGCGAAGGCGTTCCCGGTGCTCCGCGACCTCGTCGTCGATCGCTCGCCGTTTGACCGGATCATCCAGGCCGGGGGCTTCGTCTCCGTGCCGACCGGCGCGCCGCCGGACGGCAATGCGATTCCGATTGCGAAGGAGGCCTCCGACCGCGCGATGGATGCCGCCGCCTGCATCGGCTGTGGTGCGTGTGTCGCGGCCTGCCCCAATGCCTCGGCGATGCTCTTCACCTCGGCGAAGGTGACCCACCTCGGGCTGTTGCCGCAGGGCCAGCCGGAGCGCGAGCGCCGGGTGCTGGCGATGGTGAACGCGATGGACGAGGAGGGCTTCGGCGGCTGCACCAACTTCGGCGAGTGCGAGGCTGCCTGCCCCAAGGAGATCTCGATCGAGAACATCGCCTTCCTGAACCGCGAATATCTCCGAGCCTCGCTCGGTGAGCGCGTCGGCGCGCACGCCGCCTCAGGCGTGATGTGAGCTGGCGCGGGCGGGCGCTGGTCGTGGTGGCCGCACTGGGCGGGGGCGCGATCGCGCTCTCCGCCCAGTCGAGCGTTCGGCTCACGCCGATGGCGCAAGGGGTCGGCGTGGCGACCTCGGTCGACCCGATCCCCGGTGGCGGCTCGCTGACCGAGGTTCGCCTCGTGCAGCCCGTCGCGATGGGGCTGCTGAGCGCCGCGGGCGGGCGCCTGCAGGCGACGTTCACCCTGAACTTCGAGAGCATCAGCATCCCGGATGGCGAGCTGACCCCTGGCGGTTGGGGCGAGGGCTTTGTCGATCGGCGACACCCGCACACGACGGTCCACGAGCTGCTGCTCGGGACGCCCGATCTGCTGGGGACGGCGCGGCGCGGCACCCGACTCGGCCTGGTGGCAGGGAAGGGCTTCGTACCGTTCGGCACAGACGACCCGATGGTGCGGCCGTTCCTCCGCTACCCGGTAAACCACCACCTGGCGCAGGTGCTGGAACGCGCCGTCGTCATCGGCCAGGTGGATCATGGTCCGGTGACCGTCGAGGGCGCCCTCTTCAACGGGGATGAGCCGGAGCGTCCGTCGCAGTGGCCGCTCCTGCGACTTCCCGACGGGCAGTGGCGCTTCGGCGATTCGCGCGCGCTCCGGGTGACGGTGCGTCCCCTGACCGGACTCGAACTCCAGGCGTCGGTGGCCTCGATACTTTCCCCGGAGCATCGTCTGGCGGCCGGCGGTCGGGCCAAGAAGGCGTCGGGATCACTTCGCTGGCAGGATGCCCCGAGCTGGGGCACTCGCTACATGATGGCCGAGTGGGCGCGCACCAGCGAACTCGAGGGGACCTTCGTCTTCCTCTCCCTGCTGGCCGAGGGGAGCATCAGCCGCGGTCCCTGGTCGGCAGGGTATCGATTCGAGGCGACGGATCGACCGGAGGAGGAGCGCCTCACCGATCCATTCCGATCGCTCCGCCCGCATCTTGAGAACAGCATTCTCGGCATCGGTCGCTGGACGCTGCACACCGTCCGCGTGGCGCGCGAACTTCGCGATCCCGCGCTCCCGTTCCGGGCGACGCCGTTCATCGAAGCGACGTTCGGCGACGTGGAGAAGCTCGACGCCGGGATCTTCGACCCCGTCCAACTGTATGGCCGGACCTCCGTTCGGCAATTATCGATCGGTGTGGTTGTGGGGTGGGGGATGCGTCACCACCGCATGGGTCGCTACGGCGTTCTCGCCGCCGACCCGGATCATCAGCACCACACTCCCTGACTCACTTCCCGCAGAAGGTTCAGATGCTTCGAGCCCCCCGACTCGCCCTGCTCATGCTGGTCGTCGCTGGTTGCGGTACGCCGCCCGTCGCCTCCGAGCCCCAGGTCTTTGTGACGTTGGTGTCTGGCGACAACCAGACGGCCTCCGTCAGCACGGCGCTGCAGCCGTTCAAGATCCGCGTGAAGGACGAGTTGGGTGTGCCCGTTGCCGGACGGCGGGTGCGCTGGAATCCGATCCTGGGCGGGGGGGCGATCACGCCGGGTGAAGGGGTCACCGATGCCCTCGGCGAGGCGACCGCGGTGCTCACCCTCGGGGCCAATGCCGGCACGAACTCGGCACGCGCCACGGTGACGCAGGGCACCCCGGAAATCGTCTTTTCCGCGACCGCGACGAGTGCCGTCGTGAATCGGACGCCGGTCCTGGTGGCGTCGGTCGGCGTGCCGGCAACGTACGGGCATCACGATACCTTCGTGCGCGACGGGCTGGCGTTCGTCTGCGCCTGGAATGCCGGCGTCTACATCTACGATGTCGGCAACGGTGTTCGCGGCGGATCGCCGAACAATCCGGAGCTCGTCTCGCAGCTGATCACGAACACCAACGGCGTGGCCGGCGGCGCGCAGGTCCACAACGCCTGGTGGTTCCACAACCCGGTGACGAACCAGAAGAAGTACCTCTTCATCGGCCAGGAAGGCCCGGGGACCGTCGGCGTGGCATCGGCCGGCGACATCCATATCGTGGACGTCAGCAACCTGGCCGCGCCGGTCGAGGTCGGCTTCATCACTGTCCCCGGCGCCGGGGCGCACAATTTCTGGATGGATGAGGCGCGGCAGATTCTCTATGCGGCGTACTACAATGGCGGTGTCATCGCCGTCGATGTGTCCGGCACCCTCACCGGTGACATGTCGAGCCGCATCGTCGCGCAGGTGCAACCCGGCGGCGCCAACAACACCTACATCTGGGGCGTGATGCTCGCGGGCGGCCGGCTGTACGCCACGGACATGCTCAGCGGCCTCTGGGTGCTCGATCCGCTCACGCTCGCCACCCTCGGCGGTGGCAACAACGTGCCCACGCAGTATGTCTCCGACCTCTGGGTCACCGGGACCACCGCCTACACTGGCGGGTGGGGCAACCGGAACGCGCGCGGGAACAGCATCCGCATCTGGGACGTGGGCGGCACGACACCAGCGCCGATTCTCGAGATTGCCATTCCGAACGCCACCACGGTGAGCGACGTCGCCGTCACCCCGGGTAACGTCGCGCTCGTCGCGACCGCGGAAGGGGGTGCCGGGGCCGGGCTCTACGTGTACTCCCTCGCCGACCCCCGCGCCCCGGTCCTCCGCGGCTCCGTGGTGGTGAGCGGCGGGCTGCATACCGGCGAGATTGCCGTGATCAACGGCCGGACCTACGTCTTCACCGCCAAGAACCCCGCGAGTCCGGAACTTCGCATCTACGACATCACAGGGACGATCGCGCCATGATCCGGACACGCCTGCTTGCTGGACTGGTTCTGTTGACGGCACCGACGATCGCCGAGGCGCAGGTTGCCATCACCGGCTTCACGCCGCTCGGCGCCGCACGCGAAGCCGCACTCGAGGCGCGGCTGCTCGCGGTGCCCGAGGCGGCGACGGCGCGCACCCATGCCCGCACGTTGGCGGCCAGACCGCACATTGCGGGCACGCCGGCGCAGCGGGCGACGGCGGACTACGTCCTCACGACGATGGCCTCCTACGGGCTCGACACGATGCGGGTGCCGTTCCGCGTCTACCTGCCGTATCACGATTCGACCGTGGTGGAACGGCTCACGCCGACGCGCCGTCGCCTCGACCTCAGTGAACCGGCCGTTGCGGGCGACCCGACCACCGGACTGCAGCGCTGGCCCGCAATGAATGGCAATGCCGGCGCCGGCGACGTGCGTGCGCCGCTGATCTACGTGAACTACGGCCTCCCGGCCGACTACGCCACGCTCGATTCGCTCGGCATCGCGGTGAAAGGGCGCATCGTCATCGCGCGGTACGGGCGCTCCTTCCGCGGCATCAAGGCGCGCGAGGCCGAAGCGCATGGCGCGGTCGGGCTGCTGATCTACAGCGATCCGCTCGACGACGGATTCACGCAGGGTGACGTCTATCCGGAAGGTCCGATGCGGCCCGCGACGGGGGTGCAGCGCGGCTCGATCTACAACGGCTTCGGCGATCCGACGACGCCGGGGTGGCCGTCCACGCTCGACGCGAAGCGTGCGGCCCCCGAGACGCTTACGCTGCCGAAGATTCCGGTGGTTCCCATTTCCTATGGCAACGCCGGCCAGCTGCTTGGTGAGATGCGCGGTCCGTCGGTCCCCGCTGGCTGGCAGGGTGGTCTGGCGTTCCGCTATCACCTCGGCGACGAGAAGGTGCAGGCGCGTGTTGCGCTCTGGCCCGAGCGCGGCGAGCGTGCCTTCAAGACGATCGTCAACACCTTCGGCGTGATTCGCGGGTCGCAGTTTCCCGACGAGATGGTCATCGTCGGCGGGCATCGCGATGCCTGGGGCCCGGGCGCGGCCGACAACGTTTCCGGTGTCGTCTCGATTCTGGAGGCCGCGGAGGCGTGGGGTGCAGCACTCAAGGCGGGCCACCGTCCGCTCCGGACGATCGTCTTCGCCACCTGGGACGCCGAGGAGTGGGGGTTGGTCGGGTCGACCGAGTGGGTCGAGCTGATGCGCGACACCCTGTCGGCCAATGCTGTCGCCTACCTGAACCAGGATGTGGCGGCGTCCGGTCGCTCGTTCGGTGGCGGGGGGACTGCGTCACTGGCGGCGTTCCTGCGCGACGCGACGCACGGGATCCGGCAGCCGGGTGATACCGGCTCGATCTACCGTGACTGGGCGCAACGCACGGTCACCACACAGCGGCCGCTGCCGCCCGTCGGCGATCTCGGCGGCGGGTCGGACTTCGCCGGCTTCTACAACATGCTCGGGCTGCCGTCGATCGAGTTCGGCTTCGGTGGCCCGGGCGGCGTGTATCACAGCGCGTACGACAGCTACACCTGGATGGAGCGGTTCGGCGATCCGGGATACCTGAGCCATGTCGCCGCGGGTCAACTGTCGTCGGTGATTCTGTCCCGACTGGCAAACGCGGCCGTCGTCCCGCTCGATCACGGCATGCTCGGGGCGTACCTCCTCACGCTGGTCGAGCGCACGCGTCGTGAGCCGGGGGCGGCCACCATCGGTGGCGAATTGGATGGCGTGGCGGCGGCCGCGCGAGAGCTTGAGGCGGCCGGCGCGCGCTTTACATCGGCGCGCGACGCCCTGTTGACCAGCAATCCGGATCCGGGGTCGCTCGCCGAGGCGAATCGGCTGCTGCGGCGCGTCGAACCGATGCTGGCGCGGCCGAGTGGCCTGGTGGGACGGCCGCTGTTGAAGAACCTGATCTTCGCGTCGGATCGCGACAACGGCTATTCCAACGTGCAGTTCCCCGGAGTTGTCGAGGCACTGCGCGATCACGACTCGACGCGTGCCGCTGCCGAGGCAAAGGAGCTGGCCGAGCGCATTCAGAACGCCGCGAAGGGCGTCGATGCGGCCCGGGCTGCGCTCCCGCCTCGACGCTGAGCCGCCCGACCCTCAGCGCAGCGTGAACCGTTGCTGCGCGAGGGTGCGCTGCCCGTCGTCACAGGCGATCAGATATTGCCCGACCGGCCAGCCGCCCGCCGTCTCGCGACCGAATGGGATCGCCGCCCAGGTCGAGGTCCACGTCGGCTGAATGTCGTAGCGCAGCGTGGCGCGGCCCATTTCGGTGGTGCCGTCGCGAAGGAAGCGGCACGTGAGTGCCGCCTGGAGTCGGCGACCGGGTGCGTCGTGGTTGAGCAACACCTTGGCGCCGATGTAGGTGGTCTGCGCCGACTCGAAGGTCGTGGTCGGACTCTGTGAGGCCTCCGGCGGCAGTTGACGACCCGACGGAAAGAGCGTGATCCGCCGCACGCGCGCATGGATGCGAGCCAGCGGTTCGGCGGTTGCGACCGGACCATCAGAGGCGGGCGACGCCGCGCCGTCACCCGATGCGACGATCCGGAACCAGTTGCGGAAGATCAGCTCCTCGCCATAGTAGCAGCGCACTTCGTGACGCCCGAGCTGCCACCAGCCCGGCGTGTCGCGGCCGTATCCGTAAGTGTGATAGCTCTCGGTCCAGGCGGCCTGGAGTTTCGCCACGATGGCGATGGTGGTGATCACCGTGCCACCGTCACGCGTAACGGTGCACGAGAACGGAATCGTGAAGTCGCGACCCGGCGCGTCGTAGGTCAGCTTGAGTTCGGGGTAGAGATAGCGGGCCCGGCCGATCGCGAACGAGTCGGCGTACGCGCGGGTGGTCAGCGTCGGTGTTTCTCGCGGCCCTTCGAAGAAGCGCATCGTCGCCCCGGTCACGCGGACGGAGAGTGCGGTGCCGCCACTACTCGACACCTCCTTCACCTCGAACTGCACGCCCTCCTTGGGCCGGGCACGAGTGGCGTACCACCCACCCCCGAGCAGGACGATCCCGAGGAGCGCGGCCGGCGTGCGATAGCGACGCCACTGGCGCGGTGGCCCCTTCTTCACCGGGCGCTTCGGCAGCCCCTCGGGGATCGGACGGGGCGGTGCCGTCGGTGTGGGCCCCGCGCCACTCGGCGCGGCGAGCAGCGGCAGGATCTTCTCCGCGAGCAATTCCGTGTGCCGCTGGAGGTCCGGCGTGAGCGCGTCGAGCCAGTGACGCGTGCGCAGGTGGTACTCCATCGCCCCATCCGGCATCACGTCTTCGATGCGGAATGGAATGATGATCGCGCCCTTGCGGACCGCGGCGTCCACTTCGTTGATCACGTGCTCGGACCGGTTGGCGTTGGTGGAGAACACCACCACCAGGACGCGGCAGCCGCTGATGCCTTCCATGATCGATTTGGCCCAGATCGCCCCGGCCGTGATGTCGCGCGGTGCGATCCAGCAGCGGATGCCGGCACTCTCGAGCCCGTGCAGGACGGCGAGCGCCGCCGGCTGATCGGTGCTGGAGTAGGAAATGAAGACGTCGTGGGCCATGGACCGCGGGGGAGGGAGGAGAGCAAGAACATCGCTCTCACCGGGCAGGGCCGCAACCGGCCGCGTGCCTTCCGGGGCGGCCCCGCGACCGTTAGATCTTGGGGGTTGCCCCAGCGTACCCTGCCACCCTCCGACCCTGACCCCATGCCCTCTGCATCCCCCGAACCAGTCCGCGCCGATCTCCGGCCCCGCGTCGCCATCCGGGTCGGGGTGGTCGGCCATCGGGCCGAGCGCCTCGAAGGGGTGGACCGCGGACTGCTACGGGGAACCCTGGCCCGGCTCCTTCGTCAGGTCCGCGAAAGCGCCGTGGCGACCACGGCGGATGTGCGGCACTATCGGTCGGACGGACCGCGGCTCACGCTGCTCACCGGGATGGCCGACGGTACCGATCGCGATGCCGTCGATGCGGCACACACCGAGCCGTCCTGGGCGGTGCATGCGGTGTTGCCGTTCCCGATCGAGGGACATCACGCCACCACTCAGGAGGGGCTGCGTGCCGCAATTGAGGGCTGCGCGGCCGTCACGGTCCTCGACGGCGTGGCTGGGCGGTACGACGCCTACGTCCCGTTGGCCAGGGTCCTGGTGGAGCAGGCCGATCTGTTGGTCGCGGTCTGGGATGGGGAGCGGGCTCGAGGTGTCGGGGGGACCGCCGAGGTGGTGCAGCACGCCCGACGCGACGCGGTCCCGATCATTCGCATCGATCCCCGGCTTCCCAACGCACCCTGGCTGGAAGATCTGAGCGCCTCGGACGAGGGGCGGGGGAGTGGACTCGATCGGCTCCCCGCCGTCCTCACGGCGTTGCTCGCCGCACCCACCCCCGATCCCATCCTCGGCCAGTTCCTGACGGGGGACTTCCCGCGACGGCCGCGCTCGCGACTCTACGACCGCCTGGTGCACTTCGCCGCCGGGACGAAGGCTCCCGCCGGTGGGTCGATCCCCGAGCAGCCGGGTGAGGCTTGCGGCGAGGAGTGGCGCCGCGCCTGGACGGTGCTCCCCGCAGAGCGCCGCGAGGAGCTCACGGCCCGCTTTGCCGACGCCCATGGCTGGGCAGATGCGGCGGCGGTCTGGTATGGCGCCGCATTTCGGCAATCGTTCACGGCGATCTTTCTCCTCACCGTCTTCGCCGTCATGGCGGCGGGGATCGGGGCGGCTGAATTCGAGGCGCTCGGTCCCGTCCCGGAGGCGGGCGAGGTGCTGCTGCTGCTGGTGGTGCTCTATTTCGTTCGGCGAGGGCGGCAGGTCCGATCGCAGGATCGCTGGCTGCAATTCCGCTCGCTCGCCGAGCGAGTCCGCCATCTGGCCATGCTGTGGCCACTGGCCCGGACGACGCCGCTGGTGCGGGTGCCGGAGGCGGTTCGCCCCGCGACCCAGCCAGGCGCTGATCGGGAGGGGTGGGTGGCCTGGTACCTTCGCGCCGTTGCACGGGACGCGGGGCTGATCGGCGGGACCCTGGACACAGCGCACACCGCCGCCACGCGGGATTGGTTCCTCTCCGCCGAGCTGTTGCCGCAGCAGCGGTTTCATGAAGCGGTCGCCTCGCGGTCGGCCAAGATCCACCATCCGATGGAAGCGTGGGCAGAGCGGTTCGTGGTCCTTGCGGTGCTGCTCGCCATGGCGCGGCTCACCGGGGTGGTCGGCTTCATCACCGCCGATTTGCTGGGGTGGTCGGCCCCGCGGATCCTCGAGGCCGAGGAGATCATCAACCCGTCGTTGCATGCCGCGGCGGTCACCCTGCCGGCGCTGGCGGCCGGCATTCACGGCTTCCTGGGCACGGCGGACTTCGAGGGGAGCGTCCTCCGCTCGGGCGGTATTGCGCCACAGCTCGGGCGGCTGGCCGACCGGATGCGCTGGGTCCAGCCGATCGAGCTGCTCGAGGTGGGCGCCGTGGCGGCCGAGGTGAGCCGGGTCATGGAGGGGGAATTGGGCATCTGGCGCACGGTGGCGGAGAGCCGGCGGCTCCAGGCCTGAGGCTGATCGTCAAAAAGGTTGACAGTTGGGTGCGGCACGGGCTGTGCTGGTTATGGGGCGTCGAATCGCCTGAAGACCCCCGTGCCCGGAAGCCGCATGTCCTTGATCGAGACCTTCAACCTGATTCTCCGCAAGGCGCACGAGCTGGGCGCGTCCGACGTGCATATCTGCGCGGGCGGGCCCTACCGGATGCGGTTGCGGGGGGCCATCGCGCCGGTGGCGGGCGTTCCGCCGCTGACCTCGGTCGAGACGCGCCAACTGGCCGGGCACATCCTGTTGAACGCCCGGAAGGCCACCGCCGAGACGATTGATGCGGTGCTCGACCAGCTGCAGGACATCGATTGCTCCTACTCGGTCCAGGGAGTGGGGCGGTTCCGCGTGAATCTCTGCAGTCAGCGTGGGTCGGTCTCCGCCGTCCTCCGCGCCATTGCCGACCAGATCCCCGACTTCGAGCAGCTCGGCCTCCCCACGGTGCTGGCCGATATCGCGATGGAGGAACGCGGCCTCGTGCTCCTCACCGGGACCACGGGGAGCGGCAAGTCGACGACCCTCGCCTCGATGATCGCGTATGTGAACCACCGGCGCGCCGGCAAGATCGTCACGATCGAGGACCCGATCGAGTTTCTGCACCGCGATGACCGCAGCAACGTCATCCAGCGCGAAATCGGCTCCGACACCCAGTCGTTCGAGATGGCGCTGCGCGCCGCGCTCCGGCAGGATCCCGATGTGATCCTCGTCGGCGAAATGCGCGACCGCGCCACCATCGACATCGCCCTCAAGGCCGCCGAGACGGGGCACCTCGTCTTCAGTACCGTGCACACGACCGATGCCCAGCGCACCATCGCCCGCCTCGTCTCCGTCTTCGACCCGAACGAACAGACCGCCGTGCGCCTCCGATTGGGGGAGTCGCTCCGGGCGGTGATTTCGCAGCGGCTCCTGCCGCGGGCAGATGGGCAGGGGCGCGTGGTGGCGGCCGAGGTGATGCGCAACACGCCGACGATCGCCGACTGCATCGCCAATTCGCAGATGACCAGCGAGATCCGGGACCACATCGCGGCCGGCCGCACGCAGTACGGCATGCAGACGTTCGACCAGCACCTCACGGAGCTCTACTCCGCGCAACTGATCTCGCTGGAGGTCGCCAAGGCGGCGGCGACGAGTCCGGCGGATTTCGAGCGGAATTTGCAGTTCCAGTAATGAAGGGTCGTAGGTCGTAAGTCGTAGGTCGTACGTCGTACGTGACGAGAGGTGAGACATTGCCCCCAATCGGGCACGTCTCACCTCTCACGTCCTACGACTTACGACTTACGACCCTCCTACAACCGCGGCAACGTCACCCCGCGCTGCGCCTGATACTTCCCCTTCTTGTCCGCATAGCTCGTCTCACAGACATCGTCGGCGTCGGCCTCGAAGAAGAGGACCTGGCAGATCCCCTCGTTCGCGTAGACCCGGGCGGGGAGCGGCGTCGTGTTGCTGATCTCCAGCGTGACGTGGCCTTCCCACTCCGGCTCGAAGGGCGTCACGTTGGTGATGATGCCGCAGCGGGCGTAGGTCGACTTGCCGACGCAGATGGTCAGCACGTTCCGCGGGATCCGGAAGTACTCGACCGATCGGGCCAGCGCGAAGGAGTTCGGTGGCACGACGCAGACGTCGCCGGTGAACTCCACGAAGCTCTTCTCGTCGAAGTGCTTCGGGTCGACGATCGCCGAGAGGGCGTTGGTGAAGATCTTGAACTCATTGGCGACGCGCATGTCGTAGCCGTAGGACGAGACACCGTAGGAGATCCCGCCGGCGCGGACCTGCCCGTCCGTGAAGGGCTCGATCATGCCGTGTTCGGTCGCCATGCGGCGGATCCAGCGGTCCGACTTGATGGACATCAGCGCCTGCCAAGGTGGGGGTGGGGACTGGAGGGGAGCGCGGTTCAACGGCGGGGAATATATGGGTGCCAGTCCGCCAATGCATCGCCTCCCTCTGGTTGAAATCGCCACCCAAGGGCGGTATTTTGGTCGGGATTGTGAAACATTTCACGAGAGGGGGCAAGGCGTGCTGCAGCCGTACATCCCGATTCTCATGCTACTCCTCTTCGTGGTGGCCAATGCGGCCCTGATCCTCGGCCTCTCGCACTTCCTCTCCTCGTCCCGTCCCACCGCCGTCAAGCTCGCCGCCTATGAATCCGGGATGCCCGTGCTGGGCGATGCCCGCGAGCGCTTCTCGGTCAAGTTCTACCTGATCGCCATGCTGTTCATCATTTTCGACATCGAGACGGTCTTCATGGTGCCGTGGGCGGTGGCGTTTCAGCAGTTCCGGGAGCTGGGCGGGGTCCTCTTCATCGAGATGCTGACCTTCGTGCTCATCCTGGCGGTCGGCTATGTCTACATCTGGAAGCGGGGAGCGCTGCAATGGGATTGACCCTGCCGCCGCCGATGGGCAGCGACGAGTCGCTGGAGCTGACCTCGCCCAACTGGGTCACCACCCGGCTCGACTTCCTCGCCAACTGGGCGCGCTCCAACTCCCTCTGGCCGATGCCGTTCGGCACCGCCTGCTGCGCGATCGAGTACATGGCCACCGCCGCCTCGCGCTATGACATCTCCCGCTTCGGAATGGAGCGGCAGAGCTTTTCCCCCCGACAGGCCGACGTCCTGATCTGTGCCGGACGTCTCCCCTTCAAGCTGGCGCCGGTGATTCGACGGATCTGGGACCAGATGCCCCAGCCGAAGTGGGCCATCTCGATGGGCGCCTGCGCCTCGACCGGCGGGATCTTCGACACCTATGCGATGGTGCAGGGGATCGACACGATCATCCCGGTCGACGTCTACGTCCCCGGCTGCCCGCCGCGCCCCGAAGGGCTGCTCTACGGCATCCTGATGCTGCAGAAGAAGATCAAGCAGGAGTCGATGGTCGACCCGATGCTCCGGGTGGAACACCTGGTGCAGGCCGACGGCCTCTTCCGCCGCCCCGAGGAGATCAACGAGGTCTCGGAGCCGTTTGGCAATTCGGTCAGCCAGACGAGGTCGGGATGAGCGCAGGCGACACCGCCGGCACCCCGGCGGAACGCGCCGCGTCTGGAGCCGCCGCGACGGTGGCGGCCCTCCGTGAGCGCTGGGGGGCCGCGATCGAACGGACGGCCCTCCACTCGGGCCAGCAGGTGGTCCAGGTCGCCGCGGCCCGCGCCCACGACATCCTGGAATGGCTGCAACAGGACCCCGCCCAGGCGTTCGACTACCTCACCGACATCACCGCCGTCGAATATCGCGATCCCGAACGGCCGCTCGAGGTCGTCTACCAGCTGCGGTCGCTGGCGCGTCGGGTCGATCTCCGGGTCAAGATCGCCCTCGATCCGGTCGGTCGCCTCGAGGTCGCCACGGTGACGGACCTCTGGAAGGGCGCCGAATGGCTGGAGCGTGAGGCGTGGGACATGTTCGGCGTCGTCTTCGCCGGCCACGGCGATCTCCGTCGCATCCTCATGTGGGAGACGTATTCCGAGGGGCACCCGCTCCGGAAGTCCTTCCCGCTCCGCGGCCATCGGTCGCGGGCCGAGCAGACGCTGCAGGCGCTCGCCGCGAATCCCGAGGCGCACTACTCGATGGAGGAGCTGTCGATCGCGGATGCCTATCAGGAACTCCCGGCCGACATGCAGGCGCGCCTGTTGACCCGGACGAAGGAGGGGACGTCGTGAGTCGCCGCACCCTCGAGCTCTCGATGAGCACGCCGACCGTCGGCGCCGACGGCAAGGTCCGCAACATCCCCCTCGGCGTGGCCCGCCGCCCGAGCGAGTCGGTCTCCGACGACTTCGGCGCCGAACACATGCTCGTGAACATCGGCCCGCAGCACCCGGCCACGCACGGCGTGCTGCGCCTGGTGGTCGAGCTCGAGGGCGAGACGGTCAAGCGAGTGATCCCGCACGTCGGCTACCTCCACTCCGGCTTCGAGAAGCTCGGGGAGTACCGGCAGTACAACCAGATCATCCCGCTCACCGACCGGACCGACTACCTCGCCCCGATGGCCAACAACGTCGCCCTCGCGATGGCGGTCGAGGCGATGATGGGGATCGAGATCACCGAGCGGTGCCGCTACCTGCGGGTGATCGCCTGCGAGATGAGTCGGATCATCTCGCACCTCGTCTGGCTCGGCACCACCGGCATCGACCTCGGCGCCTTCACGCCGTTCCTCTGGATGTTCCAGCAGCGCGAGCTGATCTACAATCTCCAGGAGGCGTGGACCGGCGCCCGGCTCACAACGTCCGTGTCGCGGGTCGGCGGCATGCTGGCCGACGTGCCGGATGGCTGGGAAGCCGGGCTGCGCGAGTTCGTGCGCAACTTCCCGTCAGTGCTGCGCGAGGTGGACACGATGTTCACCAACAACGGCATCTGGTGCGGGCGGACGCAGGGCGTCGGGGTCATCGGCCCCGAGGAGGCGATCAACTACTCGCTCTCCGGCCCGATGCTCCGGGCGAGCGGCGTCGACTACGACGTCCGCAAGGATCGTCCGTACCTGGGTTACGACGAATTCGACTTCGACGTGCCCATCGGCCAGTACGGCGACATCTACGACCGCTACCGCGTCCGCCTCGAGGAGATGTTCCAGTCGACGCGGATCCTCGAGCAGGCGCTCGACCGGATCCAGCCCGGCCCCGTGAACGTCGCCGATCCACGCGTCATCCTGCCGCCCAAGTCGCGCGCGATGGGCGACATGGAGGCGATGATCTTCCACTTCAAGCAGGTGATGGAAGGGATCAAGGTGCCCGCCGGCGAAGTGTACTTCGGCGCCGAGAATCCCAAGGGCGAACTCGGCTACTACTTCGTCTCCGACGGCACCGCGAAGCCGGTGCGGTGGCGCATCCGCCCACCCTCGTTCCTCAACCTGGCGGTCCTGCCGCGACTCTGCGAAGGGGCGCTGCTCTCCGACGTCATCGCCATCAACGCCAGCGTGGACATCGTGATGGGAGAGATCGACCGATGACCGGCCACTCCACCGAGCCGTATCAGCCGGTGTTCACCGGCGAGACCAAGGCCCGCCTCGAGGCCCTCGCGACCAAGTATCCCAATCGCCAGGCCCTGCTGCTGCCCTCGCTCTGGATGGTCCAGGAAGCGCGCGGCTGGGTGGCGCCGGAAGCGATCCACGAGATCGCCGGCGAACTCGGCATCACCGCCGCCTACATCCGCGGCGTGGTCTCCTTCTACACCATGTACCACACGCACCCGGTGGGGAAGTACTTCATCCAGGTCTGCACCACGTCGCCCTGCAACATCTGCGGCGCGGAAGGGGTCCTCGAGGCGTTCCTCGAGCACACCGGGTGCGGCGAACTGGGCGCCACCTCGCCAGACGGTCGCTTCACCGTGGCCGAGGCGGAGTGCCTTGGTGCCTGCGCCTTCAACACGCCGGTCTTGATCAACGACGACTTCATCGAGTCGGTGACGCGCGAGAGCATTCCGGCCCTCCTCGCCAGGTATCCCTGATGGGCTATCCCCATCCGATCCATCCGAAGGAAACGCCGCTGCTCTCGACCCACTTCGGCGATGTCGAGGCGCGCAGCTACGCCGGCTGGGTGGCGCGTGGCGGGTACGTCGCGCTCCAGCAGGCGCTGACGATGACCCCCGAGGCGATCGTCGACCAGGTGAAGGCGTCCGGATTGCGCGGGCGGGGCGGCGCCGGCTTCCCGACCGGTCTGAAGTGGTCCTTCATGCCGAAGGACGATGGCAAGGTGCATTACCTCTGCTGCAATGCCGACGAATCCGAACCGGGCACCTTCAAGGATCGCGAGATCCTGCGGTGGACGCCCCATGCGCTCATCGAGGGCTGCGCGATCGGCGCCCTCGCGATCCGCGCGGAAACGTCCTACATCTTCATTCGCGGCGAGTACACCGAACCGTATCACATCCTGCAGGCCGCCGTCGACGAGGCATATGCCGCGGGTGCCCTGGGGGCCAATGCCTTCGGCTCGGGGAAGCGGCTCGAGGTCGTCGTCCATCGCGGCGCGGGCGCCTACATCTGCGGTGAAGAGACGGCGCTGATGAATGCCATCGAGGGGCGTCGTGGCAATCCGCGCATCAAGCCGCCCTTCCCGGCGGTCGCGGGTCTCTTCGGCCTGCCGACCACGATCAACAACGTCGAGACCCTCGCTGCGGTGCCGCACATCCTGACCCGCGGCGGCGCCTGGTATGCCTCGCTCTCGCTTTCTTCGCCGAAGAGCACCGGCACCAAGCTGATCTCGGTGTGCGGGCATGTGCAGCGGCCCGGGACCTACGAGATCACCCTCGGCCTCTCGATGCAGGAGCTGATCTTCGACTGCTGTGGCGGGATGCTGCCGGGGCGGACCCTCAAGGCGGTGATCCCCGGCGGCTCCTCGGTGCCGATCATGACCCCGGATGAAGTGGCGGAGTGTGCCACGGACTACGAGGGGATCGCGGCGAAGGGCTCGCTGCTCGGCTCGGGCGGGATGATCGTGATGGACGATTCGACCGACATGGTCTACCAGATCATGCGGCTGGCGCGCTTCTACGCCCACGAGAGCTGCGCGCAGTGCACCAACTGTCGCGAGGGGACGGCGTGGACCACGCGCATCCTCGAACGGATCCTGCGCGGCGAGGGGAAGATGTCCGACCTCGACCTGCTGATGGACCTGGCCGACAACATGACGGGAAAGACCATCTGCGTGCTCAGCGATTCCTGCGCGACGCCAGTGGTGAGCGGCATCCGCAAGTTCCGGCACGAGTTCGAGGCCTACATCACCGGCGCGCACGCTCCGTCGCTCGCGGAGGTCTGACCCGATGACCATCGAGATGGTGTCGGTCACGATCGAAGGCGTGCAGGTGACGGTGCCCAAGGGTACCTCGATCATCGAGGCCGCCAAGCAGGCCGGCGTGCTGGTCCCGCACTACTGCTACCATCCCTCGCTGCCGTCGCCGGCCGTCTGTCGGATGTGCCTGGTCGAGATCGAGAAGTTCCCGAAGCTGGTCCCGTCGTGCGTGACGCCGATCGCCGATGGCCAGGTGATCCACGTCCATTCGCCGGCGGCGAAGAAGGCGCGTGAGGGCGTGCTGGAGTTCCTGCTGATCAACCATCCGCTCGACTGCCCGGTCTGCGACCAGGCCGGCGAGTGCGAGCTGCAGGACTTCGTCTTCCAGGAAGGGCAGGCCGCTTCGCGCTACGGCGACTACCCGAAGCGCTACAGCCCGGTCGAGGACTTCGGCCCCGACATCCTCTACGTCGCCAACCGCTGCATTCTCTGCACCCGCTGCGTCCGCTTCATGGGGAACGTCGTCGGCGAGAAGGTGCTGAACGTCTCGGAGCGGGGCGATCGCGCCTACATCGGCATCGATCCGAGTGCGCTGCTCGATCATGACTGGGCCGGCAACGTGGTCGACCTCTGCCCGGTCGGCTCGCTGGTCTCGAAGGACTTTCTGCACAAGGCGCGCGCCTGGGACCTCGACAAGACGGCGTCGATCTGCCCCGGCTGCACGCAGGGGTGCAACATCATGGTCGACACCCGTGACGACGCGGTGGTGCGGTTGCGCCCCCGGGCCAATCTCGAGGTCAACCGCCACTTCATCTGTGACACCGGCCGCAGCGACTATCGCTGGATGAACCGGGGGGATCGGGTCGAGGCGCCGATGGCGCACGACGGCATCCGCTACCACGCCACGGACTGGCCGAGCGCCCTGGAAGGACTTGCCGCCCTGGTGCGGAACGTCGACGGCCCGGTGGTGCTGCTGGCTGGTGGCCGGGCGTCGGTGGAATCGCTGGGCGCTGCGATGCAGCTGCTCGAAGGGCACCGAGTCACCGCCGCGATGAAGGTTCCGCTCGGGCCAAGCGCGCCGATCGGCACCATTCCGAATCTGGCGCTTCGGGCCGAACGTGCGGCCAATCTCGGCGGCGCCGAGCTGCTCGGCATCGGCCGCGACTTCGCGGCGGCAGTGGCCGCCGCTGCGGGTGCCGCGCTGGTGGTCGTGCTGGACGTCGAGCTGGATGACGCCGAGGCGGCCTCGGTCGCGTCCGCGGCGGCGGTCGTGCACCTCACCACCGTGGCCGATGCACGCCTTGGTCCGGCCGCGCTGGTCTTGCCGATCACGTCGATGGTCGAGGAGCAGGGCGTCTATGTGAACCGCGATGGCCGCGCCCAGCGCTACCTGCCGGCGCGTCCGGCGCCGGGAATGGCCTGGCCGGCGTGGCGAGTCTGTTGGGAGGCCTGGGCGCTGAACACGCCTGAACGCGAAGCACCGGCGACGGCATCCGAGGCGTTCGGCGCGCTGGCGCCCTTCGCCGGGATGACGCACCGCGACCTCGGCCTCACCGGCCGGGTGGTGACGGGCGCCGGGGTGACGGCATGAGTCCCGAGATGAAGGGGTTCCTGTTGGTGTCGGTCGTCAGGTTGCTGGTCATCTTCACGGTGCTGCTGGTGGGCGTCGCGCTGATGACGTTGATGGAGCGGAAGGTGGCGGGGTGGATGCAGAACCGGCCGGGCCCGAATCGGGTGGGGCCCTTCGGCATCCTGCAGCCCGCGGCCGACGGCCTCAAGAACTTCATCAAGGAAGAGACCCGGCCGGCCGGTGCCAGCGGCGCCCTGTTCATGATGGCCCCGGCGTTCTCGTTCATTCCGGCACTGATGCTGTTGGGGGTGATTCCCCTGGCGGCGCCGCTGCCGCTCCACTTCGACATCACCCTGCCGCTGGTCGGCCGTGCCACCTTCGATGGCCCGATGACGATCTCGATCGCCGACGTGCCGATCGGCTTCCTCTTCGTCCTCGCCATCTCCTCGCTCGGCGTCTACGGCGTGGCGCTGGCCGGCTGGGCGTCGAACAGCAAGTACTCGCTCCTCGGCGGACTGCGCGCCTCGGCGCAGATGATCTCCTACGAAGTGGCGATGGGGCTTTCGCTCATCCCGCTCCTGCTGATGACGGGCAACGTCTCCTTCAGCGAGATCATCGCCAAACAGCAGGCGGGGCTCTGGTTCGTCGGCCCGCTCTTCATCTCGTTCTTCGTCTTCCTGATCGCCGGGTTCGCGGAGACCAACCGCCTGCCGTTCGACCTTCCCGAGGCCGAGTCGGAGCTGGTGGCCGGGTATCACTCCGAGTACAGCGCGATGAAGTTCTCGATGTTCATGATCGCCGAGTTCGCGCACATCGTCACGATTTCGGCGATGCTGACCACGCTCTTCTTCGGTGGCTGGGACATTCCGTTCACGACCTGGGACCAGCAGGGCGGACTCGCCCAGACGTTGGTGACCCATCTCTTCTTCTTCGGCAAGATGTTCTTCTGGATCTTCTTCGTGATGTGGATCCGGTGGACGCTGCCGCGCTTCCGCTACGACCAGCTGATGTCGCTGGGGTGGAAGGTCCTGCTGCCGCTGGCGCTCGCCTACATCCTGGTGACGGCCGGGGCGATCTGGGGCCTGGACCGCGGCCTCGGCTGGACGACCCCGCGGGCGCAGGCGTTCGGGCTGCTCGGGTTGAACGTGGTCCTGGGCTGGCTGTTGATCTTCGTGCTGGATCGTGGTCGGATCGTGCGGGGCGTCAGCACCCCGATTCGGCCGGTGCGACTGGCCGCGCGCACCACCGGGGAGGAGTAATGGCCATCGGCGTGAAGGTGATGCATCGGCCGGACCGCGAGGTCTCGTACCTGCGAGCGACGCTCAAGGGGATGGTGCTGACGTTCAAGCACATGTTCCAGCCGCGCTTCACCATGCAGTACCCCGAGCAGAAGAGCACCGACGACTGGCGCCTGGCCACGCGGTGGCGCGGGACGCACCGGATGCTGACCGACGAGCAGGGGCGGTCCAAGTGCGTTGCCTGCGGCCTCTGCCCGCAGATCTGCCCGGCCAACTGCATCAAGCTGGTGCCGGGCGAGGACGAGGAAGGGAATCGCTATCCGCTGATCTACGAGATCGACGAGTTCCGTTGCGTCTTCTGCGGCTATTGCCAGGAAGTCTGCCCGGAAGAGGCGATCCATGTCGGCGTGCACTACGAGAACGCCGAGTATTCGCGCGACCGCTTTGTCTACGATCTCGAGCGGCTCTCGGCGCAGGTCCATCCGGTCTCGTCGCTGTGGGATCCCTCCGATCCGCGAGGCGAGTGAGATGACCGCCGTGACGATCGTCTTCTGGATCTTCGCCGCCTGGGCCGTGGCCTCGGCCCTCCTCTGCATCACGCGCACCAACGCGGTGGCGTCGGCCCTCTGGCTGGTGTCGACGATGTTCGCGCTGGCGGGGATCTACGTCCTGCTCAACGCGGAGTTCATCGCGGCGATCCAGGTGCTGGTCTACGCCGGCGCGGTGATGGTGCTCTTCCTCTTCGTGATCATGCTGCTCAACATCGAGGCCGTCCCGCGCGAGTGGAAGCGTTGGCCGGCCTGGCTGGTGGCGGGCGGGATCACCGCGTTCATGGGGGCCGAACTGGTGCGGCTCAGGGCCTATTCGCCGGAGCGACTGGCCCGCGAGTTCTCCACGATGCCCGACTCGATGGCGGTGCCCGCCTATGTCTTCCCGTCGGCGGCCCAGGCGATGCCGGATCCGCGCGGGGTGGTCGGCCGGATCGCGGAGCCGCTCTTCCAGGGGTACCTGATTCCGTTCGAGATCACCTCGGTGCTGTTGCTGGCGGCCGTCATCGGCGCCGTCGTCCTCGCGAAGAAGAGGCTCTGATGCTGCTCGGTCCTTCCCTCGCCCTGTCGGCCATCCTCTTCGTGCTCGGCGTGGTGGGCGTGCTGATCCGCCGCAACGCCATCGTCGTCTTCATGTGCGTCGAGCTGATGCTCAACGCCGTGAACCTGGCGCTGGTGGCGCTGTCGCAGGTTCACGGCACCAGCGGGCAGATCATGGTCTTCTTCGTGATGACAGTGGCAGCGGCCGAGGCGGCCGTCGGCCTGGCCATCATTCTCGCGATCTTCCGGCATGTGCAGTCGGTCGATCTCCGGCAGTTCAACCTGCTCAAGGGCTGAGGCGTGACGCCATACATCTGGCTCGCCATCCTCCTGCCGTTGCTCGGCGCCGTCGCCAACGGCGTCATCGCGTTCAAGCGGCCGCAGGCGAAGGGGCTCGTCTCGCTGATCGGCGTCGGGGTGCTGCTCGGCGCGTTCGCGGTGGCACTGGCGGTCTTCCGCGAGTCGGCCGCGGGTGCCGGGGAACCGGTCAAGGTGATGCTCTGGCAGTGGATGCCAGTCTCCGACGCGCTGAGCATCGACCTCGCGCTGCAGGTGGATCGCCTCTCGGTGGTGCTCCTGCTGGTGATCACCGGGGTCGGCTCGCTGATCCACCTCTTCTCCGTCGGCTACATGCACGACGATCCGGGCTACGCGCGCTACTTCGCGTACCTGAATCTCTTCGTCGCGTTCATGCTGGTGCTGGTCCTCGGCGCGTCGCTCCCGGTCTCCTTCATCGGCTGGGAAGGCGTCGGGCTCTGCTCGTACCTCCTGATCGGCTTCTGGTTCGACATCGACGCGAATGCGGATGCCGGGAAGAAGGCCTTCCTTGCCAATCGCATCGGCGATTTCGGCGTGCTGATCGCGATGTTCATGCTCTGGTGGTATGTCGGGACGCTGGACTACGCCCAGCTGGCGCTGCGGGCGCCGGCGGTCCTCCCCTACGCCGGCACCATCGCCACCACGATCGCGCTCTTCCTTTTCCTCGGCTGCACCGGCAAGTCGGCGCAGATCCCGCTCTTCGTCTGGCTGCCGGACGCCATGGCCGGCCCGACGCCGGTCTCCGCGCTCATCCACGCGGCGACGATGGTCACCGCGGGCGTCTTCCTGGTGGTCCGCACGGGGGTGATCTTCGCGCTGGCCCCGGTGGCGCTCGAGGTGGTGGCGATCACCGGTGCGCTGACGGCCTTCTTTGCCGCGACGATCGGCCTCCGGCAGTACGACATCAAGAAGGTCCTGGCCTACTCGACCGTCTCCCAGCTGGGCTACATGTTCCTCGGGGTGGGGACCGGTGCCTTCTCGGCCGGCATCTTCCACCTGGTGACGCATGCCTTCTTCAAGGCGCTGCTCTTCCTCGGTGCCGGCAGCGTGATCCACAGCATGCACGCGGCGCAGCATCACGCGCACGCGCATGGCGACGCCCAGGACATGCGCAACATGGGCGGGCTGCGGAAGGCGATGCCGTGGACCTTCCTGCTGATGACGCTCGCGACGCTGGCGATCGCCGGCGTGCCACCGTTCTCGGGCTTCTTCTCGAAGGATGAGATTCTCACCGCCGCCTTCGTGCGCGGCGAGCACAATCCGGTCTACTTCGTCTCGTGGCTCCTTGGCCTCGCGGCGGCGCTGATGACGGCCTTCTACATGGCGCGCCTGATCGCGATGACCTTCCTCGGCAAGTTCCGCAGCGGCGACGGCGTCGAGGCCCATCTCCACGAAGCGCCGGCCATCATGACCGTGCCGCTCGCGGTCCTCGGCGTGCTGAGCGTCGCGGGCGGAATGCTCAACCTGCCGAGCTTTGTGGGTGGGTCCGCGGCGCTGGAGCACTGGCTCGAGCCGGTCACGGCAGGCGCGACCCAGCTCATGGATCCGCTCGTGCTCCCCCACGGCCACACCGAGCTGTACCTCATCGGCGGTGCCGTGCTGATCGCGCTGACGGGCCTCGCGCTCGGCGTGCGGCTCACCTTGGGGCAGGCGATTCCGCTTCCCGCGGCGCAGCCCGCGGAACGGGGGCTCTGGCGCCTGCTCAACGGCAAGTACTTCATCGACGAACTGTATGCCAAGCTCTTCGTCGGGCCGACGGTGTGGTTCTCCCGCACCGTGCTCTGGAAGGGCTTCGACCAGTTCCTGGTCGATCGCATGGGGGTTGGCGGGACGGCGCGACTGGCGCAGGGACTCGGCTGGCTCGGCTCGCGATTGCAGAACGGGCAGACCGCCCTGTACGTCACCCTCTTCGCGGCCGGGGTGGTCATCATCCTCCGCACCCTGGTGGGCTGACCGATGGCTGCCTTCCTCGCTGGCATCGGCTACGATCGCTGGATCCTGCACGTGCTGCTGGTGCTCCCGCTGGTCGGGATGCCCCTCGTGCTGCTCTTTCCGGTCAAGGCGGCGCGCTGGATCGCGCTCACCGTCGCCCTGCTCGAGTTCTTCCTCGGCATCGGCCTCTGGTGGGCCTTCGACCCCGCCAACGGGGGGATGCAGTTCGTCACCGACGTCCCCTGGCTCTCCGGCTACGGCATCGGCTATCGCGTCGGCATCGATGGCATCTCCGTCTTGATGGTGCTGCTCTCCGTCGTGATGATGCCGCTGGTGGTCTGGGGCAGCTGGCGGAGCATCGACCACAAGCAGCGCGGCTTCTACGCGCTCCTCCTCGCGATGAAGGCGGGGATGCTCGGCGTCTTCGTCTCGCTCGACCTCTTCCTCTTCTACACCTTCTGGGAACTGCTGCTGATCCCGATGTATTTCATGATCGGCATCTGGGGCAGCTCGAACCGGCTCTACGCGGCGACCAAGTTCGTCATCTACACCTTCGTCGGGTCGCTGCTCATGCTGGTGGCGATCCTGTGGATGGTCTTCCAGGTGGGGAAGGCGACGGGGACCTACTCGTTCGCCTACGCGCACCTGCTGGAGCACGCCGGCGTGATGGCCCCGTGGGGGGGCTGGCTGTTCGTGGCCTTCGCCGTGGCCTTCGCGGTGAAGGTGCCGCTCTTCCCGTTCCACACCTGGCTGCCGGATGCGCACACCGAGGCGCCAACCGCCGGCTCGGTCGACCTGGCCGTGATCCTGCTCAAGATGGGGACCTACGGCTTCCTCCGGTTCGCGATTCCGTTCGTCCCCGCCTTCGCGCTCTCGAAGACCACCGGGCTGGTCATGACGACGCTCGCCGTCGTCGGCATCGTGTACGCCGCGCTGGTGGCGATGGTGCAGCCCGACCTCAAGCGGTTGGTCGCGTATTCTTCCGTCTCCCACCTGGGCTTCGTCATGCTGGGGATCTGGGGGAGTACGGTCGAGAGCGTCCAGGGCGCCATGATGGTGATGGTCTCGCACGGCATCTCCACCGGTGCGCTCTTCTTCATCATCGGCATGCTCTACGAGCGTCGGCACACCCGGATGATTTCCGAGTTCGGCGGACTCGCGCGGGTGGCACCGTTGATGTCGCTCGCCTTCGTCATCACCGCCTTCTCCTCGATCGGATTGCCCGGATTGAACGGCTTCGTTGGCGAATTCCTGGTGCTGATCGGCTCGTTCGGGCGGTACCCGGTGCTCGTGGGTGTCGCGACGACCGCCGTGGTCTTCTCGGCGGCGTACATGCTCTGGGCCACCCAACGGGTCTTCTTCAACCGCTTCACCAACCCGGCCAATGAGGGCATCGGCGATCTCAACATGCGCGAGATCGCCGTGCTGACACCGCTCATTGCCGCCATGGTCTGGATCGGTCTCTATCCGGGCCCGCTCCTCCGACGCACCGAGAGCGCGGTCAAGCGCTACGTGGAAATGATTGAACCGTCGCTGCCGCCCGCGGAGCTCCCGGGGCCGGTCGGTATCCGCCCGGGAGGTCAGCGATGAGCACTCCGATCGATCTCTCGACCCCGGGCGGGGCCACGCTCGCCCTGCTCCCGGAGCTGCTGCTGACGGCGTGGGCGCTCGTGGTGCTGCTCGTCGTCGGCTGGCGCCATCGCACCGCGCAGGACATGCGACTCGTCGGCGTCCTTTCGCTGGGCGGCTACCTCCTGGCCGGTGCAGGCACCGCGTATCTGGCGGCGATCGGCGCGCACCCCGACGGCCTCGCGATGATGGTCGCGCTCGACGGCTTCCGCTTTGCCAGCGACGCGCTCCTGCTCGGCATCGGCTTCGCCATCACGATCATGTCGCTCCGTTGGCTCGAACGGCAGGGGATCCTCGCGCCGGAGTACTACGTCCTGCTGATGCTCGCGACGGTCGGGATGATGCTGCTCGCCGGCGCGGTGGACATGACGGTGCTGTTCCTCGGCCTCGAGGTGATGTCGATCTCGGTGTACGTCCTGGCCGGTTATGACCGGACTCGGCGGGCATCCGCCGAGGCGGCGCTCAAGTACTTCCTGATCGGCTCGTTCGCCTCGGGCTTCCTGTTGTATGGCATTGCCCTGACGTACGGCGCGACCGGGCAGTTCAACTTCGCGCTCATCGGCGCGCAACTGGCCAGCACGCCGCCGACACTGATGGCGAAGTTCGGGATGGGGCTGCTGCTCGTCGGCTTCGCGTTCAAGGTGGCGGCCGTCCCGTTCCACGCCTGGGCACCCGATGTGTACGAAGGCGCGCCGACCCCGGTGACCTCGTTCATGGCGAGCGGTGTCAAGGCGGCGGCCTTCCTGGCACTGGCCCGGCTCCTGGCCGAGGCCTTCCCGGCCTACGTGGAGCTGTGGCGACCGATTCTCGCCGGCC
Organism: Gemmatimonadota bacterium; assembly: GCA_016704275.1. Taxonomy (NCBI): domain Bacteria; kingdom Pseudomonadati; phylum Gemmatimonadota; species Gemmatimonadota bacterium. Next base: position 390,729 of record JADJAK010000003.1, read on the forward strand.
TGGCGATCGTGACGATCCTCATCGGCAACCTGGTCGCCCTGGCGCAGACCTCGTTGAAGCGGATGCTGGCCTACAGCGCCATCGCGCACGCCGGCTACCTCTTCCTCGCGCTCTATGCCAACAGCGACGAGGGGACCGCGTCGGTGATGGTCTACCTCATTGCGTATTCCATCACGACGGTGGCCGCCTTCGGCATCCTCGCCTCGATCGAGCGCGCCGGCGCCCGCACCGTGCAGTTGACCGACCTGGAAGGCCTCTACGCAGTGCGGCCCTTCGCGTCGCTCGGACTCTCGCTCTGCATGCTCTCGCTGCTGGGCTTTCCGGGAACGTTCGGCTTCATCGGCAAGTGGTTCCTGATCTCCGCCACGCTGCGCCAGGGTGAGGTGCTGCTCCCGGTTGTCGCCATGCTCGGCAGCGGTATCTCGATCGGCTATTACCTCCCGGTGGTGCTCTCGATGACGCTGAAGCCGACACGCACTCGGCAGGCCCACCAGAGCATTCGCTTCCCGTTGCCGGCGAAGGTGGCGGTGGCCGTCTGCATTGCTGCGATCGTGGTGCTGGGCGTCTGGCCGCAGCCGGTGCTGGACTTCGCGGGGCAGACGGCCGGGCAGCTGCGGGCCATCGCCACGCCCATCATGACGCGCTGAGCGAGCGACCGATGCTCTTTCCGCGCACGATCTTTCGCGAGTATGACGTCCGGGGCATCGTCGGCGATCAGCTGACCCCGGAGCTGGCCCACCACCTCGGGCGCGGTTTCGCCTCGGTGGTGACCGAACGCCTCGGCCGTCCGCCGGTACTGGTGGTGGGTCGGGACAATCGCCCCTCCGGCGATGCACTCGCTGCCGCGGTCCGTGATGGGATCGTCGCCGCCGGCGGGACCGCGATCGACGTCGGCACGTTGCCGACGCCGGCGCTCTACTTCGCGGTGCAGGCCCTCGCGACGGACGGCGGCGTGCAGGTCACCGGCTCGCACAATCCGCCAGAGTTCAACGGCTTCAAGATGGTGATCACCGGCGGCTCGATGCACGGCGAAGCGATCCAGCAACTGTGGGAACGGATTGCCGTCGAGCAGTATTCCACCGGGGCCGGCCACCACGCGAGCGACGCGTCGATCCTCGGGCGCTATCGCGAGGCGATCGTCTCGCGTCATGCCCTGGCGCGCCCGGTGAAGGCCGTGGTCGACTGCGGCAATGGCGCGGCGGCGTTGATCGCCATCTCCACCCTGCAGGCGCTCGGTGTCGACGTGGTCCCGCTCTTCGCGGAGAGCGACGGCACCTTCCCGAACCATCATCCCGATCCGACGGTCCTCGAGAATCTCGTCGACCTGCAGGAGGCGGTGCGCGCGCACGGTGCCGAGCTCGGCATCGCCTTCGATGGCGATGGTGATCGGATCGGCGCGGTCGATGAGTCGGCACGCCAGATCTGGGGCGATCAGTTGCTGGTGCTCTACGGCCGCGATGCCGTGCGGCGGTTCGGGCCGGGCGTGCCGGTGATCTTCGACGTGAAGTGCTCCGAGTCCCTGCCGGCGGCCCTGACGGCAGCCGGTGCACGGCCGGTCATGTGGAAGACCGGGCACTCGCTGATCAAGGCGAAGATGAAGGAAGAGGCGGCGCCACTCGCGGGCGAGATGAGCGGCCACATCTTCTTCGGTGGCGACTGGCTCGGCTTCGACGACGCGCTCTTCGCCGCTGCTCGACTCTGCGAGATTGTCTCCCGGGGCCCTGGCGGTCTTGCCGCGCTGCTGGCCGATCTGCCCGAGACATTCGCCACCCCCGAACTCCGCGTGGAGTGCAGCGACGAGACCAAGTTCGCGATCGTCGAGGCGGCCGCGGCGCACTTCGCGGCGCTGTATCCCGTGGTCACCATCGATGGCGTGCGGATCCGCTACCCTGACGGCTGGGGACTCGTCCGCGCCTCCAACACCCAGCCGATCCTGGTGCTCCGATTCGAGGGCACCTCGGCCGCGGCTCGCGACGCGCACCACGCCGAGATGACGGCCTGGCTCGCCACGCGGGGCATCGGGGCCTAGGCGCATGACGCCGCGCGCACGGCGGCTCCTCGCCGTGGGTGGGGCGGTGGTGGTGCTGCTCATTCTGGGCCGTCTGCTCGCCGTGCTGCTCACGGCGCGCTGGTGGGCGGCCGCGATTTCTGATGCGGCCGCCCAGGCCGTGTCCGAATGGATGCTGCTTGGCTGGATGCTGGAGCTCGCTGCCATCGCCGTCGCCGCCGCGTGGTTCATCGCGCACGCCCTCTGGGTGGTGCGCGGGATCGCGTCGGTCACGCTCGCGCAGCGGGTCGGGGAGGAGGAGATCCCCGTCGCGATCTCGCCCCGCGCGCTCACGCTCTGGGCCGTGGGGATGGGGTTGCTGCTCGGCGGCATGACGGGCACCGGTGCGCGCAGCTGGCGTGCACCGATTGCCTTGGCGTGGCAGGGGCTGCGCTTCGGCCGACCGGAACCGATCTCTGGCGCCGACCTCGGCACCTTCGTGGCGCAGCTTCCGGTGTGGGAGATCGGCTACGACTACTTCGTCACGCTGGTCGTTCTGGCGCTGGCGATGATCACGCTGCTCTACACCATCACGGGCGGCATCCGTCGACAGGGTGGGCAACTCGTCGTGCACCCGCACAGCCGATACCATCTCGGGGCGTTGATCACGTTGCTGGCGATCGCGGTCGGCGTGGGGGCAATGCTGCACCCCTGGCTCGCCGTGGCCGCCATGCAGGAGCCGCTGCCGATGGTGGTGCTGAGCGTGCGCGAGCTCGCCTCGCAGGCGCTCATGGGTGCGGCCATCGCGGTGGCAGTCATGTCGGCGACCTGGGCGCTCCGCGGCCGCACCTCCTTGCTCCTCGCCGGCTGGATCGTGCTCGGCGCGGCGATGGCCGTCGAACGATGGCTGGTACCGGCCATGAGCGAGCCGACCGCGCCGGTCGCGACCGCCGACGCCGAGATCCGTGCTGCCACCGCCGACGCGTGGGGGCTCAACCCGGTCGCCGCGACGGCTGCCCCGGACACGTTGCCACCGGTGACGGGCCGATGGGACCAGACCTCGCTTCGGCGACTGGTCGACGGGCAAGGCGCGACCTTGTTGGTGGCCACGCCCGGGCGCGAACTGCACGGTGACACGGTGTCCGCAGTGTGGCACTTGGCCATCGCGAGGAGCGCACGCGGCCCCGCGTTCGAAGCGATCACGGTGCGCGATGCCCGCGCCCCGCTCCAGGACAGCAGCAGTATCGTCACGCGGATCGGACTGGATCGTGTACGCGTCCGACCGGGCGCGCCCGAGTGGCAGGCCACGGCCACCGGCGTCTCGACCAGCGGCGTCTTCCGGCGCGTCATGCTCGCCTGGGGGCCGTCAGGCCGGTGGTCTCCTGCGGCCGTCGCCCTCGGGAAGTGTCGATTGGTTGCTCGACCCGAGTGATCGTGCGGCGGCGCTGATGCCGATGGTTTCGTGGCTGCCGGGCGAGCTGGTGATCGTGGAGGGCCGTGCCGTCTGGGTGGTGCAGGGCGTGATTCCCCTGAGCGAATACCCCCTGGCGACCCACGGTCGTTGGGGCGGCCGTGACGTGGCCGGGGTCAAGCCCGGATTCGTCGCCCTCATGGAGCCGGAGTCGGGCTCGGTGCGGGTCTATCTCGATCCCGCGGCCGACGCGCTCGCCAAGGCATGGGCCACCATCCTCGGGCCGCTGGTCGAGTCGAGTCCCCTGCCGCCGGCGATCGTCGCGGAGTTGCACTATCCGCGGCTGCTGATCGAGGCGCAGTTGCGCATCCTGGAAGGTCCGGCGTGGCATTTCGGGAAGCGGCCCGGGCGGCGCGAGGCCGATGGCCCGCCGGAGTCCCCGGTGCCTGTCTGGTCGGTTCGGGATGGGCCGGGGTGGCAGAGCGTCATGGAGGACCCCGCGCGGCAGGCGCTGGCGACCATCCTGACGGCCTCGCGACGGGCCGGGATCATGCGGCTCGAGGTCGTTCGGCAGGAAGGGCAGGGCGCGGAGAACGCTCGGGAGGCCGAACGCCGCTGGAATCGGTTGCCCATCCTCTCCCGGTGGCGTGACTCGGCCCGCGCCGCCCGGGACTCGATCATCCCCGGCACGGTGCGCTGGTATCCGGGACCGGCGGGCCTGATGGCCTGGCAACCGATCATCGCGGTCAATCGGTTCGGGAGGGTGACCGCCCTCGCCGTGGCGGCCTCCGTGGGGGAGCGGGCGACGGCGGCCCGTGATCCGGAATCGGCGTGGGCCGAGCTCCTCGGCGACCCGACCGCTCCAAAGCCCCCCGAATCCGCCGTTGCCGAGGCGGAGCGGTGGCTCAAGGCCCGGGAATGGATGGCGCGGGCCGATTCCGCCCTGGCGCGGGGCGACCTGACCGCCTTCGGCCGGGCCTTCGAGGCGTTGCGAAAGCTGCTGGCGGAGGAGCCGCCGAAGTAGCGGGACCAAGTGGCGATGCGGCCCCCGCGCGGCTATTTTCGGGGGCTTTGCTCGGATTTTTCGTGGTTGAGGCTCGAGACACACTCCCGAGGTGTACGTGAACCTTCATGAATATCAGGCCCGCGACCTCCTCAAGGTCGCCGGGATTCCCATGTTCGACGGCGACGTCGCCTCCACGCCGACCGAGGCCGAGGCGATTGCCCGGCGTCTGGGTGGCACGGTGGTCGTCAAGGCGCAGGTCCACGTCGGCGGCCGCGGCAAGGCCGGCGGCGTCAAGCTGGCGCGCAATCCGGCCGAGGCGCTTGAGTGCGCCTCGCAGATCCTCGGCATGACGATCAAGGGCCTCGTGGTCAACAAGGTCCTCGTCGTTCCGGCCGCCGAGATCGCGACCGAGAGCTACGTTGGCCTCATCCTCGACCGCGCCTCGCAGAAGCCGGTCTTCATGGTGTCGGACGCCGGTGGCGTCGACATCGAGGAAGTCGCGGCCAAGACGCCCGAGAAGATCACCAAGCTTGCGGTCGACCCGCGCTACGGGCTGCTGCCGCATCAGGCGCTGCAGCTGGCGTTGGCGCTCTACCGCGACTGGAACCACGTCAAGGCTGCCACGAAGATCATGACCCAGCTGTACCAGGTGTTCATGGCGAATGGCTGCTCGCTGGCCGAGATCAACCCGCTGGTGACGACGCCCGACGGCAAGGTCCTCGCGCTCGACGCGAAGATCATCATCGACGACAACGAACTCGATCGTCGCCCCGACCTCGCGGTGCTCCGTGACGAGTCGGCCGAGGAGCCGAGCGAAGTGCAGGCGCGCCGGGCCAACCTGACCTTCATCAAGCTCGACGGCAACGTCGGCTGCGTGGTGAATGGCGCCGGGCTGGCGATGGCGACGATGGACCTGGTCAAGTACTACGGCGGCGAACCGGCCAACTTCCTGGACATCGGCGGCTCGTCGAATCCGGAGAAGGTCGTCAACGCCCTGAAGATCATCACCTCCGACCCGAGCGTGAAGGTCATCCTGTTCAACATCTTCGGCGGCATCACGCGCACCGACGATGTGGCCAACGGGATCGTGGCTGCGACCAAGCAGTTCGAGGTGAAGGTGCCGATCGTCATCCGGCTCACGGGAACCAACGAGGCCGAGGCCTTCAAGATCCTCGAGAGCGTCGGGATGGTGGCGATGAATGACATGGACGCGGCGGTCTCGAAGGCCGTGGCGCTTGCCAAGGAGGCCGCGTGAGCATCTGGATCAACAAGGACACGCGCCTGGTGGTGCAGGGCATCACGGGCCGTGAAGGGTCGTTCCACGCTCGCCAGATGGTCGAGTACGGCACCAACGTCGTCGCCGGTGTCACGCCGGGGAAGGGCGGCCAGACCTTCGAGAGCAAGGTGCCGGTATTCAACACCGTCGCCGAGGCCGTCAAGGCCACGGGCGCCAACTGCTCGGTGATCTACGTCCCGCCCGCGATGGCGGCCGGCGCGATGATGGAAGCGGCCGACGCCGGGATCCCGGTCGTCGTCTGCATCACCGAAGGCGTCCCGGTCCTCGACATGACCACCGTCATGCCGTACCTGGCCGAGCGGAACATCCGTCTCATCGGCCCGAACTGCCCTGGCATGATCACCCCGGGTGAGGCCAAGGTCGGCATCATCCCCGGCTCGATCTGCACCCCGGGTCCGATCGGCCTGGTCTCGCGCTCCGGCACGCTGACCTACGAGATCGTCCACCACCTGACCAAGGCTGGCCTCGGCCAGAGCACCTGCGTCGGGATCGGCGGCGACCCGATCGTCGGGACCAACTTCATCGACGTCCTGGCCGCCTTCAATGCCGACCCGAAGACCGAGGCCATCGTCATGATGGGCGAGATCGGCGGCACGGCGGAGCAGGAAGCGGCGGACTACATCAAGGCCAACGTCAAGAAGCCGGTTGTCGGCTTCGTGGCCGGAGCGACGGCGCCTCCGGGCCGCCGGATGGGGCACGCCGGCGCGATCATCTCCGGCGCCAGCGGCACGGCGGAGGAGAAGTTTGCGGCCTTTGAAGCGGCCGGGATGGGGATCATGCGGCGACCGGTGGATGTGGTCGAACTGCTGAAGGGGAAGCTCAAGTAATACATGAGGTCTTAGGTCATAAGTCATAGGTCGTAAGACACCTACAACTTATGACCTATGACCTACGACATACGACTTACGACCTTGTGGAGCTACACCGATGGCTGGAAAGTTGACGTTCGCCATGCTCAAGCCCGACGCCGTCGCCGCTGGTAACGCCGGCGCAATCCTGGCTCATGTGGAAAAGTCTGGTTTTGCCATCAAGGCAATGCGGATGCTTCGCCTGACTCGGGTCGAGGCCGAGGCGTTCTACGCGGTCCACCGGGAGCGCGGCTTCTATGGCGAGCTGGTCGAGTTCATGAGCTCGGGGCCGGTGGTGGCGATGGCGCTGGAAGCGCCGGATGCCGTCCTGGCGTGGCGGACGGCGATCGGGGCGACCGATCCGGCCGAAGCGGCGGACGGGACCATCCGGAAGCTCTTTGCCGAGTCGAAGGGGAAGAACGCGGTCCACGGCTCGGACAGCGACGAGAACGCCGCCCGTGAGATCGCTTTCTTCTTTCCCGAGCGTGAGTTAGCTCTCCTCGGGGTGGTCTGACCGGGTTGACCGCGGGGCGTCTCGTCTGCTAGCTTTGATGGCTATGCTTTCGTTCGATCTTCGCCAATTGCAGGACGGACCGGTCGCCACCGAGGCGACGGTCCCGGCGGACCATCCGCTGTTCGAGGGGCTGACCCTCGACCTGGTGGCTCCGGTGGAGGTTGGGGGTCGGTTGCAGGGGACGGCCGGTGATGACGTGCTCTGGCACGGGCATCTGACGGCGCGGGTGGCGGGAGAATGCCGCCGTTGCCTGGAGCCGCTCGTCCAACTGCTCGACGAAGCGGTCGAGGTGGTCTTCTCGGCGAACGAAGAACTGCTCGAGGATCCCAGTGTCTATCCGCTGGCGGTCTCGTCGAGCGAGGTGGATTTGGGGCAGGCGGTGCGTGAGGAGCTGGTGTTGCGGGTGCAGCCCTTTCCCCTCTGTCGCCCTGAGTGTGCAGGACTCTGTCTCACCTGTGGGGCAGATTTGAACGCCGGTCCGTGCGCGTGCACGGCTGGCACGACCAACTGAGGCACCGATGGCTGTTCCGAAGCGGAAACTCTCGAAGTCGCGCAAGCGCTTGCGCCGTGGGCACCACACCGGTGCTGGCATGGCGACGCAGCCCTGTTCGCGTTGCAGCGCGCCCAAGCTCTCGCACCGGGTCTGCCCGTCCTGCGGGTACTACGCGGGCAAGAAGCGCGTTGAGGTCGAGGACAACTAGGCCGTGATTCGCGTCGCGCTCGACGCGATGGGGGGCGACCATGCGCCGGCCACCGAAGTGGCCGGCGCGGCGCTTGCCCTCCGCGAGTTGCCGCCGGAATTCTCGCTTCTCCTCGTCGGCCAGCCCGACGCGGTCGAGGCAGAACTGGCGCGCTATCCCGATCTCGACCGGAGCCGCCTCACGGTGGTTCCGGCCGCCGAGGTCGTGGGCATGGCCGAAAAGCCGCTGGCCGCCGTGCGCAAGAAGCCCAATTCGTCCCTGGTGATCGGCCTCGGGCTGCACCGTGACGGCGCCGCCGATGCCTTCGTCTCGGCGGGCAACACCGGCGCCCTGCTCGCCGGTGGCACCATCCTCCTCGGACTCCACGACGGCGTGGATCGCGCGACCGTCGCCTCGTCATTCCCGGCGCCGGACGGCTACGTCCTCGTCCTCGATGCCGGCGCGAATGTCGATTGCACCGCCAAGGAACTCCTCAACTTCGCCTACCTCGGGTCGATCTATGCGCGGGACGTCATGGGACGTCCCGAGCCGAAGGTCGGCCTGCTGAATGTCGGCGAAGAGGATGAGAAGGGGAACGCGATCGTTCGGGAGGCGCATGCCGCGCTCCGTTCCCACCCGCGCATCAACTACGTCGGCAACATCGAGGGCCGCGACGTCGTCGTCGGCCATCCGAAGCACGGCCGCATCGATGTCGTGGTCTGCGACGGTTTCGTCGGCAACATCCTGCTGAAATTCTACGAGTCGATGGGGAAGGTGCTGGGCCGCGTGCTGAAGGCGGAAAGCCCCGGGCTGCTGCAGTCGCCCGAGATGGCGCCGCTGATGCGCTTCCTCGATTACTCGGAAGTTGGCGGCGCACCGCTCCTCGGCGTGAAGGGAGTGCAGATCATCTGCCACGGCTCGTCGACCCCGATCGCCATCAAGAATGCCATCCGCTATGCCGTGAATTCGGTGCGGGTCGGCCTGAGCGACCACATCGCCACTGAACTGTCGCTGCGCGACGCCCCGGTGGCCGAATGATCACGCGCCCCATCGCGGCGATCATCGGCGTCGGTGCCGCGGCCCCGAGTCGGGTGGTGACCAATGCCGACCTCGAGAAGACGCTCGACACCTCCGACGCCTGGATCACCGAGCGCACCGGCATCCGGCAGCGCCACATCGCCGAGCGCTTCGAGACGCTGACCAGTTACTCCCTGGTTGCCGCCCAGCAGGCGCTCGCCATGGCGGGTCTCACGGCGGCGGATCTCGACGGGATCGTCTTCGCGACGGTCTCTCCGGATCATCGCCTGCCGTCGGCCGCCTGTGACCTGCAGGCCGCGCTGGGCATCGAAGGGTGCTGGGCGGTGGATGTCGTGGCCGCATGCCCGGGGTGGGTCTACGGGCTGACCATCGCCGAGGGCCTGATGGCGACCGGCCACGGCGACACGATTCTCGTGGTTGGCGCCGAGAAGCTCTCCAGCATCGTCGACCCCGAAGACCGCGGCACCGCGATCCTCTTCGGCGACGGCGCCGGTGCCGGGATCGTGCAGCGGGTGCAGGGCGGGGAACGCGGCATTCTCTCGGCCTACCTGGGCGCCGATGGCAAGCTGGCCGATCTGCTGCACATCCCCGGTGGTGGCGCCGCCGATCCGCTCACCGAAGAGCTGGTGCGCGAGAAGCGCCACCTGATCAAGATGGCGGGCCGCGAGGTCTTCAAGGCCGCGGTTCTGGCGATGAGCCGCTCCACCGACGAGGCGATCCGCCAGGCCGGGATGACCGCCGACGACATCGACCTCCTGATTCCGCATCAGGCGAACCTCCGCATCATCGAGGCGACCGCCAAGCATGCCGGCATTCCGATGGAGAAGGTGTTCGTCAACCTCGATCGCTATGGCAACACCTCGTCGGCGAGCATCCCGCTCGCGGTGACGCAGGCTGTACTCGAAGGCCGCCTGAAGCCGGGGATGGTCGTGATGCTCGTCGCCTTCGGCGCCGGCTTCACCTGGGGCAGCGTGGTGGTGCGGTGGTAACCGTCCTCCTGTTCCCCGGGCAGGGGTCGCAGAAGGTCGGGATGACGCGTGACCTGGCCGAGGCGTTTCCGGCTGCGCGCGATGTGCTGCAGCGGATCGACGACGAACTCTCGACGCCGCTGAGCACGTTGATGTGGGAGGGCCCCGAGGTCGACCTCACGCTCACGCACAATGCGCAGCCCGCGATCCTCGCCCATTCGGCGGCGGTGCTGGCGGTGCTCGGTGACAAGCTCGGCCCCGTCGCGGCGGCGGCTGGGCACTCGCTGGGCGAGTACAGCGCCTGGGTCGCCGCTGGCGCCCTCGAGGCGACCGACGCCGCCGTGCTGGTGCGCCGACGGGGCGCGCTGATGTACGAGGCGGGCCGGGCACGTCCCGGCGCGATGGCGGCGGTGCTCGGGCTCGACACGGCCATCGTCGAGCGCTGCTGTGCCGAGGCGAGTGCCGCGGGCGGTGGCGTGGTCGTCGCCGCCAACCAGAATGCACCGGATCAGACGGTCATCTCCGGCGATCCGTCGGCGGTCGAGCGTGGTGGCGAGGCGTGCAAGGCCGCCGGGGCCAAGCGGGTGCTGCCGCTCAAGGTCAGTGGGGCGTTTCACTCGCCGCTGATGGAGAGCGCCGTGCGCGGGCTTCGCGATGCGCTCGACGTCGCCCCCTTCCGGACGCCCGCCTTCCCGGTCTGCGCCAACGCCACGGCCGAGCTGGTGGACGATCGCGACGACGCCATCCGGCTGCTCGGTGATCAGTTGACCGCCCCGGTGCGCTGGGTCGCCTCGATGCAGCGGATCGCGCGGGAGTACCCCGACGCACGCTGGCTCGAGATCGGCCCGGGCAGTGTGCTCACCGGCCTCCTCAAGCGCATCGTCCCCGAGGCGTCCTGCACGCCGCTCGGGACCGCTGCCGACCTCGAGACCTTCCTCGCCTCATGACCCTCCAGCTTGATCTCACCGGGCGCATTGCGTTCGTGACCGGCAGCACCCGCGGCATCGGCCGTGCGATCGCCGAGACGCTGCACGCCGCTGGCGCCCAGGTGGCGGTCGTCGGTCGGTCGGCGGCGAACGCGGCCGAGGTCGCGGCGGCCATCGGCCCGCGTGCCCGCGGCTTCGCCTGCGACGTCACCCAGCCGGATTCCATCCGGGCCGCGATCACCGCCTGCGAGGCGGAACTCGGTCCGATCGACATCCTGGTCAACAACGCCGGCCTGACGCGCGACAACCTCCTCATCCGCCTCGGCCAGGCCGACTGGGATGAGGTGCTCGCCGCGAACCTGACGGGGGCGTTCGTCGCCACACAGGCGGTGATCAAAGGGATGATGAAGCGCCGCTTCGGGCGGGTCATCAACATCGCCTCGGTGGTCGGCGTGACCGGCAACGCCGGGCAGGCCAATTACGCGGCCAGCAAGGCGGGGCTGATCGGTTTTTCGAAGTCGGTGGCGAAGGAGTACGCGGCCCGGGGCGTCCTGGTGAACTGCATCGCGCCGGGGTTCATCGAGACGGACATGACGGCCTCCTTGCCGGAGACGGCCCGGGCGGCATTATTGGAGTCCATCCCGTTGGGTCGCCTCGGCGCCCCGGCGGACATCGCGGGAACCGTCGCGTTCCTTGCGTCGGAAATGGGGGCCTACATCACCGGGCAGGTCCTGGTGGTCGACGGCGGCATGATCGGCTGAGCTGGTTCATCGTTCACACAACGCACAGAGGCATCACATGAGTGACGTGGCGGAGAAGGTCAAGGACATCATTGTCGAGGAACTGGGTGTCGAGCGCGAGAAGCTCTCCCCGGAGGCCTCGTTCATGGAGGATCTCGGCGCCGACTCCCTGGATACCGTCGAGCTGGTGATGGCCTTCGAGAAGGAATTCGACATCGACATCCCGGACGAGGACGCGGAGAAGCTGCGGACCGTGGGAGATGCGCTGAAGTACCTGAACGACAAGCTGGGGAAGTGATTTGACGCGCCGCGTCGTGGTGACGGGACTCGGCCTGGTGACCCCGGTGGGGCTCACCGTGGACGAGTCCTGGACGAACCTGCTCGCGGGGGTCTCCGGCGCGGCGCCGATCACGAAGTTCGATCCCGTCCGGTCGTCGGTGCGCTTCGCGTGCGAGGTGAAGGGGTTCGATCCGCTCCCCTACATCGACAAGAAGGAAGCACGGCGCTACGACCTCTTCGCGCAGTACGGCCTGGCCGCCGCCCATCAGGCGATGGTGCAGGCCGGACTCGCGGAGCCGGGCACCATCAACGCCGCCAGGGCTGGCTGCATCATCGGGGCCGGCATCGGCGGCATGCAGACCTTCACCGACAACGTCGAGGCCTACCTCACCAAGGGGCCCGACCGTGTCTCGCCGTTCTTCGTCCCGATGTTCATTCCAGACATCGCGGCAGGATTGGCGTCCATTCGCTACAACCTCCGCGGCCCCAACTTCGCCACCGTCTCGGCCTGCGCCTCGGGCGCGCACGCCATCGGGACCTCGTGGCAGTTGATCAAGGGCGGCATTTCCGACGTGATGCTGGCCGGCGGCTGCGAGGCCGCGATCACCGGCCTCACGGTGGCGGCCTTCGGCAACATGAAGGCGCTGTCCACCCGGAACGATGAACCAACCCGGGCGTCGCGTCCGTTCGATCGCGGACGCGACGGCTTCGTCCTCGCCGACGGCGCCGGCATGATGGTGCTCGAGGAGTACGAGCACGCCAAGGCCCGTGGCGCGACGATCCTCGGCGAGGTCATCGGCTACGGCGCATCGGGCGACGCGTACCACATCACCTCGCCCCCGTCGGATGGCCATGGCGCGATGCAGGCGATGCAGATGTGCCTCGAGAGCGGCAACATTTCGCTCGACGAGGTCGACTACATCAACGCGCACGGCACCTCGACGCCTCAGGGCGACATCGCCGAGACCAACGCGGTCAAGGCGGTCTTCGGCGACCGGGCCAAGCAGCTCATCTTTGCCTCGACCAAGTCAATGACCGGACACGCGCTGGGCGCGGCCGGGGCGATTGAAGCCGTCGTGTCCCTGCTGGTGGCTCGCACCGGAGAAGTCCCGCCGACCATCAACAACGATGATCCCGATCCCGAGTGCGATCTGGATTGTGTGCCGAACGTCAAGCGGAGTCAGCCCGTGCGCGTGGCCCTCTCCAACTCCTTCGGCTTCGGCGGCCACAACGTGACGTTGGCGGTCCGAGCTCTCTGATGACGACCCCGGTCATGCCGACCACTCAGCCCCCCCGCGGCGAACGCCGGCGGGGGGGCGTCGGTTTTTCGGCCTGGACGACGGCCCTGCTGGTGCTCCTCGGCACCGGAGGGATCGCGGTGGTCGCGGATCAGTGGTACGCCGGAGTGCGCAGCGAGCTGCTGCGGGAGTCGGTGCGCAACGAAGTGGTGCCGACCGCCACGGCGCTCGAAACGTCCCTGCGCGGTCGGATGGCGCTGCTGCATGGGCTCTCGTCCTTCCTCGAAATTCATTGGGCGAAGCCCGATCGCGCGAAGGAGTTCGACCGCTTCGCGGAGGACATTCTCCGGGATGTGCCCAGCGTGCTCGCGGTGCAATTCGTCGCTCCCGACGGGATCATCACCCACATCTGGCCGCAGGCGGGCAATGAGCAGGCGGTCGGCCGGAATCTGTTGCGTGATGCCCGACCCGGCACGGTCGCCGACTTCCAGCGAGCGCTGACCGAGCCGGGAATCGTCGTGTCCGGCCCCACCGAGCTGTATCAGGGCGGAGCCGGACTCGTCGGGCGACTCGCCGCGCGCGGCCCCGATGACTCGGTCATCGCCGTGGCCGCCGTGGTGGTGCGACTGGCACCGATCGCCGTAGAGGCGGGGCTCGAGAACCTTCCCAATATCCGGAGCGCGCTCGTCGACGAACGCGGCGCGCTGATCGTCGGTGATTCGACAGTGGTCGGGGCAAACGGTCGGGCCATCCGCGCATCGGTCACCTTCGCGGGGCGGCAGTGGCAACTGTTGGCGATGCCGACTGACGGCTGGGCCGTGACGATCCGGGAGCGCGTCTTTCCGATGCGCACGGCCCTGGCGGCCCTCGTGCTCCTCGCCGCCGGGTTGGCACTCGTCCTGGTGGGGCGTCGCGACGCACGCGCCGAAGCGGCGCGGCTTCGGGGCGAGGAGAAGTTCTCCCGGCTCTTCTCGCTCACGCCGGACGGCGTGGCACTCACGCGCTTTGCCGATGGGGTGTTGCTCGAGGTCAACGAGGGCTTCGTCGAGTTGACCGGGCGCAGTCGGGACGAGGTGCTCGGGCGATCGGCCGTGGAGCTGAAGCTCTGGCCGACGCCGGCCGACCGCGAGGCGATGGTGCGCGCGATCTCGCGGGACGGTACGCTGACGGACTTCGCCGTCGCGCTGGTGCGTCCCGATGGCGCGGTCCGCGAGACGCGACTGGCGGGCCGACTCGTCGACATCGACGGGATGCGCTGCGTGCTGATGATCATCCGCGACGTGACCGAGCAGCGGAAGCTCGAGCGGCGGCTGACCGAGGCGGCACGGCTCGAGTCGATCGGGCGGCTGGCTGGTGGGATCGCGCACGACTTCAACAATCTGATCACCGCGATCTCCGGCTATGGCCACCTGCTCGAGGCGCGGGTCGCCGATCAACCCGAAGCGTTGGCCGACGTGCAGGAGATCGTCCGCTCCTCGGCGCGGGCGGCGGACCTCACCTCGCAGTTGCTGGCGTTCGCGCGTCGGCAGGTGGTGCAGCCGCGCGTGGTCGACGTCAACGCGTTGATCCTCGACGCGAATCGCCGGTTGCGCCAGCTGGTGGGCGACGGTGTCGCGCTCAGCATTCGGCTCTCCCCGGACCCGGCCCCCATCCTGATCGACCCCACGCAGGGCGACCAGCTGCTGACCAATCTCGCGGTCAATGCGCGCGACGCGATGCCCGAAGGCGGCACGCTCACCATCCAGGCATTGGCGGTCCGCGATGAGGTGCACCTGACCTTCCGCGACACCGGCCAGGGCATCGCCCCGGAAGTGCTGGCGCACCTCTTCGAGCCGTTCTTCACGACGAAGCCGGCGGGGCAGGGCACCGGTCTCGGCTTGGCGACCTGTTACGGCATCATGGAGCAGGCGGGCGGGCGGATCGAGGTGCAGTCGACCGTCGGTGAGGGGGCGTTGTTCCGGCTGGTCTTCCCGCGGGCCTCGGCAGAGGTCGAGGCGGCGGCGAGTGCGGCGGCGGTCGAGAAGAAGGCCGCGGGTGGCGCAACGGTGCTGGTGGCAGAAGACGAGGCGCAGGTCCGCAAGCTGGTCGACCGGGTGTTGACGCAGCTCGGCTACGTGGTCCTCAGCGCGGCGAGCGGGGCCGAGGCGCTCGCGCTGGACGCAAACCATGGCGGCACGATCGACATGTTGCTCACCGACATGGTGATGCCGGGAATGGGCGGCGGCGAGCTGTCGCGCCGGATCCGCGAGCGGCATCCGCAGATGAAGGTGCTGCTGATGTCGGGCTACAGCGAGGAGCTGGTGGCGGCCGAGCACGGCGACGTGCCGTTCCTGCCGAAGCCGTTCACGCCGGAAGAGTTGTCGACGAAGGTGCGGGAGGTGTTGGGAGGGTAGGGCCGTGCTTCGCCGCGTGGGCGCGCAGCGCCAGCGCGAGCACGAGCCGTTGATGGTCGCTGAGATCATCGACGGCGATCCTTCCTGAAGTGCCCGTCTCGAATGCCAGCCATGCCAGCACGTCGCGCAGCTCGCCGAGTTCGGCGACCCGTGCCGTCGGCGCAACCGCCCCTGGGTTGGATTCCACCGGATCGACGATGATTGCCACCTTCGGCCTGGTCGATGATCCCGCCAGCGTCGCGGTAGCGCAGGTCGTCACCCCCTGGCGTCCACGTGAGTGATTCGCCCACGGTCTCAAGGCGCGTCCCCCACCATCCGAGCAACGCACCGACCGCGAGCGCGCCGGTGGCCCATGGCACCGAGAGCAGTCCGACTCCGGTGGCGATCATGCCGGCGAGCACGCCGGTCGTCGCGATGCCGATGCGCCATCCCGGACCCTTCTCGCCCGCCCTGAGCTTCATCACGCCGGCGAGGCCCAACATCGCCGCACCGAACAGCGCGAAGCCGACATAGAATCCCGCCGACGTCCGCGCGGTCCCGTTCACGGTGGCGACGAGGATCCAGACTGCCCCGATCCCCCTAAGCCACGTGCGCAGACTCGGCATGCGTGAGGGCTTGGCCTGCGTCTCTGCGAGAGTTGTCTCGACGGCGGTCGCGAGGGCAGGGTCGTGCGATCGTGGCTGGAGCGGGGACGTCACGCCGGTTCCGCGAGCTGTCGATCGAGGGACTCGGCGATGGCCGCGACGCGCTCCGCTTCATCGAGGCCGGCGACTACTTCCGCCGGCGGCTCGGCGAGTCGGGCGCCAATGGCAACGAGGAGGGCGAGGCGCTCGCAGAGCTCCATCTCACTGGTCGAGCAGGCAAGCGCTATCGACGTCGCGGCGTCCTGAGAACTGGTTCAAGATCGCTGGCAGCGAGCCGTGTTGCCGCCAGATCGCCCAGCCGCGTCCCGGCGCTTGGGGTGCGACCCGTTTGACGGTGAAGTCCCGGACGAGCTCCAAGAGGGCAACGTCAGCGCGAGTCAGCCACTTTCTCCGGGTGGTGGCCGTCGTGGTATCTCGGATCTGTCGCTGTCGTCGTCCCAGCGAAATACCTCGTGGCGCTCCCTCCCTCCGGCCAGTCCGAAACCGATGCCGACACCGACCACCAGGCGGCAGCACGAGCCCGATCGGAGAATCGACATCGCAGAACGTCGGGACGATCGAAGGAACGAATAGCAACGGCACCCAGGGGCCCACGGATGCCTCCGGCGAAAGATCTCCTTCTCCAGAAGAGCGAAGCGAGCCACAAAAGCGAACAGTACAGCGCCCTCCGCGAGTCGCTGTGCCACAGCGTCGACAGGAAGCGGAATCCGTTCCAGCACCAGAACCCCGCGCCGCAGACGGCGCCGATGAAGGCGAACGCGGTTATCAGCCGTGCCAGGTGACGCCTCTTGCCGCCTTTGGGAGTGGATCTCGCGGCCTACAGCGCCGACCGGAAGAGTCGGGCACGGCCCCGACCCGGAGCAGGAGGGCTTCCCGCCGACGATGGCCATCAGTCCGAGACCCATGCCGCCGGCACGCACTGCGCGCCTCGCTGCGCGCCAGCAATTCCGGGGTCGCCGCCACTTGCCGCCTCTGGCCCCAGGAGGTTCCAGTGCGCGCACGGTTCGCAGATGCGCCAGACCCGGTTGGCATCAGGATCAAAAGCCACGAGACGGGCGAGCGGAACGCTCGCCAACTCCTTGTTGGGAGGAAACGGCTTGCCGCACTCGAGGCAGCTGTCCTTCGCCATCAGCCCAGCTCTGCCGGCAGGTCGAGGGTCTCCGCGATCGCGGCGACTCGCTCCGCCTCCTGAAGCCCGGCGATGACCTCGGCTGGCGGCTCGGCGAGTCGCGCACTGACGGCGATCAAGAGTGCCATGCGTTCCGAAGCGCTGAGGTCCGTCAGTCGGAGGAGTCCATCCCGTCTGCGGCGCGACGCGAAGCTCTCAACGAGTGCGCCCACCGACTCGTGGCGTTTCCAGAGCGTCCACGCAGCGTCCCGGTCCGCGGGCTTCGCGACCTCATTGAACTCCCGCTGCAACTCCATCGAGAGCGACACCAGGGCATTCTGGCCTGTTTCGGACGGCGTGATGCCGTCGTGGTAGGTCAGGGCGTCGCCGGAATCGGACCAGCGGATACCCCTCGGGCTCCCGGCACGGCGCCCAGCCCACAGGCCGGCCGCGGTCGCGAGGAGGATCGTGACCAACCCACCCCAGAGTGGTACATCCGGCTCGCCGAACATGAACGCGATGGCGGGGAGCCCGACGACCGGGAGCAGTCGGAGCGCCGCTGGCTGGCCCCGCCACAGCTCGCGCGACGCCAGAAGGCCACGCACCGTGAAGAACGTCGCCGCCGCGAGCAGCAGCAGGCTCCTGTCGAGGAGAGCGTTGACGGTCGGGAATCTCCTGACCCAGGAAGACAGCGAAGCCGCTGCCAGGAACAACAGCCCCATGGTCGCGTAGATGTCCCACGGTATCGGCGCGCCGATTTCGGCGTGTGCTTCCGAGGCAGCGAGGTCGGCCCCCAGTCGAGTTGGCGGCGTCCCGAGTCGGAAGAGCACCACATCGCGCCTGCCGAGCACCGTCATGGCGATTCCACCGCGCCCTGCAGAGGGCTCGTTGGTGTGGCGGGCGACGAGTTCGGGGATCGCGCCTCTCGAGGCTTCCGGCCCGAGCAGGTTCCAGCCGTCGCACGCGTCGCAGATCCGCCACACCCGATTGGCATCAGGATCAAACGCCACAAGTCGGGCAAGCGGGACGCTCGCCAACTGCGCGTTGGCTGGAAACGGCTTGCCGCACTCGAGGCAGGCGTCCTTGGCCATCAGGCGCCTCCTGGAGGCCGATCGAGCGCTTCGGCTTCCTCGGCGACCCTCGCCGCGTCGAGCAGCTTCTCGTGCGCGAGCTGCGCCGACAGGGAGCCGTCCTCCTGGCGGGCGAAGCCGAGATCGAGCGCGACGAGATACATCACCGGGATGTCGGTGAGCCGAAGCGTGTCATCGCGGTCCTGGCGCCAGGCGTCGAGCGCCCCGAGGATGCCCGCGACGCTGTGCGTCGTGGCCAGCAGCTGACCTTTGGCGAGTTCCTCATCGGTGAGCGCGCCAATCAGGCTTTCCTCCAGCACGTGACGCAGCAGAACACACGAGTCGCCCGAGTCGAGCCAGGTGCCGTCTCGTGCCCGCAGCGAGAGCTCGCCGCGCTCAACGTCCCAACGAATGCCGATGCTCTCCCAGTGCTCACCAGGGACGCGTACCGACCGTCCGGAGGGGAGTTTGGCGGTCAGCGGGATGACGTTGGTCAATCCGAACGCGATCACGCCTGTGAGCGCAGCGAGGCCGACGGAGTCCCACCCAGCCCGTCCCACGATAGCGCTCCCCACGCCCACGAGGAGGCAGAGGGCTCCGATCGCGAGTCGGGGCCCACTGACCCGGAGGCCCTGCCGGCGTCGGTACCACTCACGCCCGAACAGCAACACACTCATCATGGTCATCGGCAGGACCATCAGCTCTGGACGTCCGACAGCGCGCCACAGCCCGAACGGCACCACGAGCACGATCAGCCCGCCGAGGACTGCCGCCATCGTACCCGAAGCCGAGGCCAGCTTGTCTCGACGCTCCGCCATGGCCAGCTCGCCGACTCGGACATCCGCAAAACGGTCCACCCGCAACAACTCGAGCCGCGGCCCAACATGGGTGATCAGCAGCGCCGTTCCCCGCGCCGGCACCCGCGCCTCCAACTCCCCCAGCGCCGCCCCCGCCGCCTCCGCCCCCAGCAGGTTCCACTCGCCGCACTTGGTGCAGATCCGCCAGACGCGCCGCTGCCCCGGGTCGAACGCGATCCGCCGCCCCTCGGGGAGGGAGGCGAGTTCGCCGTTCCGGGGAAACGGCCGATTGCAGGAGAGGCAGGTGGGGGAGGGGGCCATCGCCCTGAAATATGCCCGTCCGAAGGCACTCCGGGAGGTGTGGCGGCCCTCCAGGAGGCAACCCGACCACCCCTCCCGGGTATACCCCAGGAGAACGTTGGCCCCAACCCCGGGTGCCCGTAGATTTGAGGGATGACCACCATGACCGAGCAGGCGCCGCCGACCCTCTCGCCCGTCGCCCTCCACGAGGAGCGACTCCGCGACCCAGCCCTCCGGCCGATCGCCAGGAAGGTCGCCGATGGCATCCGCCTCGACGCCGCCGACGCCCGCGCGCTCTACGCCACCGATGACCTGATCGGCCTCGGCACCCTCGCCGACTTCGCCAACCGGCGCAAGAACGGCGACCGCGTCTTTTTCTCGGCCAATCAGCACATCAACCCGACCAACGTCTGCATCCTCCGGAATACCTGCACCTTCTGCTCGTATGCCAGGATGCCGAACGAGGAAGGGCACTACACCCGATCGCTCGACGAGGTCTACCACGAGGCGGCCACCGCCATCGGCGGACCGACCAAGGAATTCCATATCGTCGGCGGGCTGCACCCGAAGCTGCCGCTGTCGTATTACACCGACATGATCCGCGGCCTCAAGGAGCGCCACCCGCACATCCACATCAAGGCGCTCACCGCGGTCGAGATCGCGCACCTGGCCCGGATCGAGAAGACCTCCGTTCGCGAGGTGCTGATCGCGCTCAAGGAGGCCGGCCTCACCTCGATGCCCGGCGGCGGCGCCGAGGTGTTCTCGACCGCGGTCCGCGCGACGATCGCCGAGCGGAAGCTGACCGGCGCCGAGTGGATCAAGGTGCACCGCGAGGCCCACGGTCTCGGCATCCCGACCAATTGCACCATGCTCTACGGCCACATCGAGACCGCCGACGACCGGATCGAGCACCTTCTCGATGCTGCGCGAGCTGCAGGACGAGACCGGCGGCTTCCTGACCTACATCCCGCTCGCCTACCACACCGAGAACAACGAACTCGGCGAGGAGCTCGGACGCGTCGGCACCGCCACGACCGGCTTCGAGGACCTGAAGAACATCGCGGTCGGTCGGCTCTTCCTCGACAACATCGCCCACGTGAAGACCCACTGGCCGATGGTGACGCCCTTCCTGTCACAGATCGCGCTGGCGTTCGGCTGCGACGACGTCGAGGGCACGGTGGTCTACGAGCGGGTCTATCACGAGGCCGGTGCGACGACGCAGATGCACATGCCCTATGAAGGGCTCGTGTCGCTGATCCGCGATGCGCAGAAGATTCCGGTCGAGCGCAACTCGCTCTACGAGGCGGTCCGCAGCGACTTCACCGACCTGGTGATGCCGAAGGGCGGCACGTCGCGGATGTCGCTCCCCGTGGTGCACGCGGCGTGAGGCTGGGTCGACTCCCCTGGATCAACACCGCCCCGGTCTTCGCGGCGATGGACCGGGGTGTGGTCAGTTGCGGGGCGGAGGTGGTCACCGCCACGGCCGCCGAACTGAACGACCTGCTCGCGGCCGGCGAGCTCGACGTGAGCGCCGTCTCGGCGGTCGAGTACGCGCGGGATGCGTCGCTCTACCACCTGCTCCCGAACCTCGCCATCTCCTGCGACGGCCCGGTGCACTCGGTGGCGCTCTTCTCGAAGCGGCCGGTGAACGAGCTCGATGGCGCCACCGTCCTGCGCACCGCGTCGTCTCGCACGTCGGTGCTGCTGCTCGAGCTACTCTGCAAGCACCGCTGGCAGGTGTCGCCGCAGTTCGCGACGGTGCGCGCCGAGCCGAACGACCTGGCGGGCTTGCAGGCACTGCCGCACGACGCCGTCCTCGTCATCGGCGACGCGGCGCTCCACCTCCGCGCATCGGGGCAGTACCCGGTCTTCATCGACCTGGGCCAGGCGTGGAAGGAGTGGACCGGGTTGCCGTTCGTCTTTGCCGTCTGGGCGGCCCGCCGCGATGCCGATCGGACCGAGGCACTGGCGCTTCACGAACGGCTCTGTGCGTCCCGCGACTGGGGCGTGGCCAACCTCGACATCATTGCCGCCGAGGCGGCCGCACGCACCGGGATCCCCGCGGCCACCTGCCGCGCCTATCTCGGCGACCTCGACTACGATCTCTCCTACCGGCACCTCGCGGGGCTGACCGAATTCTTCGGGCGTCTCGCCGCCGACGGACTGGTACCGAATGGCTCCCTCACCTTTCTCACGGCGGCCTGAATGAGCACCGTGGATCGCAACAGCAGCGAGTTTCGCGAGGCGCTCGAGCTCTACCAGCGCGCCCCGCTCCTCGAACTCGGCGCATTGGCCGATGCGACCCGGCACCGGCTCCATCCGGAGCCGACGGTGTCGTACATCATCGACCGCAACATCAACTACACCAACGTCTGCGTGGCCGATTGCGCCTTCTGCGCCTTCTACCGGCGCCCGAAGGACAATGAAGGGTATGTCCTCTCGTTCGAGCAGATCGGCGCCAAGATCGACGAGTGCAAGGCGATCGGCGGTGCGCAGATCCTGCTGCAGGGCGGGCACAACCCGTACATCCCGTTCGACTGGTACCTCGAGCTGATGCGCTATATCAAGGTGCATCACCCGATCCACATCCACGGCTTCTCGCCGTCGGAAGTGGTCTTCTTCTCGGAGCGCTTCCGGATTCCGATGCCGGAGGTCGTGCGCCAGCTGCACGAGGCCGGACTCGACTCGATCCCCGGCGGCGGCGGCGAGATCCTGGTGGACGAGGTGCGCGAGCGCGTCGCCAAGAAGAAGGCGCAGACCGACGAGTGGCTCGGCGTGCAGGAAGAGGCGCATCGCCAGGGGATGAAGACCTCGGTCACGATGATGTACGGCCTCGGCGAATCCGACGAGGACCGCATCGAGCACCTCTTCCGCATCCGCGAGGTGCAGGCGCGCACCGGCGGGTTCACGGCGTTCATCTGCTGGCCGCTGCAGCCCGAAGGGACGGCAATGAGCGACCGCGTCAAGACGGACGCCGTCACCTACCTCCGCACGCTGGCTACCGCGCGCATCCTCGTCGACAACATTCCCAACATGCAGGCCAGCTGGGTGACGATGGGGCTGAAGGTGGGGCAGGTGGCCCTCCGCTTCGGCGCGAATGACTTCGGGTCGCTGATGATGGAGGAGAACGTCGTCTCCGCCGCTGGCACCACGTACCGCGCCACGATCGAGGAGATGGAGCGCGCCATTCGTGATGCCGGCATGCACCCGGCCCGGCGTCGCCAGGACTACTCGCTCATCGAATCGCCGTTGGCGGCGGTCGCGTGATTCGCGTCGGGATCGGCTACGACTCGCACCGTTTCGGTGCCGGACGCCCGCTGATCCTCGGCGGCGTGACGATTCCGTACTCCCTCGGCCTCGTCGGCCACTCCGACGCCGATGCGGTTTCGCACGCCCTCACCGACGCGCTCCTTGGCGCCGCCGCGCTGGGCGACATTGGCCGGCTCTTCCCCGACACCGATCCGGCCTACGCCAATGCCGACTCGATTCCGCTGCTGATCGAGGCGCACCGCCGCGTGATTGCCGCCGGCTGGACCATGCAGCAGTGCGACATCACCGTCATCGCGCAGGCGCCGAAGCTGGCGCCGCATGTCCCCGCGATGCAGGCGCGCCTCGCCGAGGCGCTGGGTGTCGGCGATGGGGCGGTGTCGCTCAAGGCCAAGACCAACGAGGGGATGGGGTTCCTCGGCCGCGGCGAAGGGATTGCCGTGATCGCCGTCGCGACGCTGCGGCCCGTCTGATGGCCGCGATGGTGGAATGGCTGGCGGGGCTCCCGCCGGTCGCCATCTATGCGGTGATTGCGCTCCTCGCCGCCGTCGAGAACATCTTCCCGCCCTTTCCGGCCGACACCGCGATTGCCCTCGGTGCCTTCCTCTCCTATCGCGGCATCATCGACGCGCGGATCATCTTCGCGATCACCCTGGTTGCCAATGTTGGCGGTGCCATGGGGATGTACTGGCTCGCCGCGCGCCACTCCCACACCCTCTTCGAATCCGGCTTCGCCAAGCGCTTCCTCCCGGAGCAGGGGCTCGCCATTGTCCGGAAGGAGTACCAGCGGTTCGGCCTGCTCGGTCTCTTCGTCGGGCGGCTCCTCCCTGGGGTGCGTGCGGTCGTGGCGCCCTTCACGGGGCTGATCCACCTCGGGCCGTTTCGCGCGCTGGTGCCGATTTTCTTCGCCTCCGCACTCTGGTACGGTGGGATCATTCTCGCCGCGGCGAAGCTTGGCGAGAATTGGGAGACGGTGATTGGCTGGGTGAATCAGTTCAACAAGGTGGCCGGCATCGGGCTGTTGGTGCTGATCGCGATCGGCGGCCTCATCTGGTGGCGCCGACGGAAGCGCCTGGCACCGTGAGCCTCGGCGACCTCCCCCCGGAATTGGTGGCCGCGTTTCACCTCCCCTCCTTCCGCGATCACCTCTCCCTCGAAGCAGGGCACTCGCCCAACACGATCGAGGCGTACCAGCGCGACTTGTCTCGGCTGGTCTCCTTTGCCCGGTCGAAGGGGATCACCGAGCCGCGGCAGTTGACGACACCGCTCCTGCGCGAGTTCATCTTCCTGTTGAAGGACCTCGAATTGAGCGGCGCCACGATTCGCCGGCACGTGTCGTCGCTGCGAACGTGGTTCGCCTTCATGGCGGCCGAGGGGTTGGTCGAGAAGGATCCGAGTGATCGGCTCGAGACACCGAAGAAGTGGCGGACACTCCCCGACACGCTCTCCGTGGAGGAGGTGGACCGCCTCCTCGCTGCGCCGCAGGTGGACGAGACCCTCGCATGGCGGGATCGCGCGATGCTCGAGCTGGCCTACGGGGCCGGTCTGCGTGTCTCGGAGCTCTGCGACATGGGACTCACCGACCTGCTGCTCGGTGATGGGCTGGTGCGTGCATTCGGGAAGGGGCGGAAGGAGCGGCTGGTGCCGATCGGGCGTCCGATCGTGAGCGCGGTGTCGGTGTATCTGCACACCACGCGCGCCGAACTCGACCGCGGAAAGTCACAGGGCAGGGTGCTGTTGAACGCGCGTGGGGAGCCGTTGAGCCGGGTCGGTGCCTGGGGCATTGTAAAGAAGCGGGCCGCGCAAGCGGGAATCACCAAGCGCGTGACGCCCCACACACTGCGGCATTCGTTTGCGACGCACCTGCTCGAAGGGGGCGCGGACCTGCGGGCGGTGCAGGAGATGCTCGGCCACGCCGACCTCTCGACCACGCAGATCTACACCCACGTGGACCGCGACTACCTGCGGAACGTGCACCGGAAGTTCCACCCACGGGGCTAGCGGGTCAGGCGCATCCCTCGACCAGGCGCACTTCCGGCAATCGCCCGGCCCGGAAGGTGGTCACCGACGTGCCGTTCGTCTCGAAGATCATCTGGAAGCCGGGTCGACTCGCGTCGGTCACCACGAGATAGTGGCCGATCGGGGCCTCGTAGGGATGCGGCTCGACCGTCATCCGGTTGCCGTACACGGCACGCACGGCCGCCTCGGGGCTTCCGACGCCGATCCCCTCCGCGGTGCGCACGCCTTCGGTGCTGACGTTGGCGCGGACGAGGGTGTCGCCAGCGACCATGAAGGAGACTCCCTTCGGCAGCTTGGCGAAGTTGGCATAGCCGCACACCGCGCCTGCCTCGATGCGCTCCACCTTGGCCGGCCCGAGGACGCGCTCGGCCGCAGCGACTGTCATGCCAACGCGCCCCAGTCCGATGCCGTCCATCTCAAGCTGCCACTTGACGTACTTCGGGGGATGCAGCACGGCCTGCAGGGAGGCGACGAGACTCCCTCGATTGGCAAGGGGCCAACTTCCGCCGTACCGAATGTCGGTGACCACCCAGTGTCCGCTCTCCATCGCCACCACTGCCGTGTCGGTCCACTCGACCACGGGCGAGACACTGTCGTTGCGGAACCGGACCACTAGCCGATGCACCGGGGCGTCGGCTCCTGCTGCGTCCGGAGCCACCGACGTCGCGCCCTCGAAGAGCGACGAGAAGAGATCGCCCTCGGCAAACGCCGGCTTCTCACCCGACTGGGCCAGCACGTCGGCCTCTCGACGGAGGTGCGCGCTGTCGAGGGTCGCGTGCAATTCGTTGCCAAGGTGGGGCGCCATGCGGGCGAGCTGTTCGACCGTCGGCGCGCCGGTCACCTTGGCGTCCCGAAGGATGTCATAGAGTGCGGTCACCGCCTTCTGGGGCGTGTCCTGCTGGCAGCCGGCGACGACCGCGGTCGTCAGGGCGAGCAGGAAGGCGGGGCGAAGGCGTCGGGTCGAGGGGAGCAGGCGATCCTCCAGAAGTACCGGGGCGACAGATGACCACGTCCCCCGCAATTTACACGCGGGCGAACAGCCACTGCAGTATGGCCACGCTCAGCATCGCGCCGGCGAGCATCAAGGCGCCAACCAGGACGACCAGTGCCCCGACCAGCACCACCACGAAGCGGCGATCGGCGCGCGCCGCGGTCGGCGGCTCGCTCAGGTGCCGTTCGAGGAGGATGAGGTTTCGCCGATTGGCCTTCCAGGCCGCGTCGAAGAGGTCGCCCAGGAGCGGGACGATGCCGAGCGTGGCGTCGAGGGCCACGTTCCCCGCCATCCGCGTCAAGGTGAAGCGCGAGACCCCCTGCCGCACCGCCGCGGCCACGATCGCCGGCGGAGAGGGCGGCACCGGCGGCATCGCCGACGCCCGGCACGAGGCCGAGAATCGGGTCCATACCGAATCGGAACGACGTGCCGGGCACGCGGATGCCATCATCCAGCCAGGTGGTCACCCGGCGAAGATGGGTCAGCGCCCCAGGCGCCACGGGATCGCGCGTCAGGGCGTCGACTCCACGGATCAGTCGTCGAGCACGAAGGTGACTTTCAGGATCACGCGAAAGGCCACGATCTTCCCCTCCTTCACGATGACCTTCTGCCCCTCAACCCACGCGCCCGTCACGTTGCGGATGGTCTTGTGGGCACGGGCCACGCCCTCTTCAATGGCGTCCTTGAAGCTCTTGTTCGACTCGGCGATCAGTTCGGCAACCTTGGCGACGGACATGCGGCGCTCCAGATATCGGGGTGAACCGTGAACCTACTGCCGTACCCCGGGGCCGGGATATCGCTCCTTGGAGCGGGCTCAGGGTGTCGAAGACGGCGGTTGTCCGATGAACTGGTCGAACCGATACGTCGCGAGCGCGGCGTCGAGCCGCCGTGCAATCTCGGCCACCAGCCTGGTGTCGGGTCCACGATCCATCCAGATCCCGACGTGTGACTCACCATCGGGGCTGTAGCTGACATGGAGCACGGTTTCCCCGATCTTCACTTCTTGCGCAAACGCCGACTCGTCGCTGGTGACACGCTCTGCTTTGAACTCAGCCACCAGCCAATCGATCACCGCTGGCCGCAGCCCGGGCAGGGCGGGGCCAAGGCGATATTCGCGGTAATCGGATGCAGTGGAGAGCGTCCCCCGATACGGCATCGGGGCGAAGCTCGCTCGGGGCACCAGCGAGTCGAGGTGTCCGGGCTCGTGCCGCCACTCGAAGTGACGCTGCAGCCACGCCTGGTCGACGTGGTCGATCACGAAGTAGCGCATCCGTGCCGCATCCACCGACATCCGGTAGCGGGGACCTCCATCAAGCCGGGTGACGGCCAACACCAACTTGCCCGTGGTGTCCCTGTCCCATTCCGCGCGCACAAAGCTCTGCGCATCCGGCGCGATCCCGATCGGCGGCAACCGGTCGATCAGCTGCGACTGATCGGCACTGTCATACGGCCGCAGGGTCATCGTCTCGCTGTCGAAGAGATGGTTGGCCAAGAGGTAATAGCGCGATCGGGCGAACGAGGTGCGATCAAAGCGCCCTTCGGGCATCAGCGTCGTGGTAGCCAGTTCTGCCGCATCGTTGGTGAGCGGGGCGAGTTGCATGGGATGGGCACATGATCCGACGCGCTCGATCCGCGGTGCTCCGGCCGTACTCACCAGCAGGTAGCAGGTGCCCACGCCCTGCTCGATGGTGACCTGGACCATCAGCGCCGGCGTCGGACCACGTACGGCGGCGACGGCCGTCGCGAGCTCGACCGGCGTCACCGTCTCGACAGAATCTGGCCGGTGCGGGATCACGACGGGCTGTCCCCGGTGTCGGATCCGGAATTCCGCGGTCGCGCTCCACATTGGCGGCTGGCCAGCGTAGGTCACTTCCCCCAGCCAGCGCGCGATGGTGGTGACCTCGAAGGGGCCGAACGCTTCGGTGCGGAGCGGCTGATTGGCTGGCACGACGCGGAAGCGGAACGTGATGCCGTCGTCGCCAGGCTTGCGAGGGAGCCACTCGCTCCATTCGAGTTGACTCCGCTTCGGCGAGCGCCCGATCGGGACCCTGAAACCGTTCTTGAGAATGCTGTCGGGGACCACGTCGATGATCCGGTCGCCCCGTTCGGTGAAGAGCGAGACGGCGCCCGGCACGATCCAGCGGCCATCCTCCATGCGTGCATCTTCGCGCCAGAGGGGGCCGTTGCGGCTGGTCCGCAACGTCCCGCCAGTCGCCGAGTGCAACCGGAGGAACCACTCGGCCGAGTCAGCGGCAGGGAGCGGCTGACCGGCTGGCCAGCGGAACTCGACGGCCAGCGCCACTGTCTCGCCGCCGAGGGTCGGTGGCACGTCCGCCATCAACCGGGAGATCCCTCCGATGAGGCCGATGCAGCTGCAGGTGATCAGGAGGGCTACCCCCAGCGCCTTGAAGAATCCGGGACCGAGGTAGCGTGAGACCACGAAGCCGACGAGGAGCCCGCCGACCAGCCCGACGAGCCCCAGCCCCACGACGAAGTAGCCCGAGTTGCCCTCGAACGAGGAGATCCGGTGCCAATCCACGGCCAGGGTGGCCACGAAGCCTGCGGCCAGCATGGTGAGGAGGCCGGAGAGGATGGCTACGGCGATCGAGGCGAGCCAGGTCATGAGGACAGTCGGTGGCGGGGAAGGCGGAATCGCAGGATCGGCCGGGGTCCGGCCACCCCATTCTCGGCCCGCTGGGCGTACCCGTCAAGGGTCGACACGCACCGGTCCGACTACCTGCCGGTGGCCCGCCGGGGGTATCATCCGAGGTTCCCCCCTCGCACCTGCACCTCCCCCGGAGGGCGTATCCGCTTCAGCCCATTCCGTGCGTGGCGTCCCAGGCCCGATCTGGTCGATCGCGTCGTCGCGCCGCCCTACGATGTCGTCAACCGCGCCGAGGCAGCTGCCCTGGCCGCCGGCAATCCGCTCTCCTTTCTCCACGTGGGACGGTCCGACATCGACCTCCCCCCAGACACCGACCCGCACGACGATCGGATCTACGCCAAGGCCAAGGAGAACCTCGACCTGGTCCTCGGCAACGGCACCTTCATCCACGACGATGCGCCGGCCTTCTACCTCTACGAGCTGACCCGCGAGGGGAAGTCGCAGGTCGGCGTGGTCGGTCGAGTGCATGTCGACGACTACGAAGCCGACCTGATCAAGAAGCATGAGAAGACGCGGCCCGACAAAGAGGACGACCGCACTCGCCACGTGCTGACCCTCGCCGCGCACGCGGAGCCGGTCTTCCTGACGCACCGGCCGGAAGCCTCGTTGGCCGCGCTCAACGCCACCACGATGGCGCAGGAGCCGCTGTACGATCTGGTCACCTACGATGGGGTGCGCCAGCGCGTCTGGCGTGTCAGTGCCACCGACGCCTATGCTGCCGCCTTCGCGGCGATGCCGGATTGCTATGTAGCCGATGGACACCACCGCTGTGCCTCCGCGTGGCGCACCGGCAAGGCGCTGCGAGCGGCCAACCCGCATCATACCGGCGATGAAGACTACAATTGGTTCCTCGCGGTGCTCTTTCCGTCGGATCAGCTCCACATCCTCTCGTACAATCGCGTCGTGAAGGATCTGCATGGCCTCACCCCGGCGGCGTTTCTTTCGCGGCTCGCCGCGGTGGGCACCCTGACCCCAACCACGACACCGGTGCCCGATGCGGCCGGGACGTTCGGCATCTATGTCGACGGCAGCTGGCACAGGTTGCGGCTCGACTCGGCCTCCGTCGCTGCCGACGATCCGATCGGCTCGCTCGACGCGTCGTTGCTTCACGAGCGCGTGCTCGCACCGATCCTCGGGATCGGCGACGTGCGCATCGATCAGCGGATCGACTTCGTGGGCGGCATCCGCGGGACCGCCGAGCTCGAACGTCGGGTGGATTCCGGCCAGGACGCGGTGGCCTTCGCGATGTATCCCGTGTCGGTCGCACAGCTGATGGCCATTGCCGACGCCGGCGCGATCATGCCGCCCAAGTCCACCTGGTTCGAACCCAAGCTGAAGAGCGGGTTCTTCGTCCACACCTTCGACCCCATGACCCCGGGAGGGGCAACGCAATGAAAGTGCTGGTCGCAGACAAGTTCGAAACCGTGGGCGTCGATGGACTGAAGGATCTCGGCTGTGACGTGGTGCTTCGGCCCGATGGTGCCATGGAGGAACTCCCGGCCACCATCGCCGAGGTGAATCCCAAAGTGCTCATCGTGCGCGGCAAGAAGGTGAGCGAGGCCGCATTGGCGGCCGGTCCGGCCCTCTCGCTGGTGATCCGTGCCGGCGCCGGCATCGACTCGATTGATGTCGCCGCCGCCTCGCGCCTCGGGGTCTTCGTCGCCAACACGCCGGGCAAGAACTCGATCGCGGTTGCGGAGCTGGTGATGGGGCTCCTCCTCGGCATGGACCGCCGGATTCCGGATCAGGTCGCCGACCTGCGGCGCGGCGAGTGGCGCAAGGGCGAGTACTCCAAGGCGCGCGGAGTCTACGGCCGCACCCTCGGCATCGTCGGGCTCGGTCAGATTGGTCGCGAGATCGCGAAGCGGGCCCAGGCGTTCGGCATGCACGTGGTCGCCTACTCGCGGAACCTCACCAACGAGGAGGCCGACCGGATCGGGGTAGGGTACTGCGAGACGCCGCTCGAGGTCGCGCGACACTCCGACGCCGTCTCGATCAATGTCGCCGGCGGCGCGGAGACCAAGAAGCTGGTCAACGCCGAGTTCCTCGCGGCAATGAAGCCGGGGGCATACCTCATCAACGCTTCCCGTGGCAGTGTGGTGGACGAGGTGGCACTTGCGGCAGCCGTCACGGAGCGAGGACTCCGCGTTGGTCTCGACGTCTTCGACGGCGAGCCAGGCGGCGGAAAGGCGGAGTTCAAGCCCGCCATTGCCGATCTCCCCGGGGTCTACGGGACGCACCATGTTGGTGCCTCGACGGATCAGGCGCAGATCGCCATCGCGCAGGAGGTGGTGCGAATCGTCGAGGCCTTCGCAAAGACCGGCGTGGCGCCGTACTGCGTCAATCGCCTTGCGCGCAGCGCCGCGACGCACGTGCTCACGGTCCGCCACCAGAACCGCCCCGGTGTGCTGGCGCATGTGTTCCGGGTGCTTGCCGAAGCTTCCGTCAATGTCGAGGAGGTCGAGAACATCCCCTACCATGGTGCCGAGGCCGCGGCAGCCCGCATTCAGCTCGGCTCGGCGCCATCGGACGCTGCTCTGGCGGAGATTCGCAGCGGCAATCCGCACATCCTGAGCGTTGACCTCACGGCCATCGCCTAATCCTTCGCGAGCGGGAACCTCGATCATGACAGAGCGGATCCACAACTTCGGTGCCGGACCAGGCGTCCTTCCGGAGTCGGTGCTGCGGCAGGCACAGCAGGACATCTGGAACATCGGCGGCAGCGGGATGGGGGTGGCGGAGCACAGCCACCGGGGCAAGTTATTCGAGAAGATCATCACGGACGCCGAGGAGGAAGCGCGGCAACTGGCGGGGATTCCCGACCACTACAAGGTGATCTTCATGCAGGGCGGCGCCTCGCAGCAGTTTGCCATGGTGCCGATGAACCTGCTCCCCGCCGGCGAGACCGCCGACTACCTCGTCACCGGGGTCTGGTCGGAGAAGGCGGTCCAGGAAGCGGCGAAGTTCGGCGCGACCCATGTGGCGGTGTCGGCGGCCGGGTCGAAGTTCACCCGGATCCCCGACGTGGCGGAGATCGCCTACTCGTCCGCGCCGGCGTACGTCCACATCACCACGAACAACACCATCTATGGCACGCAGTGGAGCGAGCTGCCGCCGGTGCCGGAAGGCGTGCCGCTGATCGCCGACACCTCGAGCGACATGTTCAGCCGCCCGCTCGACGTCAGCAAGTACGGCCTCATCTATGCCGGTGCCCAGAAGAATCTCGGCCCGTCCGGCGTCGTGATGGCGATCATCCGCGACGACCTCGCGGACCGTGCCCCGGCCTCGCTCCCGACGATGCTGCAGTACCGCACGTACGTGAAGGAGCGGTCGCTCTACAACACCCCGCCGACCTTCGCGATCTACATGGTCGGGTTGGTGCTGAAGTGGATCCGGGAAACCGGCGGCCTCGGCGCGATGGCGGAACGCAATGCCGAGAAGGCCGCGCTGCTCTATGACTTCCTGGACCAGAGCATGATGTTCCGGACGCCCGTGCACGCCGACAGCCGCTCGCACATGAACGTGGTCTTCCGCTCTGCCAGCGATGAGCTCGACAGCAAGTTCCTGGCTGAGGCAGGGAAGCGCGGCATGGAAGGACTGAAGGGCCACCGTTCGGCCGGCGGCATCCGTGCGAGCATCTACAACGCCTGCCCGCGCGACAGCGTGGTGGCGCTGGTGGACTTCATGAAGGAGTTCGAACTGGCCAACCGCTGAACCGACGACGGGTGGCCGCCCGATTGGGCGACCACCCGTCGCGTCCCGCCACTGCCCGACGCCTGACTACTTCGGCAGCTTGGTCCCCTCGCTCCGCAAGGTCACCACCGAATCCGCGCCGGCCCCCGTGTAGTGGGCCGTTGTGCGCCCGACCAACTTGTCGCCGACCAGGTGGAAGACGGTGTTGGTTTGCACCTTGGCCCCCTTCCGGAGGACGCTCTCGTATTGCGGACTCACCGACATGATGCTGTCGCCCGAGACGGTGATGCTCAGCTTCATCGGCGTCCGCTTCGGGAAGGCCATCAGCCAGCCCGCGGTGTCCGCCGAGGCCTCGAGGGTGAAGGTGGTCAGCACGCTGTCGGACGTGGCCCCCATCGTCTTCATCTCCCACGTCCCGGCGACGGCGGCCATGTCGATCGGCGCCGGGGCGACCGGTGCCGGCGGCTCGGTGACCACTTCGGGCGGCGCCTCTTCCTTCTTGGCGCAGCCCATCACAACGGCGGTGCTCAGGACCAGCATCAATCGGCGCATGGTGTTCTCCGTGGGTGGAGCGGGGATGGGCACGAGGCCCGGGCCGTCAGCAGGACGGCAGGTTCATGGTGCGAACGGCTTGTTGAGGTCGCGGTCGACCGCAATGGTGAACTTCCGATCCGGTTCCGTCAACCACTGGTCATAGTAGGGCGAGTAGTCGCTGATGTTCACCGTGCGACCGTCGGCCTGGACCTCGACCAGCCGGAGGAAGCCGCCGCCACCCTTCTTCCGGTCGGGGGTCACACCGCACTGGTAGTTGACGAGCATCTGGTGCACCGAGTGGCCCAACGGCGCCTTGCTCTCGAGGGTGCCGATGCCGTCGTTGAGGACGTGGCCGTTGAAGGTGAAGAGGAACTGTCTGTGTCGGCTCACCAACTTCTGCCAGAGCGCCTCGCCATCGTTCACGCCTTCGGCCGCGAGCGCCGGGTTGGTGCCGACGGGGTAGGCGTTGGGATTCCAGCTCTGCGCCTTGCCGGGGCCGGTCCAATGGAAGCGCTGGTCGTCGGAGTACATGTAGGCGTGGGTCACCAGGATCGCGTGGTGGTCGGGATACTTGGCGACGATCTCGTTGGCCCAGTCGACCACCTTGTCGCGCGGGCCGAACTCGAGGCCGACAATCAGGAACTTCGCCTCGCCGACGGTGACCCGGAGAAAGGCGTTCTCCGATTCACCGCCAACCCGCGCATTCCGCTGGATGAAGTAGTCGCTGAAGAAGGACTCGCGCGAGTCGGCGTTCCCCCAGGTGCCCATGTCGTGATTGCCGGGCACCAGCAGGTGCGGGATCCCCGCCTGGCGCAGCACGTCCATCGCGCGACGCGCATTGATCCACTCGGGGTGGACGTTGTTGTTGGTGATGTCGCCGAGGTGGAGGACAAACTGGATGTTGCGCGCCTGGCGCTGCCGCGCGATCCACTCCGTCTGCGCCATGAAGACATCAGGGTAGGATTCGCTGTAGCACTGCGTGTCGGGGAGGAGGACGAAGCTCCAGCTGCCGGGCGCAGGGCGAGGCGCTGCGAGGGCAGGGGTGCTGGCCCAGGCGGTCTGGCGGGCGCCGAAGAGGCCGGTGAGTGCCGAGAGTCCTGCCAACCGCACGAAAGGGCGTCGTTCCATGGAATGCTCGCCGCGAGTGAGGGTGATTCGGGGAGGTGCTAGGGGATGAGGGCGTGCCGCTCCACCGCGCCGGAGACGGTGACGTCACCGACCGTCGCGTAGATCTCCCGATCGGAGATGGAGAGCGCCAGCTTGGTGCGCCGGTCGAGCAGTTCCACGAGGCCATCGATGAGTGCCCGGTCGAACGCGTACAGCTCGAGCGCCTCGGCACGGTAGATCTTCTCGCCCTCGAGTTGTCGCAGCAGCGTGCGAGGCTCCTTGTGCGTGTACACCGCCACTCGCGGTGCCGCCTTGCTCGCCTTGTGGAGCCGTGCGGCATCGGGCGAGCCGATCTCGATCCAGGCGAGCAGGCTGCCGGTCAGATCGCGGACAGCGATCGGTGGATCATCCGGCTCGGAGATCCCACGACCGAACGCGATCCCCTCGGTGTACTCGAGGCAGTACGCCAGCACCCGGGCAATCAGGTACTCCGGCGACTCCGACGGGTGGCAGGCGACCCGGAGGGCCAGCTCTTCGTAGACGTTGCGGTCGACGTCGGCCAGCTGGATGTCGAGATTGTAGATCGTCGCGGTCAGCGCCACCGGCTACTCCACCCCAGGCGGGAGGATGCGGGCCCCGCGATACCGGCCCACGAGCGCGGAGAACTGGGCCTGCCGTTGGCTTGCCCACCCCTTGAGGCGCCACCACCCGACGCCAAGTGCTGCCGAGCCACCGAGCGCCAGGAAGGCCGCACCGGCGCTTGGCGCATTCGGCGCAACCAGGAGCGCCCCGGTCGCGGCGATGAACGCGCCGAGGCCGGCGCTGATCATCCCTTGCGCGGCGCTGTTGATGGTTTGGAAGCGCAGCCGATGCCCGGTGGCCGTTGGCTCCGCCAGGACCTTCAGGTTGCCGTTGCTCCACTGGCGGAAGGGACCGTCGTAGCGCACGACGCCGGCCGCGTTGAAGGTCGTCCGCAGATCGGAGACCAGCCGTTCCCATTCCGGGTCGCTGATCGGGCGGTCGAACTCGGCCGCGTCCACCACGCCGATCCGGACACCGAGCACGCTGGCGGGCTTGGCGCGCGGTGCCTGCTCAAGCGATTGCGCGGCGGAGGCGATCGATTCCGGGGCGATGCCGACTTCCCGCCCGATCTCCTGCAGCGCCGCAAGCGTGAGTCCCTTCCCCTGACCGGGCGCGGCGACGCTCGCATGTTCCGGCGAAGCGGCCCGTTGAAAGATGGCCGCCACTTCCTCGTCGTCGTACTCCCGCTCGCTCATGCCCGCCCCGGAATCAGGATCAGCCGAAAACTACCGCCATCCGCCCGGAATTACCGCTTCGGCCCCTTCGGCGCGACGATCACCTCAAGCGGGATGAACCACCCGGTCTCGACCGACCGGATCTCCATCCGCCAGGTGCCGGGGCGGGTGGGGGTGAAGGTGAAGTCGGCCGTCTGGCCGGGCCCCATCTCGACATGTGCGGCACGGGACATCCGCATCGCGGCCGGCAGATCGGCGCCGTCCTTGGCGATCGGCCGCCAACGTGCGAGCGACGAATCGTTCTGGAGGGTGAAGGCGATCCGCCAGTCCGGGTGGACCGAGACGATGCGAAGGCGGTGCGTCTCGCCGACGGTCAGGCGCAGTGGCCGAGGGAACCGCCGCCCATTGACCAGCGCATAGAAACTCTCGGCCTTCCGCTCCAGTTCGGGGCCACCACCACCGGCGACGATCAGGTGGTCGTGCGTCAAGTCACGCGGGCCATCGGTCACGATCAGCGCACCGTACATCCCGGCGAGCATCTGGTGCCGGTCATTGAAGTGCGAGTGGTACGGGTACGTCCCCGACCGGGGTGGCGTGAACTCCGCCACGAAGGAATCGTGCGCAGCAATCTGCGAATAGACCTTGTCGCCCAGCCCACTCCAGTGCGGGACACCATCCGGGAAGCTCTCGATTTCGAGTCCGTGCCAGTGCACCGACGACGGTTCGTCGAGGTTGTTCTTCATGAGGATGCGGACCGGCTTGCCACGCACCAGCTCGAGTACCGGGCCGGGAAGGTTCACCGAGTCCTTGGCCGGTTCCTTCGGGCCCGATTGCAGCACGAAGCCGTAGGCTGGTGCCCCCGTCATCAGGGCGTTCGGTTTCTTCTGGATGAAGAGCCGCATGTCGCGCGCGTTGGCCGTCGAGGTCGGCACATAACTCGGCGCCGGCGCCACCTTGATCCCGATCGCGAGGCCTCGCATCGAGTGGCCCTCTGTGCTCGCCATCGTGTGCGGTCCGCTCGGCATCGCCGCCATGGCCGCCGCCTCCGCCGAATCCTTCGGCGAGCCACTCAGCGTGACCGTCTCGTCCACATGGAAGGAGAAGTGACAGTGGAAGAGCCAGTTGCCGGGCGTCGAGGGGAGGAAGGAGAAGGTGACGGTATTGCCCGGCGCGATCAGGTCGGTGTTTGAGAGGTGGCGCAGCGCCATCGGCACGGCGACATCCTTTCGCCCCGTGCCGTGCGATTCAATCCGGTAGTAGAAGCCGTGCAGATGGAGCGGGTGGTAGAGCGCCGTCATGTTCACGACGCGAAAGCGGGTCGAGTCGTTCTGCGTCAGGTTGATGGTCTCGGTGTACGGCCACCCCTTGCCATTGATCACGGAGACGACCTCGAAGGGGCGGTTCTCCTCGTACGGATGGAACCACTCGC
Source organism: Gemmatimonadota bacterium (assembly GCA_016704275.1). Lineage (NCBI taxonomy): Bacteria > Pseudomonadati > Gemmatimonadota > Gemmatimonadota bacterium. Next base: position 426,934 of record JADJAK010000003.1, read on the forward strand.
TCAGCACGAGGATGTGGTCGCGCGTGGAGGCCCCAGGGGCATCGACGACAATCGCCCCGTTGAGCTGGCTGTCTTTCCAGAGGCGATCCATCGGGTCGGTGCCGAGGAAGGCTCCCCAGTAGGCAAAGGTGCCGGCGGCGTTCGCCCGGAAGCGGATGACCCGCGTGGCCCCTTTCGGGAGCTGGATCGTGTCGCGCTCCGCGGCGAGCGATGAGCGGAACCCGCCAATGACCAGCGCAGAGTCGGTCGTGTTGCGAAGCGTCAGGGCGATGGTCGTCCCGAGCGGCACGCGGACAAGTGGGCCCGGGACGGTCGCCTGCTTGCCATGCTCGGCGAAGGCGAGGATCGGCACTTCGGGGTCGTCTGCCCCTTCCGGCTTCCACCCGCTTTCCACGATGTCGACCGCGAGGGTCAGCGTCGTCCCCACGAGTCGCCCCGCGGCGGCGGTGTTCTGGTGCACCCCGGCGTGGGCCACCCCCGGAGCCGGCTTGGGCAGCGGCGTGCGGGGCAGGGTGGCAATCAACTGCGCTTGCAGTGCGATGCCGATCAGGGCGGGAGCGGTGAGCAGCATGGGTCGTGGTCTCAGTAGAGAGGAGCGAGTGCCCGGCCAACCGAGGCGAGGGCTTCAGCGAGCGCACGGCCCACCGGCGTCGGGGTGATCAGGAAGGCAGCGACTTCCAGCCCCACCGAGAGCGGAAGGCCCGTGCGATAGACCGGATGGAACGGACGCCCCCGGCGGCGATCAATCAGGATCGCGGCCACGATGAAGAGATTCGGAATCAGGATGCCGACGACGCCGGCTGCGATCGAGAAGCCAAGCACCTGGGTCATGACCCGAAAGCCGGCAGCACCCATCCCGCCGGCACTGGCCAGCAGCATGAAGCGGCGGTGTCGGTCCCGATCGCGGCGTGCCAGGATCCCGCGCGTGAAGAAGAGGGTGAAGAGGATCAGGGTCGAAAAGACGGCCAGCCCCATCCCCTGCCAGAACGGCGAGCCATCGGGTTGAAGCGAGAGGTTCATTTGCGTCCCGATGACGACCATGCCGGTGCCGATCATCGCCGCGGCGAGTCCGAGACTCAGTGTGCCGAGGGCGCGGTGCCAGGCCACCCGGCGGGCCCGGATCAGGCACGCCTGGAGGGGGAGGAGGAGGTAGAAGAGGAAGAAGGTCCAGCCGTGAATGTGGACGGTGGTCGAGGACTCGGGGTACGCCCCCGCCAGCATTGGCTGGAAGTAGGTGATGGAGAAGCCGTAGAACACCGTCGCCGAGAGCGCGAGGCAGAGCCAGAAATAGGAGGACTGGCTGCGCACGGGAGGGGGTGCAGTCATGGGGCCGTCGATTGGCGAAAGGGAGAGTCGGAAATGTGGGGCCCGGGGCCGAAAATGGACACCCCTCGCCCCCGGCAGGGCGTGGAGAGATCCGATCCCCGGCCGGTGCCGTACCCCTGATGCGTGCAGAAGCACGACCACCTCCACCAGGAGTACCACCAGGATGAACACCCCCTCCCGAACCGTGCGGCTCGGTCTCGCCGCCGTCCTCGGCGTCGTGGCCCTGACCGGCGCTTGGCAACTCGTCCAGGCCTCCGACCACCAGGACACCGCCGACGTCGAGCTCAACCCGACACAGGACCTGACCGACTTCTACGCCTTCCCGACCACCGCCGGTCGGATCGCGCTGGTGCTGAACTCGCACCCGTTCATCACCCCCGCCGAGGCGGCGTCATCGTCGTTCGATCCGAACCTCCTCTACCAGATCAAGATCGACAACACTGGGGACGCCCTCGAGGACCTCGTGCTGCAGGTGACCTTCACCGGCACCGGCGCCAACCAGAAGGTCTTCGTCCGCGGCCCGTTCGCACCCACGGTCCGTGGGGCGATGCAGAACGTCGTCTCGTCCATGGAGCCGGCGGTGACCGGCACGATCAACACGACCTTGGGATCGACCAGCGGCATGCAGGTCTACGCCGGCGTTCGTGACGAGCCGTTCTTCATCGACCTTGAGCAGTTCTTCCGGATCCTCCCGGATCGCCGCCCCGGGACCGGCCCGCTCTCCACGCCGTCGACTGCCACGGCCACGGCGTTTCGTCCCGTGGGACAGGCCGTCAACGTGCTGCTTGGCGCCAATGTCGCCTCCCTGGTGATCGAGTTGCCGACGGCGCAGCTCACCGCCGGTGGCAACGCCAAGATCGGCCTCTGGGGCACGATCTCCCGATGAACACCACCTTCTCTCGCCTGAGGCTTGCCCCCATGACCCGTCTTGCCGTCTCACCGCTTCTGCTCGTCGCCGTGCTCGTCGGCGCCGGCTGCAGCAGCGACAGCACCACCATGCCGACCGACAACGGCACCCGGATGTACAACCAGGTGCAGCGCCTCGGCAATCCGCTGGTGAGCGAGGTCTTCCTCGCCAAGCGCAGCCACGCCCTGCATGGCAGCACCGGGCCGGCCGTCGACCCGACCACCATCCGCGCCGAGTTCGTGAACTTCATCGCGACCGTGGCCGGCCGCAACGCGACGGTGCAGAACACGCTGGCGACCGTGCTGTTGCCCGACATGCTGATCGTGCAGACCGACAAGCCGATCGCCAGCGCCGGGTGGCTCAGCTGGGCCCTCGCGGATGGCTACGGCGGACGCAAGTTGAGCGATGACGTCGTCGATGCCGGACTGAGCGCCATCTTCGGCACGCTGCTCGACCCGAGCAACGTCTCGCCTGGGCTGGCGTCCGACAACGTACCCAACGACTCGAACTTCCTGACCACGTTCCCGTACCTCGCGGTGAAGAACTAATGCGGTGGGCGCGTGTGATCGTCATCACGTCGGTGATCGCCTCCTTCGGGGTGGCGACGGCGGTGGCGATGCGCGGTCACACGCGCGTCGCGGCATCGCCGCGTTGGGATGTCGCCGGGGAACGGAGTCGGCGTGATGCCGACATCGCGTGGTACACGATGCGGGCGGAGCGCGATCCGACCGGGGCCTTCGATCGGCTTCGGTTGGCAGCGCTGTATCTCCAGCGCGCGCGTGAACGTGGCAGTCCGGGCGACTTGCTGCTTGCGGAGCAGGAGGCACGTCGATCGCTGGTCAATCGACGCGCGCACAACAGCGAGGCGTTCCGCGTCCTGGCCATCGCGTTGATCGGACAGCACCGGTTCGCCGAGGCGGCCGACGCCACCGATTCCTTGCTCACGGCTGATCCCTCCTCGCATGGCGCGCAGTCGTTGCGCGCCGAGATTGCGCTCGAGCAGGGAGACTATCCCTTGGCGGATCGGCTGTTCACCCCGCTGGACCACGGGGGTGAGGATCCGGCCGTGACCGCGCGGGTGGCCCGGTGGGCGGCCATGCGTGGCCGGGCGGGTCATGCCAAGGCGCTGCTGGAGCAGGCCAGGGAAGACGCCCGTCGCATGGCCTTCACGCCGGCGGAGCAGATCGCGTGGTATGACCTGCGCATTGGGGATCTCGCACGCACCGTCGGCGCGACGCGGCTCGCGTCACGCGCACTTCAGGCGGCCACCGCCGTCGCGCCCGATGACGCGCGGGTGCTGATGACGCAGGCCCAACTGGCGCTCGATACCAACGATCCAGCAGACGCCCTCGAGTATGCCGAAGCGGCGATGGCGCACGGTGGGGATCCCTTGGCGCTGGCACTCGCCGCCGAGGCGATGCGACGCTTGGGGCGCGATCAGGAAGCGGAGCAGCGGTTCCGTGCATTCGAGACGCTGATTGCCGGGGTCCCCGGTACGGCGTGGCATCGGCAGTGGCGGCTCGCGCTGCTGGATCGTGGCAGACAGGTGCCAGCCGTGTTGGCGCAGGCCGAGGCAGAGCTGCTGACCCGGAAGGACGTGCTGGGGTATGACGTTTACGCGTGGGCGCTGCACAAGGCAGGGCGTACTGATGAGGCGCGCCAGGCGATGCACCAGGCACTGCGATGGGGCACTGAGGATCGACTGCTGGACGCGCATGCCAAGGCACTGGGGATGACGCGATGATCGCCGACTTCATCATGGTCGGCGTCCGCCACCTCCTCTCGTTCGAAGCGCTCGATCACCTCCTCTTCCTCGCGGCCCTCGCCGCCAGTTACCGCCTGCGCGATTGGCGGCACGGCCTCGCGGTGGTGAGCGCCTTTACGGTCGGGCACAGCATCACCCTCGCGCTCGTGGCGCTGGGCCTCCTCGCGGTGCCGAGCGCACTGGTCGAGTTCTTGATCCCGTGCACGATCGTGGTGGCCGCGATCGAGAACCTCTGGAGCCGCGGCACCCGCCCGGCGGGATGGCAACGCCCCGCCCTCGCGGGGCTCTTCGGCCTGGTGCACGGCGCCGGCTTTGCGACCACGCTCGGACAGCTCTTTGATGGCGGGATCGCCCTGCCACTGCTCGGCTTCAATATCGGGATCGAGCTGGGGCAGGCCGTCATCCTCGCCACGATCGTCTCGGTGCTGACAATGGCCGATTGGGCGATCGGAACCGTCCTTGCCTCCGGCCGAGACGACGCCACGCGGTGGCGCTTGCGGCCTGACTTCCGTGGCCGTGGGTGGGGCCGCGTTGGTGGTCGCGGCGGGTCGGCTCCCGTGGTGATGGCCCCGCGGGTCATGGCGGTCCTCGCGGCAGTGGGACTGCTCGCCGGCGCCGAGTGGCATCCAGTGCATGCGGCACGTATCGACATCCTGGGCATCGGCCACGACGTGCGGGCGACGGTGCTCGTGTACGAGACGGACTTCCCCGCAGGGAACCGACCCGAGGCGATTGCCGCATACTTGTCGCGCACGCTCGTGCTTCGGGACGCCGCCGACCGAGTCATCAACCTGGCCCCGTCCCAGATCAGCAGCGAGGGCGATCGGCTCCGCATCGCGCTCCGCGGGAAGGCAATCGAAGGCCTCCGGAACGGGCGGATCGCGGCGACGCTCCTGCATGAGCGGTTTGATGATCAGGTCAACGTCGTGGAGGCACGGATCGACGGCCGCCGTCGCACCCTGGTCTTCCTCCCGGGCGAGGCATCGCAGGGTCTCCCGTGACGACTCGCTCTTGTGATGGGGTTCCCCGAGGGGGTAGGATTCGGCTTGCTACTCTGTGCCGGGTAGCCCACCAAGGAACGTCCCCCGCAGCATGCCACATCCTGCCGACCGCCTGCCCCCAGACGACTCCGCTCTCGTGCGTTCCATGAGAAGCGGGGACGCGACCGCCATGTCCGCGCTCTACGATCGCTACGCTCCGGGCCTGCTCGGTCTGGCGCTTCGCATCACGCGGGAGCAAGTCGATGCCGAAGAGGTGGTGGTGGATACCTTTGCGCAGGCGTGGCGCGAGGCCGCCCGGTTCGAGGGGGAGCGGGGGTCCGTCGCTGCCTGGTTGGTGACCATCGCCAGGAGTCGGGCTCTGGACCTGTTGCGGGCCCGGTCGCGTCGGGGGAAGCTGGCCGATGCCGCGGAGGCCGAGACGTCCGCGCCGCCGGCGATGGGGAGCGGCTTCGCCTCGCCGATCGCGGGTGTGCTGGCAGACGAGCGCTCACGCAGGATTCAAGACGCCCTGCTGGTGCTCCCGGATGCGCAGCGCACGGCCATCGAGCTGGCCTATTTCGAGGGGCTGTCACAGACGGAAATTGCCGAGCGGCTCAACGAGCCGTTGGGGACGGTCAAGACGCGCCTCCGCCTCGGGCTGCGCAAGATGCGCGACCTGGTCGCGGCGCTCGGGCCTGGGGGACACACGTGAGCGACCTGTCGAATGACGCACTGATGGACCTGGTCGAGGAGTACGTCCTCGGCATGCTCGACGGTGCCGAGCTCGCTGCTTTCGAGGCACGCCTGGGGACGGACAGTGCGCTGGCCCGCCGAGTCGATGAGATGCGCGCGACCTTGGCCGACTTCGCGCTCAGCACGCCGACCCGCCTGCCGTCGGAGCTCAAGGCACGCGTCATGGCACAGGCGGTCCGGCTCCCCGAGGCGCCACCAGCGGTCGCGGAGACGCCCGTGACGCCGATCCGTTCCCCGCGGCCATCTCGCGCGCCGCTCTGGTTGGGCCTCGGCCTGGCGGCATCACTCGGCGTTCTCGCCGTCCAGTCGCGTGAGCTCAACCGCGAGCGTGAAGCCACTGCTGCGGCGCAGGCACTCGCCGCGCAGACGGCGACCACGCTGGCCGAGCGGGAGGCATTGTTGGCGCGGCTGATGGACCCGGGGGTGGAATTGGTGACACTCGCCTCGACGGGCGCTGCCAAGCCGACGGTGCGTGTCTATCTCGATCGCGTCCGAAAGAGTGCGCTGCTCTCGATTGCCTCGCTCGACACGGCGCCAGCGGGGAAGGTCTATCAACTCTGGTTCATCGTCGATGGCGTACCCATGCCGTCGGTGACCTTCCAGACGGATGCCCAGGGTCGCGCGTTGATCGAGCAGGTGACGCTGCCCGCGGGCACGGTGGCGGCGAGCGCGGTCACGATGGAGCCGACGGGCGGCTCGACCACGCCGACCATGCCGATCCTCTTTGTCGGATCGGTCAAGTCGGAGTGACTAGGGGCGGGTCCCCCGGTTGAAGCTGAAGGTGTAGACGTAGGTACCACCGACGGGGCGGCCCTGCTGGTCGGTGGCGGGGCGGAACCGATAGCGCATGAAGGTGGTCAGCAGCGCCGTCCGGTAGGTCGAATCGCCGATCTCGGGCTGCATCGAGACGATCTCCACGACGCCGTCAGGGCCAAGGCGGAATGTCGCCACGACCTGCTTTCCGAACATCGACGTGGGGAAGTTGGCGGGTGGCATGATCACGGAGAGCGGCGCCGGCGGCCGACTCAGGTCGGGCAGTTGTTGGCCGCGCCGGAGGCTCTCGTCTTCGCCGAGCCGATCGCGGACGAAGTCTGCAAGGTATTCCTGGCGCACTTCGTCCTTGAGCGCGGCAGGCGTGGTTGGCATCGCCGGCGTGGCCGCCGCGAGCCGTTCCGCGAATGTCTGGCGCTGCGCGACGCCCAGTCCTCCTGAACGAGCCAACCCCACCACTTCCTCGATGCGAGACACGCTGCCAGGGCGGCTAAACAGCCCAGGGAGCGTGTCAACCGTGCGCAGCAGGCAGGTGACATCCCACTGGGCCGCGGGGATCGCCGTGTGCCGTGCCGCGGCGGCCGAGTCGGCGCCCTCCAGCAGCTTGGCGACCACCTGCCCCTGCAGCGCGATCGACGCCGCCCGGCAGGCCAGCAGGGCGGGGGCAAAGAGCGAATCCTGGGTCACGACGTTCCGCAGGCTGCGCAGTGCGGGCGTGCGCCAGGCCAGGGACTCGAGCGTGGCCGTCTGCGCGGCGGCCACGCCAACCGGCAGGCAGGTCAGGGCGAGAAGCAGCGCATGATGCCGACGGGACGTCGCCATCAGATGGGAGCGGAGTCGGCATACGACTCGAGATAGCCGCAGCGCTCGCAGCGGTAGGTCATCACGTGGTAGCGATCGTGCCCCTTGGTCCGGAGCCCCGTCCAGAAGGAGCGCTCCGGCTTCCCTTCGAGCCATTCCGGTGTCGTGGGAGAGCCGTAGTGTGCCTTGTCGAGGACGAAGCCCTCTTCCATCGGGCCATTGCACTTGGGGCAACTGGTGGGGCGTGTGCTCATGCAAACTCCTGGGCCTCGGACACGAGGCGAGTGGGTAGGGGTCTCGTCAGCCGGTCTTGCCGTAGCGCGTGGTCATCGCTTTGACTGAGCCGGCCACCAGCTTCTCGAGGACCGCGAGGTCCACGTCGGCAAGTCGGCGAATGTAGAGGCACGCCTTGGCCATCTTGTGCTTGCCGAGTTTGCCGAGGAGGGTGGTGCGGTCGGGAAAGTCGCCCATGATGTAGACGCTGATCGCCGCCGCCCTGGACGCGAAGCCGACGACGCAGGAGTCGCCCTCGTGGCCGCTATCGTACTTGTAGTGGTAGCTGCCGAAGCCGATGATGCTCGGCCCCCACATCTTGGGCTTCGCTGTGGTCACCTTGGTCATCATCGTCACGAGGGTCTTGCAGTCCTTGCGGCGCTCGGGATCCTCGATGGCATTGATGTAGGCGGTCACGCTGACCTTCGTCGGTTTCGTCTTTGTCTCGGCCATGGGGTGCTCCGATCGTGGTGGGGGCGGATGCAGCCGGATCGCCTCAAGTGTAGGCGCGGCCTGCAGATGGCGCCATCCTGGCGGTGCCATGCGTCGCTTGCGGACCGCGGTACCGGGCAGTATCCCTATGCTCGCCTCCCGGCCCCCCCGAACCCCAACTCATCCAGGTTGGTTCCGTGACCTCTCTCGTCGTTCCCTCCCGGATCGGGCGCATCGTCCGCGGTCCAATCCCGCTACTCCTCGCGGTCTTCTGTCTGCAATCCTGCAGTTCGTCGCCCGGCCCAACCGACCCGGATGACGACGAGCCAAGCGGCGACGCGGTGCTGACCGTCACGGTTGTGGGCAATGGCCGGGTGATCTCCGCGGTCCCTGTCGGCAGCGGCTACGACGCGACCCTCGGCGCGATCGCCTGCAGCGGAACGGGGACAGGGTGTTCCGCGACTGGGGGCTACACGGCGCCCGTGATCGTCAAACTGATGGCCGAGCCGGGGGCAGGGGCACAGTTCACGGGCTGGTCTGCGGGGTGTCCGGCCTCTGCTGGTACCGCCACGACCGAGCTCACGGTCAACGCCGCAGCCTCCTATTCCTGCACGGCGACTTTCGGCGTGATTGCGCCGGCGATTGCGGGGGCGGAGTTCGCCTGGATGTCGAATCGCACCGGCAACTACGAGATCTATCGATCGCGGTTCGACGGCGGCGGCTTGGCCAACCTGACGAATTCGCCGACCAATGACATGGAGCCGGATTGGTCGCCCGACGGGGCGTCGATCGTCTTCACCAGCGAGCGTGACGGCAACGGCGAGGTGTACCGGATGACCGGGACAGGGACGGGCGTCACCAATCTCACGAACAACCCCGGTGAGACCGACAATCTCGCGTCATGGTCACCCAACGGGACGCAGATCGCCTATACGGCCTCGAGCAGTGGCGGCTCCCTGTGGAAGATGGCCGCCAATGGTACCGGTAAAGTGTCGGTGGTCCTCGGCGTCGGCTATGTCGATTCCGATCCCGAGTGGTCGCGTGATGGGTTGCGCTTCGCCTTCGAGACGAATCGCACGGTTCTCCCGGTCGAGGGCAATCAGTATGACGTGTGGGCGGTGGACGCGACCGGCGCTGGCGAAATCGGATTGACACACCAGAGTCCGGGGACCGACCAGGACCCGTCGTGGTCACCGACGCGCGACGAGATTGTCTTCGTGACGACGCGCCACGGGGTGACCAACGCCGAGATTTACCTGATGAATGCCGATGGGTCGAACCTGCGCCGGATGACAGATCACCCGGGGGGCGACGCCTCGCCCGCGTGGTCTCCGGACGGCGAGTACATCATCTTCACCTCCAACCGCAGCGGCAATTTCGAAATTCACGTGATGAAGCGTGACGGCACCGGGTTGACGCGGATCACCAACGACGCGGCCACCGACAACTGGCCGAGCTGGAAGCCGTAGCGGCGCTTACGGCCGGTAGCGCCACGCGGCGGCCTGTGGCCCGCGATCATGGCCGTAGCCGCCGGTGATCAGGACGTCCGTCGTGCCGATCAGCGCCACCGCGGAGAAGAGGCCGGCGACGGGTACCGCCCCAGCTACGAGCGAGAATCGGTTCGTCGCGGGGGTGAACAGTTCGGCCTCGGCGGCGCCGCCGGCGAGGAGTACCTGGCCGTTCGGCAGCACGACGGCACTGCCGACATGCTTGTACCGCTCACGCTGCATCTCGGGGCCCTCCGAGAAGGCGTTGGTGCGCGGATCGAAGAGTTCCGTGCTCCGATACATGCCCCGATTGTCGCGCTCGTCCGACCCCCCCATCACCAGCACTCGGCCGTCCTGCAGCAGGACGGCGTCATGCTTGTGCCGCCGGTTCCGCATCCCTCCGACGGGACTGAAGGTCCCGCTGCGTGGATCGTAGGCCTCGGCCGAGGCGTATAGCGTGATGTCCGCCCGACGACCCCGGTGTCCGCCGATGATGAGCACCCGACCGTCAATCAAACGGACCGCGGCGTGGCTTTCCCGTGCGACGGACATCGATCCCGTCGTGGTGAAGCGCCCTGTGGCCGGGTCGAAGAGTTCGGCGCTCGACAGAAAGGTCCAGTCGGGGCCGACTCCGCCGACGAGCAGGACCTTCCCATTCTCCAGCACGGCGGCGATGTGGCCGGCCCGTGCCGCGCGCATTGCGCCCGTGGCGACAAAGCGCCGGGTCACGGGATCGTACACCTCCGCCGACGCCGTCGTGCCGTCGGCGGCATAACCGCCAGCCAGGAGGACGCGGCCGTCACGCAGGAGGGTCGCGGTGTGGCTGTGGCGCGGGGCGAGCATGCGGGGCAGCGCCAGAAAGCGGTTGGCGGCCGGGTCGTACAGTTCGGCACTGACTGCAGCCTGTGACACTCCGGCAAATCCGCCGGCGACCAGCACGCGGCCATCGCGGAGGGGGGGGCGGGGCCGGGGGGGGGGGGGGGGGGGGGGGGGGCGGGGTCGGGGGGGGTCTGTTGGGCCGGCGGTGGCGCGCCAGACGGGGCGGGCCTCCCGGGGGGGGGCGCTGGTTCACGGTGGCGCAACAGGCGGGGCGGATGATCGGCCGGACCGGTTCATCGTAGACGGCCTGCAGGTAGGTCTCCCCCATGCCGCGGGGCCATCCAGCCAGAGGACACCGGCGGTGCGCTCCGGGATGGTGGGGAGGGATCGGCCGCCTGCGCGGTGGAAGGGTCCCCCGGAGTTCGAGGCACTCGACGCCACGCTCGCGGGTCCGGCGAATGTCGAGTACTTCGCCGGTGTGGCGATTCTCCAGGCGCAGGTGCGACATCGGCCAGGTCCTCCAGGGGAAGAGGGGTCCCGCGCGGAAGGCGACTACCACGGCCCGCCCCCCGCGCATCCAAAGCTACGCGCGTGAGGGGGACGTGGGTTTCGTACCTGGACTACTGGCGGTGATAGGAAATGCCCGCGCGCTGGGCCTGGTCGACGGCGATCACCATCCCCGGCACCAGCGTGACCCCCGGCAGGATGTGCGCCTTCATGTCGGCGTAGACCGCCTTCGGGTCGAGGCCCTGGGCGTTGGCAAGCATCCCCGAGAGGATCTGCAACGCGTTGTTGCAGAGGAGGAATGTCGCACCGCGCTTCTGCATCGCCTCGATGCTCGCCGGTGGAAGCACCATGCCCAGGGCGGTCGGAGCGGCACGCCACGGATTGGCGGTGAAGGGGACGCCCTTGGCGTCGTTCTCCTTCAGGAAGGCCCCGATGTTGTACTTGGACCACATGGCATCGGTCAGTCCATGGAAGGTCGTGAAGCCGTAGAACGTCAGGATACCGTCGATATCCTTGTCGGCAACCTTGAAGGCGCTGTTGTAGGTGTCGTAGTAGTTCATCAGGTGCACCAGCGGCACGCCGTTGGCGGTCGCGGGGGCATCGAACAGCATGCGGTGCGTGCCGTGCAAGGTGGCGATCCAGTTCTTCCCATCCTGGGCGGCGGCGGGGCGCGGGGCCAGCACAATGGCACCGAGAACCACGGTGGCCGTGGCGAAGAGGGACCGGCGGGAAATCATCGACATGTCGTGCTCCTGAGGGTGGATGTGTATCGGGAGATGCGCCGCCACTCACTGATTCACGACATGTCGTCTTGGCCGGCGCGATTGCGCATCTGGAACGGGAGCCCAATTTTCCGAGCTGACCTTCACCCCGACGATCCGAGCCCATGACCGCACCTTCGCTCCAGGACCACGACACCGCGCGACTCCTCCAGGACGCGGCCGATCGCGCGACTCGCTACCTCGACAGCCTCGGCTCCCGTGCCGTTGCCCCCGATGCATCGGCGGTCGCCAGGCTCGGTGAGCTGGACGAGCCCATGCCCACCTCGGGCAGTGCACCGGCCGCCGTGCTCGCTCGCCTCGATGCGATGGTCGCCCCCGCGACGATGGCGATGGCGGGGCCGCGCTTCTTCGGCTTCGTCATCGGCGGTGCACTGCCCGTGAGTGTCGCCACCAACTGGCTCTCGACGGCGTGGGATCAGAACACCGGACTCTACCGTGCCACGCCGGGGACGGCGGTGATCGAGCGGGTGGCGCTGCGTTGGCTGGCCGAGTTGTTCGGCTTCCCGGCGACCACGGCGGGGGCGTTCGTCACAGGGGCCACGGTCGCCAACCTGTGCGGTCTCGCGGCGGGTCGGCATCGTGTGCTCGCGAATGCGGGCTGGAATGTCGAGGCCGACGGCCTCTTCGGGGCACCACCCATCACGGTGATCGTCGGCGAAGAGGTGCACCCGACGGTGCTGAAGGCGCTTGGGCTCCTCGGCCTCGGGCGCGATCGGATCGTCCGCATTCCGGTCGATGGCCAGGGGCGGATGATCGCCTCAGCGCTTCCACCGATCACCGGTCCGACGATCGTGGTGGCCCAGGCCGGCAACCTCAACACGGGCGCCTTCGATCCCTTGCCGGCCATCATCGCCCACGCGCACGCCGGTGGCGCGTGGGTGCATGTGGACGGAGCGTTCGGGCTGTGGGCTGGGGCAGTACCCGCGCTGGCGCACCACGTGGTTGGCATCGAGGCCGCCGACTCGGTGGCGACCGACGCGCACAAGTGGCTCAACGTGCCCTACGACAGCGGGATCACCCTCGTGCAGGACGGGGAGGCGCTGCGAGCGGCGATGGCGGTCACCGCGTCGTACCTGCCGACGGCGAGCGCCGAGCGCAACCCCTCGGACTACACGCCCGAGCTGTCGCGCCGAGCGCGCGGCGTGGATGTCTGGGCGGTGCTGTCCTCGCTGGGGAAGGAGGGCGTCGCGGCGATGATCGATGGCACCTGCGTGCACGCGCGCCGTTTCGCCGAGGGACTGGGCGCGGCAGGCTTCGAGATCCTGAACGAGGTGGTGCTCAATCAGGTGCTGGTGTCATTCGGCACGCCGGAGCAGACGCACCGCGTGATTGCGGCCGTTCAGGAAGAAGGCACCTGTTGGGCCGGTCCGACCTTGTGGCAGGGGAAGACGGCGATGCGGATCTCGGTGTCGTCGTGGGCGACGACCGCCGCCGATGTCGATAAGAGCGTGGCGGCGATCGTCCGGGTGGCGAGGGACGTGGTCTAGCGGCGATCACCGCTTCCGGCGCACCGACGACGCCTTGGGCCAGTAGGCAAACTCGGGCTCGTAGCAGGTCGCCTCAAGGTCGGCGAGCCGATCGCGCAGGAAGGCCTCGGCATCCGCCACGCCGTTGTTGTAGATCGACGGTCCGATCTCGGCGAGGAGAAACTTGAGCAGCTGCGTCGACTGGACGCCGCTCAACTCCAGCTCGAGTTCATCCGCGCAGAAACGGGCGATCGACGCGAGCGCCTGCTTCTGCGCGTCGTCATTCAGGGTTACGGCCATGGGCAGCGTACGTCCCAATGTCGGAGTGTTGTGGGCGGGGGGCGTTCAGCGCGGACGGGGCACGACAGTCACATTGCGGGCCAGGGTCTTGAAGCGGTCGCCGTTGGGTTGCACCACGGTGATCGTCACATGTCCACCCGCGCTGGTGTTGATGTCGCGCACGGTGCCGGACTTGCCCTTGTGAGTGCCGGCGATGACCCGGCAGTCGTCACCGTCGGCGACGTTGCCGTTATTGATAGAGGGCATCTACTTGCTCCGAGGTTGGGGAGATCTAGGCCGCGGGGCAGAGCCGTTTGCGGAGTGCCTCTGCCAGGCTGGGCGATTCGAGCGGCAGCCAGGTACCATCGCCGCCATAGCCGTTCTTCATGCGACCATCCTTCCCAAGCGAGACGCTCGTCTGGACGCGCCAGCGGGGTTGGGTGCAATCGACCTGCAGCTCCTGCCAAGTCCAGGGGTTGGTTTCCGGCGCGATGGTCGGGTCCTGCTTCAGTGCCACTTCGCGCGAGCGGCGGACGGCGACCGACAGAATGCCCTCGGTGACCTTCACGCTGCTGACCATGAAGTCGACGTCTCGGGGGCCGTTCGTCGCCTGCCAGCGGAGCGGGAGCCAGTCGGGGCCGGGGCCCCCGATGGCGAGCGTCGCGAGGGTGATCACCGCAAACACGTTCATTTGGACCTCCCTGAGAGTGGGTCGTGAGGGGAGAATCTGCCTCGGATGTGGCGGAGGCGGAACCCCGGCGGGGCGGGGGTGCGTCAGGCCGTGGTCGAGGGCTCAGGCGGTGCCCGCCTTGCCACGAAATAGCCGAGCGTCAGCGCCAGCACGATCGGGGCAAACGGAAGGAGGGCGAATGTCAGCGAGTCGGCCAGTCCGCCGTCGCGTGGCCCGAGCCCAGCGAAGATCAGCAGGCCGAGGAGGGCGGTCGTTACGACATATCCGAGGAGCACCACACCCGAGAACATCAACAGGCGGCGGAGTGGCACGCCGCGCAGCAGCGGATAGCAGATCGGCACGGCGAGGAGACTGATCACGAACGGCGGGATCAGGAAGAGCGTGATCACGCCGAATCCCATGCCAGCATCCCGTGTCATGCTGGGGCCGCCGTTGGCTAGCCACCCACCCAACACCACCACGACGAACGCTGCCGGAACCACCAGCAGCGCGAGAACTCGCGGGAGCATCCCGCCCTGTCCCACAAGGCGATGCGAAGCGGTCATCTGTTACCGGTCCCGGTCATCGCGACACGCACCACCACCGTAGCTCGCGACCGTGCACTCCAGCAGGCGCACGATCTCCGCGTCTCGCTTGGACGCTCGAGCGGCCGGATCCGGCATTGACGGCACCTGGTAACTCCAGTACAGCTCAGGATTGCGGAGTTGGATGGAATAGCTCGGCCCGTCCCACAGAATCCGCGAGACCCGGTCCACCGGCAGCATGCCGGGCTTGGTCGGCGGCAGCGGCGTGGTGTCTTCGGGGAAGGGGGGCGCCGGATACGACGGCAACTCGGCCACTCCCAGTGCATCGAGCCGGCGCAGCACGTCCGCCCAATCGGGTTCCTCGGCGGCCGGGCGGCGGACGCAGATGCCCTGTCTGCCAACCCAGTACTGGTCGAGGCAACTCTCCTGCGCAAACTGGCTGCCCATCAAGTTGGAGTACATCACCAGGAAGAGTCGCCCGGTGACGATCCCATCGCGTTCGTGGATCACCAGGAGACGGCTGTGTGAGTCCCTCCCATAGACCGACGAATAGCGGATCTCCCGCTCTCCTGCCTTGAAGTACATCGTGCGGAGGTCCGGAATGCGGCCGGCGGTGAGTGCGCATGGCGCGTAGAAGTCGCCGCCAGCACACGGCAGGCGTTCCATGAACTGTCCCGCCGCTGGGGGGGCGGTCGTAGCGAGGAGTGCCAGCACGAAGCGGAAGCGTAGCATCTACGGTCTCCGGTCCTCGAGACAGGGTCCGTCGCCCCACTTCTGCATGACGCAGGTCAGGAGGTCTAGGATCTTCCTGTCGCGCGGGTACCCTGGCGTCAGTGTATCCGGCAGCCTTGGGAACTTATATCGCCAGGAGGTCGTGAGCGTATGCACCTCGAGGACGTAGGAATCCCCGCCGGTCACAAATCCGCAGATGCGCGGCCGACGGGGTTGCCCGGGTACCGAATCCAGAGGTGGGCACGGACGGGTCGGAACCGGGGTGCCCGGGACCATGGCCAACCCCGCCTCGTCGAGCTGCGCCAGGATGTCCTTCCAGTCGCGAGGAGCACTCAGCTTCGCAATGCAGGCGCCGCCGCCATCGTTCCACCACTGCTGCCCGCACGACTCCCTGACGAAGGAATCACCCCGAGCGGACGGATGCCACAGCAGCACGACCTGTCCCGAGACGGAGTCGCGGTGTTGGCGCAAGATCAACAGATATGCTGGGTCGCCGGCACCGGACGCCCAGAATCGAATCTCGCGCCTTCCGTCACCAACGCGCGCGTAGAGAATGTCGTCAATGTTGCCGGCCATCAGACCGCAGGTCAGATAGTGATCCGTGCTCACGCACTTGGAGGGCGGCTGCGGACGTGTCGATTGAGCGGGCAGCGGCAGGCTCGGTGCCAACCCCGCTATCGTCATGACAAACACCGTGACCCACCGCACCCAGGATACTCCGATGGCTCGATCGGCACCTGCCATGGCGATACTCCAGGGGCAGTTAAAGACGGTCTGGTCAGATCATGAAGTGACGTCCAGGTGCCACGAGGTATGCACCCACCGTCCATCCTTCCGGACAAACACCTCAGTGGCTCGGCCCCGCTGCCTGTTCCGTTGCCCGGCGCGCTCGGTCACTACGGCGTAGCTGGAGAACATCACCACCACCGCCTCGAAGCGATGAACGGTCGTCCCCTCAAACGTCACCGAGATGAATCGATTGCCCGCCGCCTTGAACTTGATCGAGCCCTCGAGCGTCTGCTCGAGCGTCTGCCACGGGGTACCATCGGGGCTGATCGCGATCAGCTCGGGAGGCAGCACCCGTCGCAGTCCGGCCGTGTCGCCGGTAAACCAGTGGACCCAGACATCCTTCCGAATCGCCTCAAGCGCCTTGAGCTCTGCGGGCGGGAGCGGCGCCGCGACCCTCGGCGCACCCTGCGCCGCCATCGTACCGGGCCCGCTCACCGCGAGCACCAGTGCCAGAATGTTGCCATGCCGCATACATCCTCCTTGGAGTGAGCCGGAATCCTAGAGGACGGCCCTCCGCATGGCTTGCACTTTTCGTCGTCTTTCGGGGAGGGCGAGGGTGCGCCACGAAGAGGGGCGGACGCCGAGCGCGCGCAGGAAGCTGCGGCAGAAATGGCTGAGGTTGTCGAAGCCCGAGCGCCAGCAACTCTCCGACACGGAGCAGCCCTGATCGAGCAGTTCGGTGGCCGCCGCGAGTCGCCAGCCCAGGACATACTGGTGCGGCGAGACGCCAAGGTACCGCCGGAACTGATGCGTCAGACGTGTCGAGCTCAACCCGACGGCGCGCGCCCGCTCGGCGACGAGTTGTCGCGAGGTCGGGTCCTGCTCGATCGCGCGGCAACAGGCCACGACGGCGTCGATGTCGGCGGCACGCGGGGCGTAGGCACCCCGGGCCCGCGCATCCTGGCTCTCCGCCGCAAGTGCCATCACCGCACCGAGCGACCACCGTTCGACCGCGAAATCATCCGCCGCGTCAATCGCAATCGCCAGGCGACGCTGCACCATCGCCAGCCGAGGCGTCGGTCGTCGCCTCGACTGCCACCCCGCCCGGCCCAAGCATGCGCGAATGGCGCAGCGGCCGCTTCGTTGTAGCGGACGGCGATGCAGACATCCGTGGGATACGACGAATCGTGCCGGCAGGCGACTGCGACTCCCGGCTGCGTCAGCAGGACGGCCCCCGGGTGGAGCCACGCCGTGCCGATGCCGAAGCACCCTTCCTGCACGAACGCGATGCCATAGTGGCCGCCCTCCTCGCGGTCGGGGTCGTCGTGCACCTCGTGCGGAGGGTGGTCAAAGCGGCTGACCGTGAGGTCGGCGGCGTCGAGGAGGGTGGTAGAGCGGTTCACGCTACTTCCCGCGGCGATCGATCCGGAAGATCCGGATCCGTGGTAGATCGTCGGCATCGGTATCGATCACCGCAAGCCGGTCGCCGTGGAAGTTCACGGTGGCCGCGGCCGGGATTGGGGCGACCACCGCTCCGAGCAGCACACCGTCGGGCGTGTAGACATCGAATCTGGTGCGGTCGGATCTCTCGGTGCGCGCATGCACCCAGAAGTTGCCACTCGCGTCGAGGTACACACCGCGCCACGGGGCGTAGTGCGTCGGAACATCCTCGAGGCGCGCGATCCCGCGGAGCTTCGGCTGCTGGCGCACATTTGCCTGCAGCGCCGAATCGCGCGTGGCCTCCGGTATCCGGACCAGCGGGGGATTGACGCGCGAGAAACGGCGCACGGTATCGGTTCCGGTCCTGGTGACGACCAGTGCATAGTCGTCCGTGCGGCCGATCACTGCTCCTCCCGTCGGGAGCAGCTGCTCGATGTTGGTGGGAGGGAAAGGGATGGTCCACTCAGATGGTCCCTCTCCCCCTACGTACTTCCACGACTTCGCGTCGAGCCACCCGAGGGCCACCATCGAGTCCAGCTTCTGGCCAGTGCGCGTCTGGTACACCCATCGGGCCGTCACTTGCGTGCGAGTGAATGTGCTCGCGCGGAGCACCATCATCCCTCGCGCGTCGAAGTGAATCGGGTACTGGTCGTTCGCCGTGGTGGCTACGGTGCGGACCAGCTTGCCGTCGACGGTGAACACCGATGCGCGGCGAAGCTGCGGGTCATACACGTAGAGGTCCTTGAAGAACGCGGCGAAGGGGACGCGATACTCGCCCGGCCCCTCTCCACGTCGCCCGATGGCGCGAAGGAACTTGCCGTCGGGGCCGTACAGCCGAACCGCGACATTGCGGAAATCGATCGTGGCGAGATATCCGCCGGCGGAAGCGCCGTGCTTACGGGCTCTCAGGAGCACACCCGGCTCGCCCTCGGCCGGCTGCACCGTGCGCTCATACACCAGCTTCCAACCGTTGGTGTCCACCCAGCGGCTCGGCCCGGTGTTCACCACGCTGATCGCACCATTCGGCAGCTTGCCGATGACGGGCTTGGCGAGGCCAGCCTGGGCCACGCCATCGTGCAGCACGCCAGCAAGGCAGAGGAGTGCGATCAGGCCGATCCGTGCAGGGCCGGTCGCGATCATGATGTTGGCACCGTCACCACAGACAACAGGTTGCCATCCGGTCCCCGAACCACGCCACGCGCCGCCGGGCGTCCCAGATGCCGTCCGCGTCTTGCTCGAAGTAGGGGTACCGTTCGGGGACCTGCCAGCCGAGCGCGGTGTACTCCGCGGGCTGCACGGTGCGGACCTTCTGCACGCGCAGGTCGGTGCCGTTGGCGTCGAAAAGCAGCGCGAAGTCATCCTCGGTGATCAGTCGCAGCCCTAGCGTCTCGCCATAGAAGGCGCGCGCGAGGTCGGGCTGGGTAGTCGCGGCAAAGGCGGTCAGTCGAGCAGCGGTGAGCATCACATACTCCGTGGAATTGACTGAACTGGTCAGCAACGATGTCGACAACGGCCTCGAAGGGGCTTCCGACCGTCGAGGAGGGGGTTCGCCCGAGGATGCTGGCTGAGGTCGCCCCGATGGAGCGGAGCGGGCGCTGAAGTCTAGCGGTTGACGGGAATGAGGCGGTACGCCGTCACGTGCGGGGCGCCGTCGTCGTCAAGCCGGCGGACAAGGACGGCGTCCCGCGTGAAGCCAACCACCAGTGGGGGCGTGCCCTTCGCGGACTTCGGTAGCTGCATCCGGCCGAGCGACTCTCCGCTCGCCGCGAAGACGGTCCACCAGCCGGTGCCGAGCTGCTTGGTGTAGTCCTCCATCCAGAGTCGGCCGAGCGGGTCATAGCGCAGTTCCCCGTAGGCCGGCCATGTCATCGGAGCGCCCTTCGGCGTGGGGACCTTGAAGCTTGCCCCTGTCTTGAGGTTGGCACCTTGGGTCATGCCGACGCCCGCCTCCATTTCTGCGGCCGTGATGGATGCGGGCTTTTCGTCGAGGCGGATCAGTTGGACGAGCCGTCCGGTGGTGTCGTGGACCTCCACACTCGGTTCGATCCCGCTACCCAGCGCGAGTCGACTGCCGTGGCCCGCGAGCGCACCCGTCCGCATGGCGACTCCCATGCCTCGAAGGGGGAAGTCGCCGAAATCCACCCGAGGCACCCCATCGTCAGCGACTCCGCGCACGTGAACCCACTGGGTCCAGCCGTCGCCCTTCGGGAAGAGCTCGGTGGTGATCGTCCACTTCGTGTCGAGGCAGCCCTTCAGTTCGCCGGTCCGTCGCCCGGGAACGATGCGCGCGATCGCGCGATCCGGGGTAATGATGGTCGTTCGATGGATCCCGCCATCATTCACCTGAAGCGTGTCGCCGGTGCGAACGCACATGGCGCCGACCAGCTCGAACTCGCCAGGTCCGCCGCCCTTGCGACCAACACTGCCTATGAACTTCCACGCGCATCGAAATAGACGATACGCGTCCGGTCGCTCACCACGATCGTGCCATTCGAGAGCACGACGGCGTGATGGCCACCGTCTCGGCCGAGCTCGCGAGCTGGATCGTCGTTGAGGCCACCGACATCCCAGAGTTGTGGTCCCACCCGAAAGGCCACCGGGGGCTTACTCCGCGGCGGCGAGGTGACGATCCGCACGCCGGCGCTATCGCGGGTCACGACGCGCTGGGCATCGAGGCCGTGCGCCCCGCGCCACAGGAGGACGATGATTGCGGTCGCGACAACCCTCATCGCTGGCATGCCTTGGGCGCCGGGTTCCGCGCGTCGATGGCTCGCGTTCGGTGGGTGACCGCGCCAGAAAATCGGTTCACGGAGACGTACACCAGGTTTGAGTCCTTGTCGATAAAGGTGACTCCCCAGAGGGCGAAGTATTCCGTGGGCCGCTCGATACCCGCTGCGCCGGCTGATCGGTCCGATACATCGGGGTCGGTTGCCCCCATCCACTCATTCCGATGGAGGAGACGCACGTGGGCGACACCCCCAATGCGCGAACGACGGGATCCGGGTCTGCGGCCAGCCGTGCCGCCGCCATCGCGACGACCGTGCAAGTCGGCTTGCGGGCTATCGCCGAGTCACCCTTGAGCCAGGCCGCCGGCGGCTGTGCCGGGCAGGGCGTGGCCTGGGCGTAGGAGCGAAGCAGGGAATCGTCGAGGGTCGGGCGATCCTGGCCACGCGCGGCGGCAGGGAGTCCGACAAGCAGCGCGAACAGAAGCGGCAGTCTCATGGGAGACCTCTCAGGTGCCGGGTCGGGGGAGCCGAGGGAAGCTATATGGGGACGACGTGCGACGGGGCGCCATCACGGGGCGCTGGCGCTCAAAGTCGTCGGTCACAGCTGCCCTGCGGCAGCTGCACACCACCCTTCCGAGATACCATCCGCCTGCGGATCGCGCCAGACACAACAAGTTGCGCCCCGGCGGCGTATTCGTGATTGTTGACGCCGCCACGATGGTTTGCCGGTCAACTATCGATCTCGCCCATACGTTTCAATTCGTTCCTCCCTCAGCTGGGTGCCTCAGCATGTCACTGCCTTTGCCCACGATGACCATTCGCCGTCACGCCGCCATGCTCGCGGTGGTGACCCTCGCCGGAACGACCTCGCTCGCCGCTCAGGGCCGCGCCGGCGGCCCCGCTCCGATCGCTCCCGTTTCCGCGATGGCGACGATGGGGAAGATCGGACCGATCATCAAGGACGGCATGGTGATGCCGGTCACCGAGTTCGCCGACACCGCGCAGATGGTGAAGCAGCGGGTCTGGGTCGAGACCAACTTCGACTCCGACCGCGACGGCAAGATGGACCGTGTCCATGCCGACATCGTCCGGCCGGGGGCCGCCGAGAAGGCGGGTCTGAAGGTGCCGATCATCATGCTGGCCTCGCCCTACATCGGCCCCACCAACAATCCCGCCAACTGGAACGTCGAGCATGAGCTCGGCGTCCCGGGCCCGAAGCGGACCGATGTCCCCAAGCGCGCGTTCATGGAGAACCCGCCCCTCCGTGTCGGCTACGCCACGCAGTGGGTCCCGCGCGGCTTCGCGACCGTTGCCGCCGAGCAGGCCGGTACCGGGCTGTCGATGGGCTGCCCGAGCTCGGGCGACACCTCCGAGCGGACCTCCGCCTCGTTCGTGATCGACTGGCTCAACGGCCGCGCAAAGGGCTACACCTCGGTCGACGGCAACGAGCAGGTGTCGGCAACGTCGTGGTCGAGCGGCAAGGTCGGCATGTACGGCACGTCCTATGAGGGCGCGATGCCGATGGCGACCGCGACCACCGGTGTGAAGGGGCTCGAGGCGATCATCCCGATCTCGCCTAACACCTCCAACTATCGCTACTACCGGAGCTACGGCCTGGTGCGCTCGCCCGGTGGCTACCTCGGCGAGGACATCGACGTCCTCTATGACTTCATCCACAGCGGACGCGTGCGCGCCGCGTGCGACTCGATCTGGCGCGATGGCGAGTTCAAGAGCTTCCAGGACCGCGAGAAGGGTGACTACAACGACGGCTGGGGCTGCGCGACCAGACCGATACATCAAGAACGTGAAGGCCGCGGTGCTCTTCGCCCACGGCTTCAACGACTGGAACGTGATGCCCGACAATAGCACCCGGATGTGGGACGCGCTCAAGAAGATCAACAAGTCGTCGAAGATCTACATGAGCCAGGGCGGGCACGGCGCGCCGCCGCCGGCCGATATCCAGAACAAGTGGTGGGCGCACTATCTCTATGGTGTCGACAATGGCGTCGAGAATCTCCCGCGCGCGATGATCGTGCAGTCAACCGCCACGGTCGCCGGTGGCGGCCGCGGGGCCCGCAGCGCCCACCTTCCGCCGACTTCCCGATCCCGGGCACGAAGCCGGTCAAGCTCAAGCTGGCCAAGGGTGGCAACGGCGTCGGGGCGCTCGCCTTCATGACGACGGGGAAGCAGGGCGTCGAGAAGCTGGTCGACGACTGGCACGTCAAGCCGGGCGACATGGCGCTGGCCGCGTCGTCGCCGAATCGGCTGCTCTACGCGCTGCCGATCCTCAAGGACTCGATCCATCTCTCGGGGACGACGCTCGTCACGCTGAAGCTGGCGTCGAGCAAGGCCGCCGCGAACCTCTCGGTGTACCTCGTCACGCTGCCGTTCGAGCCGGCGAACATCGGTAGCGCCGGCCAGGTCGGCGTCGTCACGCGCGGCTGGGCGGACCCGCAGAACTACAAGGCGCTGAAGGGCGCCGCCGACTTCACCTCGAAGAAGCCGGGCGAGCCGCTCGTGCCCGGGAAGTTCGTCACGGTGACCTTCCCGCTCCAGCCGGACGACCAGATCATCAAGCCCGGCCAGCAGCTCGGCCTGATGATCTTCTCCAGCGACTCTGGGCTTCACGATCCACCCGGCGCCGGGCACCGAACTGACCATCGACCTCGATGGCACCTCGGTGACGCTGCCGGTGCTCGGCGGCGCGGCCGCGCTGAAGAAGGCGCTCGGCAACTGATCCACCGGTAGCACCGCAAGACAAGACCGCCGCATCGGAATTCCCGGTGCGGCGGTTTCTGCGTGCCGGGCCATACCGTGCTCCGGCGACCACCTATTGTCTACCAGTACCTTCGAGTATCGTTGTTCATCCCCCCCTGTGAGGCCTGCATGCGTCTTCGCTTCTGGGTCCCCCCGTTGGCCTGCGTGGGCATTGCCGTGGCCTCTTGCGGTGATTCCCCCACCCCAGCCGATCCGCCGCCACCAGCGCCGGTGGTGACGATGATCGCGATTCCCCTGACGGACAAGCAGGAGGGGATCACCGGATCCTCCTTGCTTCGCCCATTGCTGGTGGAAGTTCGATTCGATGGGCACCCAGCGCCGGGGGTTCCGGTCAGCTGGAGTGGAGTGAACGGAACACTCACGCCGCGCAGTTGGGTGACCGACGAGTACGGGCAGGCGCAGGCGACGTGGCAGCTGGGGGAGCAGACAGGGGAGGTGCAGGTCACGGCGAAGATCGACGCTCCTGAGGCCAAGCAGGTGACCTTCACGGCGACTGCCGTCCCGGCGGTCAACGCGTTTGTGGTCCCGTCCACCACGCAGCAGGTGGCCGAGGTCGGGCAGCAGCTGCCGATTCCCCTTGCTGTGGCCGTCACGCGAAACGGCCAGCCGATCGCGGGGATCCCGGTTGAATGGGAGACCGCTGGCGGCACACTCTTTCCCTCGACCGTGACCGGCGTGGATGGGATCGCGACGGCGCGATGGGTTCTCGGGGCGGGCAAGGGGACGTACATCGCCACCGCGCGCGTCCAGGGGAATCGATCCGGACCCGTGAACTTCCTCGCCACGGCAACGACCGGGCCGGTGGTGACCCTCGAGGCCACGGCCGGTAATGCCCAGAGCCTGCCACCGTACGGGACCGCGTTCCAGCCGCTGTCGGTGACGGCACGCGACCGATTCGGCAACGTGGTGGCCGGCGTACCGGTGGTCTGGAGTGTCGAGCAGGGTCCCGTGATGATTAGTTTGAATGATCCGGCCACGAAGAGCGACGGCCGCAGCGTCGCCCGCGTGGTCGGGGCGGTGCCGGGCACCGGCAGCGCGGTGGTTCGGGCCAGCGTCGCCGATGGCCTCGCCGCGCGCTTCAACCTCGTGGTCGAGCCTCCGCTCGCGACCATCTACCTCAACACGAACACCCTCATTTTCGTCAGCGGGTGGAATCGCACGGCTCCCGCCGTCGACACGGTCGCCGTTGGCGCGACGGTCCGCTGGCAGATGAGCATCTTCGATTACGAGGACCACTCCATCGAGCCGGATGGTGCGCCCTTGTTCGTCGGCGGACGATTCCCCTACGCGGGCCTCTCCATTGTCGAGACGATCTTCACCACGGCCGGGACGTATCGCTATATCGACCCCAATTCGGGCGCGCGTGGAACGATCGTCGTGCGTTGACCACTCAGTCGTCGCGCTGGCTGGTACGCCGAAACCGCCGCCCCAGGTCTCCCCGGGGCGGCGGTTTGACATGCCATCTTGGGGCTACTCGCTGCGGAGCGCGATGGCCGGGTCGACATGCGCCGCGCGCCAGGCCGGGGCAAATGCGGCCGCCAGACTCACCAGCAAAAGGATCGCGGCGACACCGGCAAGGATCACGGGGTCGCGTGGCGACGTGTGGAACAGCAGCGGCGCCACCCACCGTGCGGCGGCCAGGGCGGCGCATAGCCCGAGCGCCACGGCCACCAGCATCAATTGCATCGCATCCCGCACGACCAGTCGCAGGACGGTAACGACGCGTGCCCCGAGCGCGATCCGGACACCCAGCTCCTGCCGCCGTTGAGCCACGCCGTACGCAAGGACACTGTAGAGGCCGACACTCGCGACCAGGAGGGCCAAGCCACCGAACAACGTGAACATCGTGGCGCCGAGCTCCCACGGGACCATCTGGGGTGCGATCAGGCGATCGAGCGGTTGAGCGGTGAGGTACGCGGGGCCGGGCATCTCGGCCTGCAGCGACCGGCGAATCGACTCGGCCATCGACGCCGCAGGCCGCGTCGTCCGGACGAGAATGCCGAAGGCGCCCGCCGGGTACTGGGCCGCCGGAACGTAGTACTGCAGCCCGGGGTCCGCGCTCAGGGAGCCGCGCTTGATGTCCTCCGCGACCCCGACGACGACGTGGCACGGGAGCGAGTCGGCCTGAAGCTTGACGCACTTCCCGAGCGCCGGCTGGTTGGGCCAGAGGACGTGGGCCATCGACCGGCTGACAACGATGACCGGTTCGCTGCCGGCACGGTCGGCATCGACAAGCCCACGACCCTCGAGGATGGCAGTTCCCATGGTGCGGAAATAGCCGCTGCTCACGGAGTGCAGGATGAAGTCGCCCAGCTTTCCGACCGAATCGATGCCGGGAACGAAGAGGTCAATGCTCCAGTCCGTCCAGAACGGCACGCTGGTGGTCCGGGTGGCAGCGACGACCCCAGGCAGTGCCCCTGCACGAGTGACGAGTCGGTCGAGCAGCCGGTAGCGCTCGTCATCCGGCATCGGAACGCCGCGGAGATTCTGCTCGACGTAGGTGATCTGCGCGGGATCGTAGCCCAGCGGTTCGGCACGAACGGCACGCAGGGAGCTGACGAAGAGGGCCGCGCCCACCAGGAGCAGCATGGACAGGGCCCCCTGCGCGATCAGCAGCCCGCTGCGCAACCGCGAGCGTGGTCCACCGCCTTCTCGGACGCCTCCGCGCAGCCCCGCCACGAGATCGGCACGGAACACCAGCAAGGCCGGGGCGAGGCCACACACGATCGCAGTGAACGTCATGGTGATGCCGGCCACGACCAGGAGTCGCGTGTCGGAGAGGATGCCGATCGGCTCGGTGTCGGGCGCCAGCGCTCCCCGGACGATCGATGCGCCCCAGGTTGCCACGAACAGGCCGGCGACCGCCCCCAGTGCGGCGAGCAGGAGGCTTTCGGTGAGCAGCTGCGCGAGGAGACGCCCGCGGGTCACGCCCAAGGCCAGTCGAACCGCGATCTCCCGCCGACGCCGCAGCGCCCGCGCGAGGAGCAGGTTCCCGACGTTCGCACAGGCAATCAGCAGCACGACGAGCGCAACGCCCACGAGCCAGGTGCCGACGCGGGTCGTGGCAGATCGATTGGGGCCGGCCTGCTCCTGCACGGGGGAGAGCATCGCGCGCGGCTTGATCTCCGAGAGCGGTCGTCGACCCGGCTGCTCCAGGGCGCGTCGCTCGAGGGAGCGCACCACGGCGTGTTGAAGATCCGCAGTGGCCACGGCGGCCGTGATGCCCGCCTTGCGCTCCGCAACAAGGCGCAACCAGTTCATGTTGTAGGTGTCGGAGTAGCGCTGACCCGCTCCGCGGTCCTCGAAGACGTTCGAGGCAAGATTGGTGAGCGGCACGAAGCCGATCGAGCGGCGCAGCTCGAAGCCGAGGAAGTCACGCGGCGCCACGCCAACGATGGTGTAGCTCAGCTTCCCGATCCGGAGTTGCTGCCCGAGGACGTCCGTGCGACCGCCGAGCCTGATCTGCCAATAGGGCCAGCTCAGGACGACGACCGGTTCGCCGAAGGGGAGGCGATCCTCCTCCGCGCCAAAGAAGCGGCCGAGTACGGGCCGGACCGAGAACAGCGGCCAGAAGGACGCACTGACGCCGGTGATCCGTTGCTCCTCGACGTTGTCTCCGGTGCCGACGGCGAGGCTCGTGGCCCAATAGCCGGCGAAGCGCTCGAAGGAGCGAGTGTCGCTGGCGAGGTCGAGATACTGGCGATAACTGAAGGACCCTTGGAAGGCCTCGCTGCCTTGCTGCACCGTTGCCACGAAGGGCCGGTGCACCCGATCAGAGTGGCGCAGATACGCGGGGGGCCGGAAGAGAATCGGATCGATGATCGAGAACATCGTCGCGTTGGCCCCGATCCCGAGCGCCAGCGTAAGCGTCACGCCGAGCGTGAAGCCTGGCGACCGACGGAGGCCCCGGACTGCGTACCGCAGGTCCTGGCGGAGTCCGCTCCACCAGCGCGCGCGTCGTTCGAGCGTCACCCGGGCGCGATCGAGTCCGTGCAGGTGCGGTCGCGTCTGCTCCACGTCCCCGAAGCGCCTGTGCGTCCCGGGTCGCCTCCTCGTGACATCCCCGCCGCTACGAGCTCCTCGATGGTCATGTCGAAATGAAACTGCAATTCGTCGGCAACCGCCGTCGGGACGTCCTCGGAGCCGCGGTCAATACGAAAGAGCCGCCGGAAGCGTGGAGGGATGCTCATGGCCGGGGCTCAGGCCGTGCTCAGGACGCGGGCAACCGCACGGGCGTAGCGCTGCCACATTTCCGCCTTGTCGCGCAGCTGTTTCCGTCCGACCGGCGTGAGGCGGTAGAACTTCGCCTTCCGATTGTTTTCGGACAGTCCCCACTCGGCGGCGATCCAGCCACGCTTTTCCATGCGGTGCAGGGCCGTGTACAAGGCGCCCTCCTCCACCTGCAACTCCTCCCCGGTGGTATCCGCCACCCAGCGCGCCACGGCGTAGCCATGTGATGGCCCCCAGATCAGGGCCTTGAGGATGATGAGATCGAGGGTGCCGTGCAGCAGGTCCAGCTCCGCCATGATAGTCCCCTGAAGAGATAAGGGGAACGTACGTCGTTGACGTGGCCTGTCAAGTCCCCTTAGTCATTCAGGGGAAGGGCGGGGGTCACACGGCGAAACCGCCGCACCGGATGTCCCGGTACGGCGGTTTCGTTCCTGCCCGCTGTTGCCGTGCCGTTACCGGCCGCGCATGCCGCCACCACCCGCCGGGGCGAGGTTCGAACCGAGCGAGTAGCTGAACTGCACCATCACCCGGCGACCGAGCGTCGGCGACTGGCGCTGCCGGATGTAGCTGCTCGTGCTCGAGATCGAGATCCCGTTGTTCTCGTTCAGCAGGTCGACGCCATAGAGCCGAACTCGGCCCGGTTGTCGAGCATCTGCACGCCGATGGAACCGCCGAGCATGAAGATGTTGTCCCGCGGTCCGAAGAGGTCCTGGTCGTAGACCTGGTAGTTCCCGCTGACGTTCGCCGACAACGTCTTGCTGAGGAACCAGGTGCCGTCGCCGTAATAGGTGCTGGTCAGGTAGCTCTGGTTCAGGGCGCTGTTGATGGAGTAGGCGACCTTGTTGAAGCCCCACCGTGCGCCGGCGTTGAGGTCGAAGACCTCCTTCGACCGGTTCTGCAGGCGAAGGCCGATGTTGTGCGACGAGTTGCGGCTCTCGTTGGTGACCGCGTTGACGAGTTCCTGGCCGACCGACCGATTGTAGCTGTAGTCAACGTCAACCTGTGCGCCCAGCGACCGGATCGGCGAGCCGAGGTTCACGCCGGCGTTGCCGTTCCAGCCGTCGCCGAGGTTGACCGGCATGACCGTCTGGCGGCCCTGCGCATCGATCACGCGGGACTGGACAATCTGGTTGCGATTGTACCCGACGTTCGCGTACGCGTAGACGTTCCGGAAGGTGAACTGGTCGAAGCGCCGGAAGTCGGCCGAAAGGCTGTGCTGGTACTGCGGCGTCAGGTTCGGATTGCCGGCATAGGTCCGCAGCGGGTCCGTATTGTCGACGAACGGCTGCAGTTCGTTGAGCGACGGGTCCCGCGTCGACGTCCGGTAGTTCACGCTGACGTTGCTGCCCTGGTTGAACTGGTAGCGCAGGTTGGCCGACGGCAACACGTTCGTGAAGCCGTTGTCGATCGACTCATTGCGGCCAATGATCTTCCCCTGCAGATCCGAGTTCTGCACCTCGAGCCCCAGCACCCAGCGAAGGGCCTGGCTGCTCTTGCTGAAGCGCGTGCCGCCCTGGAGATAGCTGTAGGTCCGCTCGAAGGCGCGGCTCAGGTCGGTGTTCGGCACCGGGGTGCCGTTCACGAGGTCGTTCACGTCGTAGGTCTGGTCCTCCGAGATGGCCCGATGCTGGCCGAAGAGCTCCAGCGACCGGCCCTTGCCGAGCGGCTCCGTAAGCCCCAGGCGCTGGCCCGTGGTCGCGGTCCGGCTGTCGCGGCGCTGCGTCTGCAGCAGGTCGCGGATCGTGGTGCCTCCCGGCGCGCCCACGAGGGTGGTGGTCGACGCCAGATTCGAGCGCTGTTCCGGCGAGGAGAGCTCACCCCACGCCTCGGCCACGAGCGACCGGCCGGCCTGATTGAAGCGCTTGGAGAAGGTGAACCGCCCGTCGCCGCTCAGGTTGTCGCCATCGGTCGCGACGCGCGAGGTGGCACTGTTCTGGAGCGATCCGTTGGGAAAGCGCGTCTCCTGGGCCGAGAGGTTGTCCGAGTTGCTCGTACCCGCGTTGAAGTTGCCGCGGAAGCGGAGCTGGTTCCAGTCGTTGAAGGCATGCTGGGCGTTCATGTTGAGGCGGTGGGAGGTGTTCTCCGCCTGCGTGGTCGCCGTCTCGTGCCGGTTCGCCGAGACCGCGGCGCCCTGCAGGAGCTGGTCATCGGTGAATGCCTGCTGCCGGTTGTCGCTGGTGCTCAGGAAGTAGCTGCCGCGCAGCCAGCTGTTCTTGGCGAACTGGCGGCTCCCGTTGAGGCCGATCGCCATCGTCTCGCTGAAGCCGCTGCCCAAGCCGCCGGCGCCGCCGCTGCCGCGGCCCATCATGACCGCCTCGGGGCCGAACGAGAAGCCAGACTGCCCGACGTTGTTGCGGTTGCTCACCAGCGAGAGCTGGGTCACCGGCGAGAAGCGGTTGAGGTTGAGCGCCCCGGTGTAGCGGGCGTCGTCACCCTTCGGGCCCGCGAATGATGCGTCGGTCTTCGGCTTCGGCCCGGCGCCTGCGACGGCACGGCCGAAGTAGCCCACCCGCGCGTTCGGCTTGAGCACCGAGGTTGACCGTCGTCCGCTCGTTGCCGTCATCGATGCCCGAGAACTCGGCGGCATCGGACTTCTTCTGCAGGACCTGCACCTTGTCAACGGCGGCAGCGGGAAGGTTGCGGGTCGCCATCTTCGGGTCGTTGCCGAAGAATTCCTTGCCGTCAACCAGCACCTGCTGCACCGTCTTGCCCTGCGCGGTGATGGTGCCGTCGGCATCGACCGTCACGCCGGGCAACCGCTTGAGTAGCTCCTCCGTCGTGGCATTGACCCGCGTCTTGAACGCCGCAGCGTTGAACTCGAGGGTGTCCGGCTTGTTCACGATCGGAATGTGTTCGGCGTTGACCACGAGGTCATTGAGCTTGATTGGACCGGCGCCCATCATCATCACGGTGTCGGCCGTGAAGGCGGCGGCACCGAGGGTGAAGTCGCGGCGATACGGCTTCGAGCCGATCTGGGTGACCTGGAGGATGTAGTTGCCGGGCGCGAGGCGCGACAGGACATAGCCACCGGAGCCTCCCGAGGTGGCGAACGCGGCGATGACCGAGTCCTTCCGGGTCAGGGCCACGACCATCGCACCAGACACCGGCTTCTTGGCGGAGTCAACGACGACCCCGCGGACGTTGAACTGCTGGGCGGCGGCGGAGCTGGCCGATGCGGCCAATCCGATGAGGGCGGCCGCCACGACGGCGACGGCCCGAAGGCGACGCGACACGAAGGCCATCCTAGTTCCCCCGTCCACGGCGGCCCTTCATCATCTCGGCCTGCTTGTCGGCCAGGAGCTTGTCGTACTCCGCGCGGGTCACCTTGCTGCCCTCGGAGGGCGCCGAGATCTTCTCGACGGGTGTCTTGAGGTCCACGGCGGTGGCGGTGAAGACGACACGATTCGAATCGATCGCGA
Organism: Gemmatimonadota bacterium; assembly: GCA_016704275.1. Lineage (NCBI taxonomy): Bacteria > Pseudomonadati > Gemmatimonadota > Gemmatimonadota bacterium. The sequence goes on from JADJAK010000003.1 coordinate 457,551, forward strand.
GCGTGAGAATCAAGCCGGGCAGGCCACCGTACTGGGCGGGACCGGCGGAGACCGGGATGTCCGGCGTGAACCACGCCTCGATCGAGGTGGTGTCCTGCTTGGCGATTGCCTGGAAGACGGGGTAGCCGAGGAACTGGGCGGACTCGCCGGTGAGCTTCCAGCCGATGGCGGGGCGGCTATCCGTGATCCGGAAGGTCCGGCCCAAGAGGGACCGCAGCTCGACGTAGCTGCCGCTCTCCAGGTCGGTGAAGGCACCCGTGACCGCGTCCATCCCACCACCGCCACCGCCGAAGAAGGCGAAGCTCCCAGACATCGCGGAGGCGTCCATGACCATGACCTCACGAGCGGCGCCACCGCCACCGGCCGAGCCGCCCATCATGATGACGTCGCCTCTGGTGGCCATCCCGGCGGCGCCCGGAGCGCCCGGAGCGGCGCTCACCGGCGCCGGCCCGAAGAGGGCGGCCTGCGGGGTGAAGCGCAGCTGCATCGGCCGAGTCGAGGACTTGGGGATGTTCCCCATGTTGGCCATGACCTCGGGGTTCCGGGCCAATTCGGGGGGGAGCTTGATGTCGATACGGGTCGACTGGTCATAGCGCACTGCGCCGGACTGGCCGCTCACCGCCAAGGGCAGGCCCACAAGCAGGGCGAGCAGGGTTCGGGCACGAATCATCAGATGGCTCCAGGCAGGGGAATCAACTCACGGGCAACTGCCGCGCGAGAGAGGTGTCGCCACCCGTACGGGGTGCGCACCGGAAAAGTTGATGCTCGGAGGGGGCGGAAGGTTGCGCTTGGCCTGGCGGGCCGAATGCTTCACTGGTGGCGCATAGTGATCCAGCACCACCCGCGGAGGGGAGGACTACTCCGCGCTCGTGGCCACAATCGCGGCCGAAAGGGCAATTACCAGGCACAACGGGGTGAAGAGGAGGCTGTCCCAGCGGGCGAACCGCGTTCCTTGGACCCGCTTGAAGAGCCCGACAAAGCGGAAGTCACCGACAGCGCGCGCCGCGAAGGCTGCGGCCAACCCCCAGGTGCCGAGTCGAAGCAACCCGGGTGGCAGGTCGAGCCGGAGCAGCTGTGCCTGGCCCAGCACGATCGTCGCGGCCAGAAGGAGCGCCGCGGCGACGATGAAGGAGGCGACGCGTCCTGGTCGAAAAACCGGCGTCCCGTCGGGGTGGCTCGGCACGGCCGCACTGGCCCCGACGCCGCGCACCATCCAGTACAGGTGGATCAGCGCCAGGATAAGCAGAATGGCGGCGAGAACCGGGGCGAGTATCGCGCTCATGGACGAGGTGCGCGCGCCCACAGGAGGAAGATGCCGGCGAGGATGAGGTCGGGGGTGGCGTTCAGCGAGGCGCCAGCGGCCGAGGAGGAAGGTCGCACCGCGGGGCCGCTGTAGGCGGTGGGGCCCCCACCCGCCCGCCGGGTCAGGCCGAAGAAGCCGAGTTTGCCGAGCCCGCCGACGACAATCAGGGGGCGGTTCAAATCGGCTTGTCGCGCGAGCCCGCAAGGCGCAGCGGCTGTCGACGGGGCCGAGAGTCCTACTGGTCAGCGCGGTCTGGGCGGGCGACAGTAGGGCGGCACCGCAATCGGGGGCGTGGTGTCCGCGGGCCGGCAGCGCGAACGATGATCACGCCGAGCGTAGCGGTTGACCGCATGCCCCATGAAGGGCGCCCGCGCCGAGGAAAGGCGGTCGCTCACGATGGCACCCCCCCCCGGGCGGAAGATCGTGTACAACGCTGCCTCAGACACCGGCTGATACCCGAGCTTCGCGTAGATCGCGTTCGAGATCGGGTTGGTGACGTCGGTGTACAGGCAGCAGAAGTGGTTTCCCTGGTCCAGCAGAGACTGGGTCAATGCGGCCACCGTGGCCGAGGCCAGGCCCCGACCGCGCAAGGCCGGGGGCGTGTAGACGAGGTTCACACGTACGCCGTTCGGTGTCTTGCCCGTCCAGGCGGCCATCGAGACCGGCGCCTCATCCTCCCACACGAAGACCTGCCCGCCACGCACCCGCACCTCGGCGATCTGTCGCGCCTCACCCTGGTCGCCAATGTGCACCAGGAAGTCCTCGACCCACGGCACGAGCGTCGGCAAGTCGGCCTCGACCGCCACGCGCAGCCTCCCGGGCGGGATGCGTGCCGGTGGCCGCAATTCATCGAGCCGATGGATGCGTGTCCCCATCCGGTCGGTGACGCGACGTCCCGTGTGCGCAACGAACGTTGCCACGAAATGCGCCACGGTTGGTTCGGGGCCGCCAATGCGTGTGATGTGAGGGCACGCCGCGAGCACGTCGTCGACGAGCGCCGTCACGGCCAACGTCTCGCCCGTCTGCGTGAGGCCGAGCTTCTCGGGATGATTGCTGAAAGCGGCCAGCACCGGTGCGCCGTCCAGATGCACCGCCGCGAAGTAGACCGGGGAATCCTGGCCGACTAGTGCTTCTGCCACGCCGATCATCAACGCATTCTCGGCCTCATCGGCCATGAGGAATGGACCGACGTCACTCAGGAAGTCCTGCGCCGTCGGATATCGGGTGACCCGGAGTGGTGCGCGCGCCGTCACGACTCCCACCCCTTCGTCCAACCGAGCCTTGCAAACCACGCGAAGCTCTCCTGGATGATGGAGACGTTGAGGATCGGGGTGATGGTATTGGCGTGCATGGCGTCTTCCTGGCGAAGTCGGAAACGAGGGGTCAACTGTTCGGTGTTGGCGCCGATGCCAGCTTGAGTCCGACGATGCCGGCGACGATCATGGCGATGCAGGTGATGCGAATCGCCGTGGCTGGCTCGCGGAAGAGGACAATGCCGAGGATCGCCGTGCCGACGGTGCCGATACCGGTCCAGACGGCGTACGACGTCCCGAGCGGCAGGGTGCGCATCGCGAAGGCGAGCAACCCCATGCTCGCCACGAGCGCAGCGGCGGTGCCGACCGTTGGCCAGAGCTTGGTGAAGCCTTCGGTGTACTTGAGGCCCACAGCCCAACCGATCTCCAGCAGTCCAGCGACAAACAGGGCGATCCATGCCATCTCGACGACTCCAGCGACGATGTAGGGTCGTCCCTACGCTCACGATGAAGGCGGGAGGACGTCCTCCCGCCACGGGGTCGTGGATGTTAATGGGGGGTCTCGACCTGCGGGCGCTCCGCTCCGCGGGTGCTCCGCTCCCCCCATGATGCGACTGAGGAACTCCTGTCCGTTGGCGAGGCGGTCGACCTGGCCGGCGACGGAGTCGAGGACCGACTCGAGATGCTCCACCCGGCGGTCAAAGGTTGGCGGGGCCGCGAAGAGCCGCTTCTCGAAGCGACTGGCACGACGGGTGGAGCGGAACCAGGCGATGGCGAGGACGAGGTTCATGGTGACGGAGATTGCCACGAAAAGGAGCGCGAAAAAGAGGTCGTCACCCATGGGAGGCTCCGCGTTTTTGGCTCCGAGACGCCCACGCTGAGGGCTCGATCAAAGCCGAATTGATTGGGGGCTGCTGGCGTTCCAGAACAAGACGTCCCCGGGGCTCGGAAAGTGTCAGCGACCGCTCGGGCCGACGATTCTGCTGGGCCCTAGAACTTCACCCCGAGCACGAACGGCATGAAGGCTCCTCCGCGCGTTTGGTGCAGTGCCTGCTGAAAGCGCCATTCCGCAAAGAGTGCGTGCGGTGGAGTTGCCACTCGAGGCCTGCGCCCACGTGCATGCCCAACCCCATACCACGTGCCGTTTGACTCACGGTGGATGCGGAGGGGTCGGGGTTGGTGCCGAGGGAGGTCGCGTAGAGGCCCGCGCCGAGGAGGGTATACGGCGTCAGGTCGCTTCCAGCGCGCAGCGAGTAGACGAGGGTGGCCACGGCGCCGAAGGTCTCGTCGCGTAGGGCGGGGCGGCCCTTGGGTGACCAAGTCTGCCGTCCCGACGTGAGCCGGCTGTAGAACGCTTCGAGCCGCATGCCGAGTGGACCGGCATCGCCATGGCGCTCGAGGAACGCGGAGACGTATTCCCCCTGTCGGTCTGCGCCAGTGACCGTGGTGCCCTCGACGTCGACCCCGATCCGACTCGCGCCGCCGCCCACAAAGTTGAGCCCACCGGAGACGCCGACACGGGTCGACTGTGCGGTGGCGAGCGTGGGCACGAGCGAGATGGCGGCGACGAGCATCAGCGAGTGTCGGGTGGTCATGGCAGCCTCGATGGAGTGATGGGACGAAGGTCGCTACTTCCTGATACGGTACAGCTGCGCCTGCTCTTCGTCCATTGGACCCTTGCCGAGGCCGAGGAGATAGTCGGAACCGATCTCCAGTACTTGGACTCCAGCGGGGAGGGTGACGTGTCCGAGGAATCGGCCATCCTGCCGGAAGACGCCCCAGCGACGCGCTGGAATATCCGGGATCTCGAAGCGTCGCACCCAGGTGTTGCCGTCGCGGTCGACCTCCAGGGCCGTGTAGGCGGGGAAGCGCTGTGGCATCGGGTAGTCTTTCGTGGCCAGGGCCGTCCGGATCTCGATTGACTCGCGGTCGGTGAGCGTGGCGGAGGTGTAGCTGTTTCGCATCGCCGACGTCAACTCGAACGACTCGAGCGGCCCTCTCACGATCCGACGCAGTCGGCCGTCGTCCGAGTAGCGGCGGAAGGAGAGTTCGTGAGGTTCGCCGACGACCAGCTGGTCGCCATCCTGTCCGAGCTGGGTCTGGCTGCCGAACGGGTGGGGAAAGCCGATGCCACCCTTCGGAGCGCTGATGTTGATGTAGGAGCGCAATCGCATCGTGAGGAGATCTCGGCGCGCACCACCGAGCGAATCCAGGACGCGAAGTTGGAGCGAGGTGTCGTAGATCACGTCGCTCGGGTCTTCACCGATCCGCCGGATGTCCTCCTTGACCACCAGACCTGTCCCGTCGAGGCAGAGCAGGGGCCACATCATGTTGTCGGCGAACGTGAATTCCCGTCGATAGGCGAGGTCGGTCCCCCAGACGGAGATGCGCTGACCACTCTGCACCCAGATCGCGTCACGGCCGCAGCGGGACGCGTATTCGATATAGCGAAACTCGCCCGGTCCGTTGCCTCGTCGGCCCCGTGCGACCAGAAATGTGCCGGTCGAATCGAATGCGCGGAGCTGGTGGCTGGAGCCGTCCAGGACGACGATCGATCCATCGTCCCGACGGAAGGCATCTACGACATGCGACAGGAGGTAAGGGTCGTCCCCTTCGGCCTTGCCGATCGTCAGTGTGGGAGTCGAGTCGACGGTCCATCCTGGAGTACTGTCCCAGAGAGCACTACCGGACTCGACAATCTCCACGCCGGCGCTGTCACGGGTTGCGAACGGGACGATGGGTTGGGTGCCGCCACCGCAGGCGGTGAGTGCCATCAGGCTCAGGCCAGTGCGAAGAGAGCATCGCGTCCCGGTCATGGCCTTTGGATCTCCTTGACACGATAGAGTTGCAACTCGGTCGGCCGGTCCGACGACTCAGGCAGGGTGCACTCCAGCAACAACCACTTGCTAGTGACAGAGGCCGGCATTCCCCTGCGGTTGAGATAGCAGGGGAGGACGGTGCGCCCGAGAAAGGTGGTATCGGCGAAGACGTCGACCGTCGTTGAATCGTTCAGCGTCCCGATCACCCAAAGTCGCCCAACGTCGTCGACATGGAGCGGGGCGCGGAAGAAGTGCGGCGTAACCTCGCGATCGAGGGTGTCGAGGCGTGCGCTGATGCCAGGCTGCCGCACGGCTTTGCCATCCGGTCCGACGTACGGCTGCAGCCCGCGCGTGAGGCTCGCGCGATACTCCGCGGCCTCGCGGGGGCCGCGGTGGTGAGGCGGTAGCTGCCTGCCGAAGACGGCCAGCGGTTTGCCGCTACCATCGTAGCTGTAGATCCGGAAGTTGTAGGAGTCGCCGATGTAGATGCGATCAGGGCCGAGCGCGTAGGGCAGGAGGTCAAGGCGTTGGCCGAGCCAGGCCGCCACGATGTGTCTGAGCCCCGAGTCGGTCGCGGGGATCAGGGTCCGGTCGGGGCCGCCGCGCACGGCAGTTCGCAGGACCGCCGGGGCCGCCTGCGTACCGGGTCCTGGGGGGACCCAGAGATCCACGGAGTCTCCGGCCCACGCTGCCGGCCACCGAACGACGGGGGCCAGTGACTCACCGAGGGGATCCCCTCGGAACGAGTACAGCAGGGAAACCATTCGGCGCGCGTCCCAGATCCAGATGCTCGTGTCGCGCGGCTGCATGAAGAGCGGGCTACGAAACTCGCCCGGTCCATCACCCTGTCGGCCGAACGCATGCAGTCGACGGCCAGTGGAATCGACGATCCTGAACATCGGCGCATCACTCGCCGACGCGCGGAACACGACGACTCCCTCTCCGCTGATTGCGAGCGGGCCATACTCGTCGTCAGCAAGATCCGCTTCTGCGAGCGTGAAAGCTCGACGCTCCAGCTGTGGCATCTCGGTGAGCTGCGTGGCCGCCGCGATGCGCTCCGCCGGTTGTTGTGGTGGCGGTTCGGCCGAGCGACAGCCTGACAGGAGCCCGAGGAGCGGAAGGAGTTGAACGAGGCGCATGAGGGCACTCCGAGGCGAAGGGGGTAGTGCACTCAATGTCAGGCTTGGAGATGGCGGGGGCGTGGCGCAAGGATGACGATTCGCTAACGAGGATGTCCTACCTCTCCATCACCCGCGCCGTTCCCGAAACGCGAATCGAACTGCCCGGGACATCCGGGATCTCCGCCCGGAGAAGCGACCGCATCCCCATATCCTCGCCCTGCACGATGTCGATCACGCCGCCGTGCGGCCAGCCGATGTCGCGCAAGTAGCCGGCGAACGCCGCCGTCGCGGCGCCGGTGGCCGGGTCTTCGTAGACGCCGCCCGACGCAAAGGGATTCCGCGTATGGAAGCGCTGCGCCGACTCGGCCCAGCCGAAAAGGATGGTGACGAGCCCCTCGCGTTGCATCAGCGCTCGACCGGCCTCCTGGTCGTACCGCATCGCGGCGAGGAGCGCTCGCGACTTCAAGATGACCACGAGATGGTCCGCGCCCCCGTGCGCAATCGCCGGAGGGATGCGCGAGTCAAGGTCCTGCGCCGTGTACCCGAACATCCCGAGCACTTCCGACGTCAGCAGTGGCGAGACCGGAGCACTGCGAGTCGGCGGCGACTGCAGCGCCGCCATTACCACGGTCCCGTCGCGCCGCCCTTCGACCGTGATCCTGGCGTCGTTCAACTCGAGTGCGAAGGTGCCGTCGCCGTGCGCGAGCGCGAGCGCTGCCCCGAGCGCAATCGTCGCGTGGCCGCAGAAGGGGACCTCGGAGGCCGGGGCAAAGTACCGGACGCGGAAGCCGGTTGCCGTCGGGACCGCGAACGACGTCTCCGAGAAGCCGACCTCATGCGCCGTGCGTTGCATCTCGGCGTCAGAGGGGAAGGCGTCGCCGATCCAGACGCCGGCGGGATTGCCACCCTGGTTGCCGTCGGAGAAGGCGGCGATGCGCTGGACCTTGGCGGCCTCGTTCCCGTCGCTCACGTCATCCGCCGCGTGATCTGCCGCAAGACGCGCCACCCGGTCGCATCGTGGATGACGTCCCAGACACCGAGCTCCCAAAACCTGGTCGGCATTTCATTCCGGATAACCACGTGACTGGTGCACGACAGTTCGACCGTGAGGCGTCGGACGCCGTCCTCTGGCGTGCTCGTGTCAGAGACCGTAATCAGGTACCCGCCGGTCCACCGCCCCGGGGCGCTGGTGACGCTGGGGCAATCGATGGGGGATGATGACTTTGGCGGTGTGACGCGTAGCGAATCGTTGCTGCCGAGCAGGCGCATTGTCGTGGAGTCGGCGGCCTGATAACTGATGCCGGTGGGGTGGCCGTAGCCACCTGTCCGCGTGAGCACCACTTGCCGCACCAGCGCATCGAAGGTGGCGACACCTTGCGCCGCGGTTGGTAGCGGAACAAGCGCGAGGAGGATGGCCCTCACCATCAGGCGAGGCAGGTACGGCCGTCCGGCCATGTGACCTCCTGTCCGCGGATGAGAGTGGAGACGCTCGGGGCCGATGGCCATTGCCCTTGGGCGTTCTGCCATTCGATGCCGAGAATCAACCGGTTACCGACGACCACCCCCGAAGCGCGTGCCGGCGTGCCGACACCACCTAGCCAGGAGGTTGCGTCTACGGTCCCGATCGCCGCGAACGATCCATCCGATGCCACCTGAATCGGGCCCTCGAGTCTGATGCGCATACACGGGAGGGAAACGAACACCTCGGAGGTCGAGGCGGTCACCTTGCGATTGGGGCCACCCCAGCTTCCGACGAGGGCACCAGTGGCATCGATGGAGGTCGTGCCGCAGCCCGCGAGGAGAAGGAGGCCCGCGAGCGCGATCTTCACGGCGCGCCGCCTCCGTCGCGCCTGACGTCGAACATGATCCCCTGCGTGACGCGGGTGCGCACCGGCTGCCCTCTGAGGCAGCCGGGCCAGAAGCGGGTCGCCGCCGCCACCCTCCGTGAGGGCTCCTCGAACGCCGGGTTGGTCGAGGAGATCACGGTCACGCTGGTGCTGTCCACAGAGCCATCGCCGTTGATGATGTAGGCGAGCGTGACTCTGCCCTTGACGCCCGCTTGCCGAAGGGCGGCCGGGTATTGGACCGCCGGTCCATCGCGATAGGCTGGCGGAAGATCGATCTCATCAGAGGTGAAGACCCTGCCATCTACGACTGGGCCACTGCACGCTGGCAGCCGCTCGGTGGTGGCCGTGGCAGTGCGGCTCGACGCCGAAGCGGCAGGGGCTGGGGCAGGGGCGGGTGTCGGTGCCGGCACGGTCGACGAGCAGCCGGCGAGGAGCGCGGCGGTCAGTGCGGTCACGGCGGCCAGGGCGGGCCACGATGCGGGAGGGGGGGGGGGGGGGGGGGGGGGGGGGGGGGGGGGGGGGGGGGGGGGGGGGGGGGGGGGGGGGGGGGGGGGGGGGGGGGGGGGGGGGGGGGGGGGGGGGGGGGGGGGGGGGGGGGGGGGGGGGGGGGGGGGGGGGGGGGGGGGCCCAGAAGGGCCGGCGACGAGTGGGGATTCCCTCCGCTAGCCATATGAACGGTGATGGGCGAGCTGCGAAGCCGCCACGGCGAATGAGCTCCACCCTCCCGGTGTGGCGTGGTGACCGGGGGGCGGGGCTCAGCGCCGCTCCACCCGATACACCCTGAGCACGAACGCACCATCGTCACGCGTCTCGACGGAGGCGATGCGGTCGCCGCGCCAATACCAGTTCTCGTTCCCGGAGATCGGATTCGCGACCACTCCCAGCCAGCGCCCATCCGGCGCGTACACATCGAAGGTCGATTTCGGGCGCTGCACCCACAGCGTGCCCTGCGAATCCACGTGCAGGTCGCTGAACGCGGGCCGCAGCTTGGGGACATCCCCGCGTCGCGTGGTCAGCGCGGCGCCGCACTGCTTCGCGAAGAAGGTGGTGTCATCGAAGATGTACGCCAGATTCGCGTCGGTCACTGGCACCCTCGGCCGATCGCTGGTGGTGACCAGAATCGTGTCTGACCCACGTCGCGTCAACACGAACCGGTCGGCGTCGCTCACGCCCCACCAGGTTAGGCCATTCGGACCGGCCGCTGCCATCCGTTCGGCCTGATACGGGAGTTGGAAGCTGCACGGCGCGATGACAATTGGCTCCGGGCCCGGCGGCAGCGTGACGGAATCGACAAAGCGGCTGCCATCCAGCGACCACCACCGAATGGCCGTCCGGGGGTTGGTGAAGGGCCCGCCGATCGCGAATCGGCCCGCGGTGTCGACGACGGGCATGTCGTTGACGCAACAGGGGAGCAACGTCTCCCGGCCCAGTATCCCGTTTCTGTCGAATGCGGCGAGGACCGAACGCTGGTTGTCGACGACGTAGATGGAGTCGCGGGCCACGAACAGTTCGGGACCGCGGAACTCGCCAGGCCCCTCGCCCTCGCGCGAGAACTGTCCAAGGGGCTCAAGCGTCGGGGAGAATCGTGATATGAAGACGGGGCGTTGATTGACGACGACCACTCCGCCGTCGGCGAACAGCGCCGGGGAGTTGGGCCGCTCCATCGCGCCGAGCTCACCGAACTTGAACGTTCGCTCCGAGACCTTGACGATCTTCCAGCCGTTGGTGTCCGCCCACCCTGAAGGGGCGTGGTTGGTGACCGTGATCTGCCCCGACGGGAGCGTGTCGATCACCGCCGGCGGCTGCTCGCCCGATGTGCAGGCCACGACGCTGAGCCATGCAAGGAGTGCCCACCGCCCCCGGAGCAGGCGGATCATTCGTGACTCTCCAACCGTCCCTCCTGCTTGCCCGCCGCCCGCGCGGCATCGCCGATGTACACGGAGCAGCGCCGCGGCCCATCGAGAATGGCGTCGTTGCTCACCGTGACCGAATACCCGGTGGGAGTCCCGGTACATTTCACGATGTGGCCTGGCGTCAGCGTCAGCAGTCCCAACCGATCGAGCGTCGCCGCATCCGTCGCGTAGTCGCCCCATTTCTGGCGATACGCCTCCTGCGCCGTCATGAAGTTGCGGATATCCCGCTTGACCGCCGCCAAGGTGCCCTCGTCGCCAAACGACATGTCGCCTCCCGGATGTGACCGTCGATTCGCCCGCCTGATTGAAGCTACCCCGATTCCCCCGACTGCAACCCGCCACCCCCCTCGCCCCCGAAATCGCTGTAAACTTCCCCATGCCCCTGACACGCCGCGAAGCCCTCGAGACCCTCGGCGCCCTCTTCGCCGCGCCGCTCCTCCGCTGGCCCGTGCTGCCCCCCGATCCGCTCGCCGGGACCATCCTCCAGTTCCAGACCGGCCGCGCCCGTGGGGAATGGACCGCGCTCACGGTGACCCGCCAGGCGATCGACCATAGCTACGCCTGGAATCGCCGGCTCCATTCGACCGACCTGCTCAGTGACCGCGCCCTCGCCGAGGCCGCAGCCTCCGACCAACGCGCCCGACGCGGCGCCCTGCGTGGTCCGCTCGACGGCGTCCCGCTCTTCGCGAAGTCGATCTATGACATGGCCGGCCTCCCGACCACTGCCTCGAGTGCCGCCTGGGCGGAGCTCTTTCCTGAGCCGGTACGCCACGACTCGTTGGAGGTCGCCCGGCTCCGCGCCGCCGGCGCGGTCCTCCTCGGCAAGACGGCCGCCGACGATTTCGCCTACCGCGGCAACGGCACCGCCTCGCTCTCTGGCCAGGTGATCAATCCGTACGACTCGGCCGATATCAAGACCCCCGGAGGCTCCAGCGCCGGCTCCGCCGTCTCCGTCGCCTGCGGCATCGCCTTCGCCGCCTTGGGCACCGACGACGGGGGCTCCAATCGCATCCCGGCACAGTTCACCGGCGTCGTCGGGGTGAAACCGACCTTCGGCCTCGTCCCACGCAGTGGCGTGATTCCGACCTGGCCCTACCTCGACACCCACGGCCCGCTCTCTCGCTTCGTCGCAGATGCCGCGCTGATGCTCGACGCGATCGCCGGCCCCGACGCCTCAGACGGCCTCGCCCTCACCTCGCCATGGCGCCGCGGCTCCCTCACGTCACTTGACGATCACGCGCTGCGGGGGGCCCGCCTCGGCTTGGTGGAGTTCCACGTCCCGCGCGACCAGATGTCTCCCGAATCCGTGGCACTCTTCGATCGGTCCATCGCTGATCTCAAGAGCGCTGGTGCCATCGTCGAGCCGTTCGCCCCGGTGGTCACCCGCGCCACGGTTCGGCAACTGTTCGCGGCGAGTGCCACCTCCCGCAAGGACGTCCGCCCGGACCCAAACTCCCCCGCCGCCACCGCCAACGCCCTCCTCCGCTATTTCCAGCGGCAGGGAAGTGCCCACGCGGAGCGGGACGTGCAGAGGGGCCTGGCGGCCTTCCAGAAGTTCTATGACGTGCTCCCGAAGGAATGGGAGGCGATGGCGAAGCTGATGGTGCAACCGTACGAGAGCGACCCGGCGGGGGTGTCGTTTGCCCGGTCGCGCGCTGAGGTGACGGCGCAACTGGCCGAGTCGTTCCGGCAGCAGCGGATCGAGGCGATGGTCTACCCCACGATGCCGTTCCCGGCGCCCCGCGCCGTCGACAACTGGCCCGACATCCGCACCACGCTCGGCTACGGCAACTGGCTCGGCCTCCCCGAAGTCTCGGTGCCGAGCGGCCTCGGCAGCGACGGCATGCCGGGAGGCAACCTCTCGTTCGTCGGACTGCCGGGGAGCGATGCACGCCTCCTCGCGCTCGCGCACAGCTACGAGCAGGCATCGAAGCGGTTCGTTGCACCGAAGGTGCCCGGCTAGGGTACGACCCGCTTCATCTCACACGCACGGCACCCGGAGAAGCTCGCGATGCATCTGTTGGCCCTTGTCGGACTATCCGCTGGCCTTGTCGGTACGCCGCCGACCATGCGCGACGCCTACCCGCGTCAGCCGGGGATCGACGTGCAGCACTATCGCTTCGAACTCGCGCTCAACGACTCGACCGACGACCTCGTCGGCGACGCCACGGTCACGGTGCGTTTCACCAAGGGCGGACTGACCAGCTACTTCCTCGACCTCGCGAGCATCGCGAACGGGAAGGGGATGGCAGTCGCCGAGGTGACCAGCGACGGCGTGGCAGTGCCATTCACGCATCGTGAGAACCGCCTCACCATGACGCTGGGCCGTGCGCCGGCGGCGGGTGAGCTGCGTCGCTTCCGGGTGCGGTACCACGGGATTCCGGCCGGCGGCCTGATGGTGGGACTCAACAAGTTCAAGGAGCGCTGCTTCTTCTCGTGGAACTGGCCCGACCAGGCACGGCAGTGGCTGCCGATGATCGACCACCCCTCGGACAAGGCGACGAGCGAGTTCATCGTCACGGCGCCGACCAAGTATGCGGTCGTCGCCAACGGACTGCTCCAGTCCGAGATCTCCCGGGGGGACGGCACCAAGCGGACGCACTGGGCGCAGTCGGTGCCCATCTCGTCATGGTTGAATGCCATCGGCGTCGCCCAGTTTGCGGTGCATCACGCCGGCACCGTCCGGGGCGTGGCGCTGCAGACCTGGGTGGCCTATCAGGAGCTCGAGAACGGCATCCTGACCTACGAGGCACCGGCCCGCCAGGCGATGGAGTTCTTCAGCGACTACATCGGGCCTTACCCGTACGAGAAGCTGGCCAACGTGGCGGCAGCCTTCGGCGGCGGCGGGACCGAGCACGCCAGCGCGATCTTCTACGGCGAGAACACCGTCCGCACCACGCCGCAGACGTCGCTCGTGGCGCATGAGATTGCACATCAGTGGTTCGGCGATGCCGTGACCGAAAGTGACTGGGACGATGCCTGGCTCAGCGAAGGCTTCGCCACCTACTTCACGCTGCTCTTCACCGAGCACTATGACGGGCGCGACGCCTTCGTCGCGGGTCTCCAGCGGGCGCGGACCACGGCACTGGCCGCCGAGACGCGGGTCAACCATCCGGTGGTCCATGCCAACCCGGCGGACCTGCGCGGGGTGATCCCGAACCTGGTCTACCAGAAGGGTGCCTGGGTCCTCCACATGCTCCGCGTCCAGCTTGGCGATGGGGTCTTCCGCACCGGGATCCGCGAATATTCCAAGCGCTACCGTGATGCCAATGCCTCGTCGGATGACCTGCAGCGGGTCATGGAAGAGGTGTCGGGCCAGTCGCTTGGCTGGTTCTTCGAGCAGTGGTTGCATCGTACCATCTCGCCCGCGATCACGGGGACATGGAGCTGGGATGACGCCCGGAAGGTGGTCGTCATCGAGCTTCGGCAGACGCAGGCCGGTGCGCCGTACCGCCTCTCGCTGGATGTGGGCATCGTGCCTGACAGCATCGGAGCGGCCACGACAGTGTCGACGATGCCGTTCGCGGGCGCGAGCACGCGGATCGAGATCCCGAGCGCGCGGGCGCCACGGGATGTGGTTCTCGACCCGCGGACCCGGCTCCTGATGACGCCCCCTGCATTCACCCGGAAGTAACCACCACAAGGAACGGACCGCATGGCACGTCGCACCAGCATCGCCGCAGTGGCGCTCGTCCTCTCGGCGGCGCCAATGGCCGCGCAAGGCGGCTTCACCGACGTCTTCCCGCCGGAGGAGTTCGCCGCCCACCGCGCCAAGGTGACGGAGCACATCGGCGAGGGGGTGGCAGTGATCCAGGGCGCCACCGAGGCCCGCGGCGAATGGACGCTGCGGCAGGGGAACCAGTTCTTCTACCTGAGTGGCGTCATCGAGCCACGCGCGATGCTGATCATCGATGGCCGCACCAAGCGTACGACACTCTTCCTGAATGCCGCCACGCCCAGAGTCCGCCAGTACGGGCCCTATCTGACGGCGACCGACTCCGCTCGGCGGGTGACCGGCGTCGACGCCGTCATGCCTCGCGACTCCTTTGCGGTCATGCTCGCCGCGCTGGACGGTCGCGTCATCTACACCCCCTTCCGACCGGAGACGCAGAGCAGCGAATCGGCTAGTGACGTCGCCGGCTATTTCCGTCGCTCCAAGGCCGATCCCTGGGACGGGCGCGTCTCGCGGGAGGAGCTGTTCGTGGCGGCAGTGAAGCGCACGGTGCCGGCGGCGCAGATCAAGGACCTCGATCCGATCCTCGACTCGCTGCGGGCCTTCAAGACGCCGCGAGAGATCGCGCTGATCCGCGAGGCGAGCCGTCTCGCCGGACTCGGGATCATGGAAGCGATGCGGGACACCAAACCGGGGATGCTCGAGCACGAGCTCGAGGCGCCGGCCGAGTATGTCTACAAGCGGGGCGGGGCGTATGGCACGTCGTACTTCCCGTTGATCGCCGGCGGGCCGCGGATGCAGTACACCCACTATCACAAGAACCGGGGCACGCTGGTCGACGGTGAGCTGCTGCAGTTCGACTGGGCCCCCGACCTCGGCAACTACACCGCCGACGTGACGCGCGTCTGGCCGGTCAACGGCAAGTTCACGCCCAGGCAGCGCGAGTACTACACCATCTACCTCCGTCTCTATCAGGCGGTGTTGACCTCCATCCGCCCGCACGTGACCGCGCGCGCCGTCATGGACAGCGCGTACGTCAAGATGCAGTCGATCATGGCGGGGTATCGCTTCACCGATCCGCGGATCAAGGCGGCCGCGCAGGCGATGATGGACCGCTACAAGCCCGCCCCTGCCGGCAGCACAGGCCGGGGCGGCTCACTCGGCCACACCGTCGGCATGGAAGTGCACGACGTGCCGAACATCACCCGGACCCTGGAGCCAGGCTACATCTTCACGATCGAACCGCAGATGACCATCGACGGCGCCGGTGAACTCTCCGTCCGGCTTGAGGATATGATCCTGATCACCGAGACGGGCTACGAGGTGCTGTCCGCCTTCGTGCCGATCGAGATCGCCGACATCGAAGCGCTGATGAAGCAGCCCGGCATCGGCGAGCGTGCGCTGACGGTTCCAGCCAAGGGGCGTCCCTGATGCCGACCAATCGCCGCAACTTCCTGCAGCAGTCTGCCGCCACTGCCGCCGCCTTCACGCTGGGGCCTCTCACCGGCAGTGACATCGCCGCTGAGCCGCCGGAGGCGGTCCCGACGATCGACCCGACGATCCGCGCCTTCGAGCTGCGGATGCTGAAGGCGCGTCCACTGCCGCTGCACAAGGTGCGGGTACTTGGCGGGCCACTGAAGCGCGCACAGGATGTCACCGCGAGCTACCTGCTCGCGCTCGATCCCGATCGGATGATGGCCCACTATCGGCTGCGTGCGGGACTGCCCAAGAAGGCCGAGCCGTACGAAGGATGGGACGGCGGGGGTCGCAACCTCACGGGGCACATCGCCGGCCACCACCTGTCAGGGGTGAGCCTGATGTACCGGGCCACGGGCGACGTCCGATTCAAGGCGCGCGCAGACTATCTCGTGAAGGAGATGCAGGAGGTCCAGCTCAAGAACGGTGACGGCTACCTCGGCGCCCTCGAAGGGCTGCGCGAGGCGTTCGGTGCGGTCTCGAAGGGGAACATCCGCTCCGGTGGCTTCGACCTGAACGG
Organism: Gemmatimonadota bacterium; assembly: GCA_016704275.1. NCBI lineage: Bacteria > Pseudomonadati > Gemmatimonadota > Gemmatimonadota bacterium. Next base: position 473,476 of record JADJAK010000003.1, read on the forward strand.
CCTCTGGTCCCCCTGGTATACGCTGCACAAGACCTTCGCCGGACTCCGCGATGCGTACCGCCATACCGGCAACGCCACGGCACTGGCGCTCGAGATCAAGTACGCCGCGTGGGCGGAGTCGGTGCTGGCGCCGCTGTCGGAGGCGCAGGTGCAGAAGATGCTCCTGACCGAGTACGGTGGCATGAACGAGGTCTTTGCCGACCTCTACGCCGACACCGGTAACAAGCGCTGGCTCGACTTGTCGCATCGCTTTGAGCACCTGGCGTTCACCGAAGCGCTCAAGCGGCACCAGGACAACCTCGCCGGGAAGCACGGCAACTGTCAGATCCCCAAGCTGATCGGATCGGCCGCGCGCTATGGCTACACCGGCGACCCTGCCGACATCGTCGCCGCCTCCTTCTTCTGGGACCGCGTGGTGCAGCACCACACCTACGCGACCGGCGGGCACGGCCTGGCCGAGTACTTCGGGATGCCGGACCAGCTGAGCAATCGCCTCGACGGCCGCACCTGCGAGACCTGCAACGCCTACAACATGCGCAAGCTCTCGATCCGGCTCTTCTCGTTCCGGCCGGATGTCGAGTACGGCGACTTCCACGAGCGCGTGCTCTTCAATCACATCCTGGCGTCGATCGATCCGGCCGACGGTACGACCTCCTACATGGTACCGGCCGGGCGTGGCGTCACGCAGGAATACCAGGACATGCAGCGCGACTTCACCTGCTGCGTCGGGAGCGGGATGGAGAGCCACGCCTTGCATGGGGATGGCATCTACTATGAGCACGTCGACCAGGCCTGGGTGAATCTCTTCGTCCCCAGCTCGGCCGACTTTGCCTCCGGGATGAAGTTGGTTCAGGAGACGAGCTTCCCGGACGGCGACACGGCACGGATCAAGGTCGTCGCCGGATCGCTGAAGCCGGTGACCATCCACCTCCGTCGCCCTGCGTGGGCGGGCGATGGCTACGCCGTCAGCGTGAACGGCAGCCAGCTGCCCCAGCCGCCGATCGCGAGCTTCCGGGCAGGTGCCGCCGGCGGGTGGCGGATCGGGATCGACGAGTCGGGTCTGCCGCCCAGTCAGTATGTGAGCATCACGCGGCAGTGGAAGGCCGGTGACACCATCGAGATGAGCCTGCCGAAGACTCTGCGTTTTGAGCCAACAGCCGACAACAAGCGTGTCACGGCCGTCATGTGGGGCCCGCTCGTGCTCGCGGGTGACCATGGGCCGAGCCGCGGTGGTGAAGGCGCGAGCGTGGCGAGGATCCCGGCGTTGGTGACGGATGACAAGCCGCTCACCGAGTGGCTGCTGCCCGCCGGCGCGCCAGGTGACTTCACGGCGAAGCAGGTCGCCAGGGTGCCGGCCGAACCGGCGCCGCCGACCGACCTCCCACTGAAGCCATTCTATCGGACGCATCGCCGACGGTATAGCAACTACTTCGACGTGATCACGACGGCGGAGTTCGATGCGCGGGTTGGTGCCATTGCGGCCGAGCGGGAACGCGTCCGTCGGTTGGAGGCCGCCACCGTCAGTGTGGTGCACCCGGGTGTGGTCGCAGAGGAGACCGCGGCGGGATACGTCAGCGAGCCCGCGAACCGGCCTGCCGGTACTGCCGACGGCAAGCCCAATCGCGCGGGAGGGGGGTGGTTCTCCTACCAGCTCGCGGTGGATGCCGAGGCGCCGATGGCGGTCGTCGTGACCTACCTGAATGAGATGGGCCTGATGCCGGCTGCCGGGAACTTCGAGGTTCTGGTCGATGGCACGGTGGTGGGGACCTTCGAGGCGAAGCCGGACGCGGTGGGCTACTGGGACGCCACATATCCCGTGCCGGCTACACTCGTGCGCGGCAAGACGAAGGTCACCGTGCGCTTCCAGGCCACTCCGCCTGGGCGCATCGTGCCGATCTTCGGCGTCCGGATGGTGCGCGCAGGCGCGCGCTAGCCGAGGCCGGCGCGCTGCTTGGCGCGAGCGATGACCGCGGCCATCGTCTCGCGGTGCACGGTAAAGGTGTCGTCGACCACCTGCAGCGTCGGGATGGTGTTGGGCGAGAGCCCGAGGGTTTCGGTGTTGAAGCGCTGGAATCCCGCCTCGTGGACGCCGCTGCTGCCGCGTCCCGGGGCGGGGGCGCTCAGGTGCGAGAAGAAGCGGGCGTACTTCCGCCACCGCCCACCACCACCCGCGTGGAACATCGGAATGAAGCCGTAGAGTGCGTCGTACGGCATCTCCCCGACGCAGGCGACCTTGGGAAACTGCGTCCGCAGGTCGCTGATCATCCGCTTGGTCCCCTCGTGCATGTCGCCTGTGGTCGCGTTGACGTGCCCGCCAACGATGTCGAGGAAGTAGGCATCGACGCCGAAGCGCTCGATCGTCTCGGCGATCCGCCCCGTGATGTGGTTCCGCCAGGCGTCGTGGCCCAGGTTCATGTAAGTGAGCCAGCCGTCCTGATGGCGATCGTTGTTCCAATCGACCCAGTTCAGGTTGTAGAGGTCGCCGTCGAGCTTGTAGGTCGCGCCGCCCTTGATCTTCTCCCAGGAAGGCTGCTGCCGGTTGGCCGAGTTGGCGCCGAACATCGGCATCATCTTGAAGCCCATCTTCTGGCCTTCGCTGATCAGCCGCCGGAAGCCTGCCTCGCCGCCCATCCGCTCGGGCACCGTGTAGTTGGGGTAGTCCCAGTAGTAGCGGCCATCCCATGATGCGAGGAAGACGAGTACCCGTTCGGGGGCGATCTGCGTCGCCATCCAGCGGAGGATCTCGAGCTGCTTGGCGTAGTCGTTGAAGACGTAGCCGGTATAGTGCTGCCCGTGGAACGTCGTGACGAGGGCCACGTTGCGCATCCACGCCGGGGCGTCGGGGCGGGTCTCGTAGGTCGGCAGCGCGTACGCGCGCTCAATGTGCGCCATGTGAGGCGTCATCGCCCCCTCGAAGGTCGTGGCGCGCAGCAATCGCCAGGTTGGCACCTTGAGGGTGGTGTCGTTCCGCCAGGCGTCATGCTCGTAGATCGCCTCGACCCGGAAGCCCTTCTCACCCTGCTGAAAGAGGAATCGCTTCGGGCGGACGCGATCGTCGAGGGTCGAGAAGGCGAGGAAGTCGGCATCCGCCGCCTGCAATACCGCAATCGGCGTCGTCATCCCGATCGGCGAGAAGGCGCCGTGCAGGTCCCCTGCGCCGAAGGTGTAGCCACCCAACAAGTCGCCCTCGCGCGGATTGACGAAGCCCCCGCCGCCAAAGGAGACCGGCCCCTTCGGAATGTCTCGGATCACCGTGGTGACGGTCTTCACCGGGTGCGGCATGGTCACGACGATGTCCCACTCGATCGTCTGGCCGCCGCGTCTGAAGGTCGCCTCGAACTTCCCCGGCACCTTCTCCTGCCCACCGGCCCAGACGAACGAGTCGCATGTCAGCCGCATGGCGTCGTCGTTCCCCTCGGCCCGCATCCGCGCCATGTCGAGCGAGTAGGTGTTCTCGTTGGTGAAGAGGACGAAGCCGAAGCGGTGCGGCCCGAAGACTACCGAGGGTTCCGGAAAGTCGAACGAGAAGCGCATGAAGGAGTCGCCACGCGCCGGCGTGAAGACCTCGCTGGTGCTCGTCAGCGGCACGATCTCGCCGGTCGCCTGTGGGGAGCCGATCGGTTCGGTCGGCAACGGGGCGGGCCGACCCGTGACCGGTGTGGCGAGAGTCGGCGTGGTGGGAATCAGGCCGGCGGTTGCGGCCGCGCCGAGTGCCTTGAGGGCAGCTCGGCGCGAGAGGGAATCGCTCATCGGGTGGCTCGGGCGTGTGGGGAATCGACCGAGCGGAATATGCCGCCCCTCCTCAGGGCGGGCCAGTCAGCCAGCACTAGGCGAAGCGGAACACCACCGGGAGCAGGAACGTCACCAGCGCGGCCCACACGGCATAGACCGGGAGGTAGCCAGCCACGACGGGCCGCATCGTCGCGAAGCTGGCACGCCCGCGCACCACGCCAAGGTAGGACCAGCAGATACGGGCGAGGTGGACCATGATCACGAGGTTGACGCCGAGCACCGCGACACGATTCGGCGTGAAGCCGTAGGAGGCCAGCCGGAAGACGATCGCCGACAGGGCAATGGCATTGATCACCAGCGTGACGCCGGCGAGCGCCACGTTGATCGTGTCCACGATCCCGGTGGGCGAATCGGCGTCGCGTTCGACGATCGAGAAGACGGTGATCGCCAGGACCACCAGCAGCAGGCCATTGCAGGTGATCAGGAAGCTGCGGTCGAGGAACGGGTTCTGCCCGCCGAGGAAGGCGACGCCGAGGTAGATCGTCGACATGGCCAGGAAGAGCGGGGCGAAGACGCGCGCGAGCACGGCCGGAATCCCGGTGCGCCGACGGAAGACGACGTCATAGAGGTAGGTCGCCACCACGGGGACCGCGGCGACGCCGAAGATGCCGATGTTCTCGAAGTACTGCTCGGCGCTGTCCTTCATCACCATCTCGAACAGCGCCACGGTCAGTCCGCTGAAAACCATGCCGCCGAGGCCGACCAGGGCGACGAGGATCACCATCTCGCCGTTGTAGCGGATGAAGCGGATGCGGGCATCGGTGTCACGCCACGCTGACCCGGTGAACGCCAGGCCGAGGACGCCCCAGAAGAGGATCGGGAGGTGAATCAGCGCCATCACCACCGAATCCTTGAAGCCGGGCAGCAGCGAGACGTAGATGCCGGTGTTGAGGGCGACGCCGAGACCGAGGATGATTCGTCGGCGGTCGGGGTTGGCGATCCAGAAGTAGGTGCAGAGTCCGAGGATGACGATCATCGGCGCGAAGCGGGGATAGTACCAATCCACCGTGAGGGCCAGCGCCGGCAGGCGGACCGCCGCGCCGGAGATCAGCGCCAGCAGGATGACCATCATCACGCCGCGCCGCGTCGCCGCCTGATCCGACTGCTCCCGATAGTTGAGCCGGGCCTGCCAGGCACGGAGCACTGGCGACTGCGGCGCCGCCCGGAAGGCCTCGGCGAACGAACGGTTGAAGAGCGCCGGGTCACGGCGATACAGCGCCTCGAGCGCCTCCGGTTCTTCGGCGTACTGGGTAATCTGCACGACGGTCATGTGACGGGCTCCAGGGGGGAGGCAATGGACGGAACGGCACCGAAGCGTCGATCGCGTCGGGCGAAGTCGGCGAAGGCCGCGTCGAGGTCGTCGGTGCTCAAGTCGGGGAAGCAGACGTCGAGGAAGGCGAGCTCGGCGTAGGCGCTTTCCCACAGCAGGAAGTCGGAGAGACGCCGCTCCCCGCCGGTACGCACCAGCAGGTCGACCGACGGCAACAGGGCAGTGCGCGTGGCATGGTCAGCCCGTGGCAGGGCGTCCTCCAGTGCGGCGCGGCTGGAATAGTCGATCGCCACGTGGAGATGCATCCGTGTTCCATGGGCGGTGCGGCGCTCGGCCTCCTCGATCGCGATCACCAGCTTGGTCGGCAGGCGATCGCGTCGGCCGAAGATCGAGAGCCGGATGCCATGGGTGACCAGCGAGGCCAGCTTGTTCTCGAGGTGCGAGGCGAAGAGGTCGAAGAGGAAGCCGACTTCCTCGCGCGGGCGCTTCCAATTGTCGCTGGAGAAGGCGTAGAGCGAGAGGTCCGCCACGCCGAGGCGGGCGCAGTGCGCCACGATCTCGGCGGCGGTGCGTGCGCCACGGGCGTGCCCCATCCAGCGCGGACGCCCGCGTGAGGTGGCCCAGCGGCCGTTGCCGTCCATGATGATCGCGAGGTGCGAGGGAATCCCGGCGGGCATCAGGCGCCTCCCACGCGACGGATCAGCGCTTCCATGTGGCCGAGGTACTCCTCGAGCGCCTGGCGTCCGGCCGGGGCGAGGCGGAACTCGGTGCGCGGCACACGGCCCTCGAAGCTCTTGGTGCAGGTGATGTAGCCGGCGTCCTCGAGCTTCCGGGCGTGCACCGAGACGTTGCCGTCGGTGGTGTCGAGCAGCGACTTCAGCTCGTTGAACGAGAGGGTGTCGTGCACCGCTAGCGCGCTCACCATCGCGAGGCGCATCCGTTCGTGGATGATCCGATCGAGCGACATCGGCATCGAGACATCCCCATCAATGGCCTGCAGGTTCGGGCCCGGTGCCTTCGAGGCCGGTGCCTCGGTGGCAGATGGCTTGTGCGCCCGGGCGGCGCTGCCGCGCGGCTTAGCCACCGTGCCGCCGGGCAATGTGGACACCGAAGCCGATGTGTAGCGCGCCGAAGCCGAGGGCGAGCATGAGGTCGCCGCCGAGGGCGGAGCAGAAGAGCGCGGTCGTGCCGAGGAGGATGAATCCGATCCCCATCAACGGGACGGCGCGAACCGAATGCGCCCCGGCCGTGGTGACGCCGACGCCGTAGAGCAGCAGCCAGACACCAGGGAGGAGTCGTTCGGTCACGTGCGCCTCGACACCCGGCGTGCCCGGATCGATCAGGGCGACGGTGAGGACCGCGCCGGCGAGCAGTGCCGGCCAGTAGCCGAGGAAGAACTTCCGGGCCGGAGCGCTGAGCGAGAACGCACCGCCGGCGCCGATCCGTTGGCGCATCTTGTGGTACATGGTTCCGCTGCCCACGAGGCCGCCGATGAGACCCGTCACCAGCCACACCGTGAGCCATGCATCGGGAGTGGGCTGTCGGGAGGCCATGAAGGCCGCCGCGATGGCGATCAGCCCGAGTGCCACCAGCCCCTTGCCGGGGACATCCGTGAAGGAGGCGGCGCCCTCCATGGTGCGCCGGATGAACGACAGGTCCTGGAGGGCCCGGTCGTGCAGCGGGGTCGGTTCGGGCTCCGGGGCTGTCATGCGGTGACCGACGGACTGGGCTGGCAAGGACGCACGGGCCTCTCCTGGGAGACGGTAAAGCACTTTGTATTGTAAAGTACGGGGACGTGCCGCGCAAGTTTCAGGTGGCAACGGCCCGTCACACCGCCGTCAGGCGATTGCGTCGGGCACCCGCCGGCGATCGAGGATGAACCACTCCGCGAGGATGAGGTTCGGGACCCAGCAGAGCCAGGCGATGGCCGGATAGGCCTCGTTGAACGGAATGCCGGCGATCACGCTGAGCGGGATGTAGATCCGGAGCGTGACGGCCGCGAGGGTCATCGCGAAGGAGCGGATCATCCACTCGCGGTGGCGGCCGTGGTCGCCGTCTCGAATGGAGCGGTACGCGAGCAGGGTCGCCGCGAGCCAGAGGGTGGCGAGGAGGCCGAAGCCGAGGTGCGAGGCGAACCCTTCCTGCGCGAGCGGCGCGAGGGCGAGGCCACCGAGGCCGCCGATCATGACGGCGACGACGTAGGCCTTCCCGATCCAGCGGTGCCGGGCGAGGTAGCGGGTGCGGAGCCAGCGGTTGAGTTGCCAGGGGCCGAGGGCGAGGGCGGTGAGGCCACCGGCGAGGTGGGCAATGACGGCGAGTGGGGTGATGGCTCGGCGGTCGGCAACGAACGGCGGGCCGAAACCGGGGACGAGCAGCACGGCGGCGGCGTACGCGGCTACCGCGACACTGAGGAACGTCATGATCACCCAACCGGTTGTGCGCATCAGCTCCTCCTGATGGGGGTCAACGCATCATGGCGTCAGCCGGTCAGCCGGTCAGCGCGCCCCTCGGGGCGCGAGCCGGTACATCACGACGGTCTCGACATTGTCGGCGTCGAGCGCGGTGCCGAGGACATAGTCGGCTCCGATATCGCGCGGAAGGAACCGTGCCGGCATGGTGACATCACCGAGCCAGCGGCCGGCCGCGTCGAAGACGCTCCAGGTGCTGGCCACGAGCGGGGTGGTGTTGAGCTGTCCGGCGCCTGGCGCATCGGCGAGGTGCGCCTCGCGAACCCAGAGGCGGCCGATGGCGTCGGGAATCAGTTGCGAGAATGCTGGCACGACGGAGGCGTAGGGGTCGTTGCGCAGGTCGACGCGTTCTGCTTCGGCCGCGGCACCCGTCGACTTGATCCAGCGCTTGCCCCATTCGACGACATAGCTGTCGATGTCGGCCTTGGTCACCTTGCGCGGCGTCCACGCCCTGCGAATCGTGTGAGAGAGGCTTCCACTCCGTGAGTAGACCTGGACGGAGTAGTCCAGTCCAAGGCCGTAATAGACCCGCGATTCGTCCGCGGCAAAGGCTGCCTGGGCGCCGAACCAGGGCGGTCGCAGCTCGCCCTCGTCCATGGTCACAGACATTGATGGCAGGCTGCCGATGCGGTGCGTCTCGATGTGTTTCTGATCGACGATCGCCACCGGAAACGAATCGACGGAGCGGCCACCCGCGGCGCGTGGACGACCCATCGGCAGATACCCGATGACGCGCTGGCCGCGTCCATCCAGCGGCGCCAGGGTGAGTCGCATCCCCGAGGCGGCCCCGCCGCCCGGTGGCGGCGGCGGTGGTGTCTTCGCAAGCCGTAACAGGTACTTCCCATCCCCCGTGAAGTACGAGAGGTCTCCCGGCATCATGCCACCTGCCACGAGGGTGTCCCCCGGCAACCGCCAGAACGAGTCCATCTGTTCAAACTCGCCCGGGCCTCCCCCCTTTCCTCCGGCGGACTTCAAAAAACGCCCCGCAGCATCGTAGAAGCGCAGTGTCAGGCTGCCGGCATCTGCGACGACGATGCGGCCATCCCGCAGTCGTGCCGCCCCTCGAACGCGCGAGAGTTCGTAGTCGGGCCCCCCGTCGGTGCCGATAACGAGCGTCGGCGCGGTGGAGAGCGCCACCGCTTCACTCGGCTTCCACGTAGGTCGTGGGTTCTCGATGACGCGGGGCGCTTGCGCCGAGGCCGTCGAGAGGAGGCCCGCGAGCAGTGTCCGCCCATCCTTCCCGCGCCAGACGCTGGTCGACCCGACGCCAGACCTTGGGTCACCGGTGTGACCCAACGCGGACGGGGCCTAGCGGGGGTACCGGGACGAAGTGCCAGCCGCCCTTGCCCGGGTAGCGAAAGAGCGCGGCACTGAAGCTGCCGCCGTGGCCAACACTCACCGCTCGATGGCGCGCAGGGTGTGCACCCCACTGACGAGTAGGAAGAGCCCGGGGATAGCGAGTACCCCGACGAGCACGAGCACCACCCAGTCCAATCCGTGGAGGAAGCGAGTCAGAAGCCACCCAAGCAATGCGAGCTGGACGGCCGCGAGGCCGATCGCTTGCCGAGGTGGTAGTCGATGGCCCGGCGCCAATTGCCCGAAGTCGAGCGCGACCAATATGGTCCCGACGGTAACGCCACCCGCGATGCTCAACGAAAGGGATGTCAGATCCTGGACGCGGCTGCTGTCGAGGAACGAGAGCCCGATGAAGACCGCGACACCAAACAGGACGGTGCCGATCGCGCGAGGGAGCGTCTGGGGCGGCGGAAGCAAGGAAGCCACGGACTCTCCTGGGGATCGCAGAGAAGGCGACTCGAACTCTCCATCCAAGTGACTCCCGGATCCCCCAATTGTCCACCCCGGCGGTCGCCACTCTGTCGCCCTACCCCTCGCCGCGCCGGTATTTGGGGTGGTGCTTCATCGTCTTCATCGCCGTCTTGTGCTCGGACACCGCGGCGGCTCGAGCGAGCGGGTCGCTCTTGCGGTCGATCCACGCCGCCTCGGCGACGAGCTTGCGATAACTCGCGAGTCGGTCCGCGGCCAGCTGCCCCGCCTCCATTGCAGCCACCACGGCGCAGCCGGGCTCGGCGTCGTGACGGCAATCCCGGAAACGGCATGTCGCCGCGAGCTCGTCGATCTCCGGAAATGCCCCGGCGAGTCCTTCGTCGAGCGTCCAGATCCGCAGTTCGCGCAGTCCCGGTGTGTCCATCAGCAGGGCGCCGCCCTCGATCTGGAAGAGTTCGCGGCGAGTCGTGGTGTGCCTACCCTTGCGATCGAACGCCCGCACTTCGCCAGTCTCCAGCCTATGCGCCCCCGCGAGCGTATTGACGAGCGTCGACTTGCCGGCCCCGGACGGCCCGAGGAGTGCCACCGTGCGTCCCGGGCGCAGGGTCGCCGACAGCGCGGCGACACTCGCGGCATCGTCGACGCGCACGACATGCACGTCAACGCCGAGCGCCACGGCCGACACCTCGAGCCGCGCGGCCGCCAGCTCGGGGACGAGGTCGGCCTTCGTCAACACGACCGTCGGCACCGCACCGCTCTCCCATGCCACGGCGAGATAGCGCTCGATGCTGCGCGGATTGGTCGGCGCGTCGAGCGGCTGCACGACCCAGATGACGTCGACGTTGGCCGCGAGTAGTTGCTCGGTGCCCCCCTCGCCGGCACTCCCGCGAGAGATGGCGGTGCGACGGGGGAGCACTCCCATGATCGACCACGGATCGCCGGGCATCGGGCCGGGGCGCACCACAACCCAGTCGCCGGTTACCGGCAGCGGCCAATCAGGCGTCCCGACGAGGCGTGCTTCGGCGGGACCGTGCTCCAGTTGCACAGCCCAGCGATCGCGCTCCTGGGCGGTCACACGCGCAGCCTGCTCGCCGGCGGACCCGTGAGCGGCCAGCGCGACCGCCCACTCGGCGTCCCATCCCCATTCCGCCAGCATGACGTACCTCCTCACGACTCCGTGGTCAGGGCGCGAGTCGTCCTCGCACTGCCTCGGCGATTTCATCGGCCGTCGCCTCGTACGGGAACTGTTCCACGACCTTCCCCTGCTTGTCAAGCAGGTACAGCGTTGTGGAGTGGCTCACCGTGTACTTCGCCGCCGACTGCGGCGTCTGGACGATCTCATACTTGGCCCCGTACATCGCCACGACCCGATCGATCTCGGCGCGCGTGCCGGTCACGCCGACGGCGTCGAGGTCGAAGTTCTGCAGGTCGGCCTTGAGCACGGCGGGCGTGTCGCGCTCCGGGTCCACGCTCACATACACCACCCGCATCTCTGCCCGCTGCGCGCCGAGGCGACGCGCCACCGACGACAGCTTGGAAAGGGTCGTGGGGCAGACATCGGGGCACTGGCTGTAGCCGAAGAAGACCAGGACAACCTTGCCGCGCAGCGAGGCGAGCTCGAAACGCGCGCTGTCCTGGTCGATCAGCGTGAAGTCGCCGCCGATCGCGGGCTGCTCCGGCGGCTTCCCGGAACAGCCCACGACCGTGGTCAACAACGCCAGCAGTAGCCCGCAAGCTCGGACGGCCCGGATCACGGCATCCCCTGCATCGCGCGCACCGGGGCCTTCAGCGAGAGCGTCTTGCCATCGTCGAAGGTGAGCGTCAGCGCAACGGTGTCGCCAACGGTGAGCGGGGCCTTGAGGCCGAAGATCATCAGGTGCAGTCCACCGGGGCGCAGGGCGACTTCGCCGTGGGCCGGAATCTCGATACGCGCCACCGGCGACATCCGCATCATCCCGTTGTCGCGCTTCATCTCGTGCAGCTCGAGCGTGTCGCCGACGCTGGCGGTGCCGCGGATCAGCGCGCGGACGGCATCACCCTTGTTCTCGAGGATGAGGAAGGCGGCGGTGGTGGGACGCCCGGCGGCAGCCTCGCGGACCCAGACGTCGCGTACGGTCACGGTGGCGGCCTGCGCCGAGAGCGCGATGGCGGGAATCAGGGTGACGCCCAGGAACGCGGCAATGCCGCGCAGGGAGGTGCTTGCAATGGCGGTCATGGTGTGCTGCTCCGTTCGGAAAGTGATGTGCGTAGCGAGACGAGGTAGAGCGCCAATGCGCGTCGCTCGTGATTGGTGAGATGGGCAAAGAGGGGCATCGACCCGCCGGCGGGCATGCCGATCGCCAGGGTGCGCGCGATGCTCTGGGCGTCAGTGCCGCTCTTGAACGACGTCGGGAGGCGGAAGTCGCGGGGCGGCGGTACCAGCGTATGGCCCACCGGGCCGTCGCCCCGCCCTTCCGCTCCGTGGCAGCTGGCGCAGCCGTTGGCACGATAGAGTCGAGCGCCCTCCATCGCCGTCGGTGCGTCGGTGGATTGTCGCGTCAGGGAGGTTGGATCGAGCGCCGCTTCGAGGCTGTCGTAGACGAGAATGGGGGCCACCACGCTCGCCTTGCGACCGCTCGTCATCGTGACGGTCAGGGTGACCGAATCGCCCGGCACCAGAGGCCGCCGCATGCCGTAGAACACGGCGGTATAGCCACCCGGGGCGAATCGCCGGATTCCGGTGGGCCCGATCGGGACCGGACCGACCGGCATCATCATCGTGAGCGAGTTGCTGCCGACCGTCGAGCGGTGCGCCTGGACGGTCTGCATCGAGCCGATCTGGGCCTCCGCCAACGACACTTCGGCCACCGAGTCGAGAGGGCTGCCATCGAGCCGGACGGTGAAGTACCCGGCCACGTCCGCGCCCAGCACGTCACGCGTGAACGCGACGTGCTCGATGTGCACCCGGGAATCGCCCCGGGTGCACGCGGTGATCACCACGAGGGCCAGGGCCCAGTGGGCCGCCTCGAGTTTGAAGTGCGACATGACGCGTTGCGCTCCGATCCGTATGTGCCGTGGAACGAGCAGCAGACGCGAAGTGCGTCAGCTGCTGGGCAGCACCGGAGGGCCATTGGCGAAGGGGAGGAGCCGGGCGCGGGTCGGCGCGAGGGATGGCGTGGCGCTGGCGGGCGGAAGGTGTGGCAAGGCGACGACGCGTGCCACGATGGGTGCCGGCTCAGCCGGCATCGCCGGAAACGCGCAACACGTCACCAGGCAATCGCAGCCGTCGTGCGCATCCGGCATCGGCGGGGTCGGTGCGTGGTGATGGTGCCCCGCCATCTCCATCGGCGCCGGGGAGCCGTGCGCACCCGGGTGCATTGGGCACGGCCGCAGGCTCCCTGGCAGGAGCGTGAACAGCACGAACCACACGCCGCTGAGCGATGCGATCGCGCGAGGGAGGCCAGTGAGGCGCTGCATCAAACGAAGTGTAGCGGCATCCGACGGGGAACAGCAGCGGGGCAGTGGTGCGCGTGGGAATCTCGACGCAGCGCAGTGAATGCCGACGTCTCCGATCGGAGAAGGGTCACGGTTCCAGGGGAAGTCCTTCGCTGGCCGTCGCGGCGTCGAGGCGGGGAACCTCGCGATAGACCCGATTCAATCGCCACGCGGGGAGCGCGAGCCCAGCTACCGTTCCGAGCAGGAACAACGCCTCTGAACCGGTGGCCATGCCGAGCGCTGCCCCGACAAGGGCCCCGATGGTGGGTTCAAGCGCGGCACGCCAAAGCGGCACGCTGCGGAGCGACGACCAGGCAAGCATCGGTCGAACAGGCCCCATGATCCCAAGCCGCATGTTCCGAGAGGATTGGCGAGATCCGCCGGCGGGGCGCCTGACAACACCTGCCCACCAGGTCAGGGGATCGCGGCGAGGGCGCCCACCACCGCACCGAGCAGCGCAAGGAGCAGGTTGATGCGGAAGGTGGCTCGGGTCGTGAGTGGCATCACGCGCTCGGGGTAGCGCTTGGGATGCGCACCGTCTTGGTGGCCAAGTGGACCTCGCGCAGGAAGTAGCCCAGCCCCACGACGAGAGCCAATGTCGAACCGGTGAACATCGCCCCCACCACCCACCGCAGCTCGACCTGCAGCAGCACCTGCACGAAGAGGGACGCGATGACCACGCACACCAGCAGCGCCGAGAGCGTGCTGGCGGCGATGGCGGAGCTCGCCAAGTGGCGCCGGAACTCCAAACTGGCCAGCTCGACTCGATAGGCGGACGATGCGACCATGGCGGGCGGCAGTTCCCGCTCCGTCAGGTACCGACCGCGGTCGATGATCCGAGCCAGACGCCCTGTCATGACATTCAGGATGCCAGCGATGCCGGTGAGCAGAAAGACCGGCGCGAGGGCCAGTTGAATCGCGTGCGCAAGATCGCCAAGGTCGGTTGGCGGATTCCCCATGATTGCTCCTACTGCGCCGCAGTGTCAAAGACGTACCGCCCAGACCCAATCGTCACCACCAGGTCTTTCCCCTCGGCCCGGACGCTGCGCACACCCGCGGCCGCCGACAACGCCATGCCACCCTCACGCGCCGTCGCGGCGGTGGTGTTCCGGAGCGTCACGCTCGCCGTCGTATTCGCCGGCACCGTCACCGTGAGCGTCATCACCCCATTGGCCACCCGCCAGTCGGAGCCGAGCGGGCCATAGGACGTCTGCAACTCGGTCTTCGCGCTGGTGATCCCGCCGCCGACCACCGGGGCGATGATCGCATGCTTGTAGCCTGGTGCGGCGTCGTCGACGTCGAGCCCGCCGATGGTACGGTACATCCAGTCGCCGATCGCGCCGAAGGCGTAGTGGTTGAATGAGTTCATGCTCTGTTCCTGGAACGTCCCGTCGGGACGGATGCCGTCCCACCGTTCCCACATCGTCGTGGCGCCACGCCCGATCGGATAGAGCCACCCCGGATAACCGCGCTGATTGAGCAGCGCAAAGGCCACATCGGTCCGGCCGTTGCGCGAGAGCGCGTGCGTCAGCTCCGGCGTGCCGAGGAAGCCCGTCGAAAGGTGGCCACCATGCTTGCCGATGTCATCGACCAGGCGCTGCACCGCCTGCGGCATCTCGCTGGCGTCGAGCAACCCGAAGTTGAGCGCGAGGGCATACGCGGTCTGGGTGTTCTCCGCCACCCGACCGTTCGCCGTCACGAACTCCTTTCGGAACGCGACCCGCACCCGGTTGAAGAGGTCGCGATACTTGGCGGCGTCGGCGGTGCGGCCGAGGACGGTGGCGGCGCGCGAGACAATGTCGGCCGAGTGGGCCAGATAGATCGTCGCGATGAAATCGGTGCCGGTGGTGGCACCGGGATAGCCAGCGTCGTCGCTGTGCCAGGCGAGCCAGTCGCCGAAGTGCGAGTCCTGCTTCCAGAGCAGCGCTGGGCCGGCGCGGCGCGCCTCGTAGTCCACCCACGCCGTCATGCTGGCGAATTGCCGTTCGAGTCCACCGCGGTCGCCGTACATCTGGTACATAGTCCAGGGCACGACGGTCGATGCGTCGCCCCAGCCGGCCGCGGAGGCGAAGCGGGTGCTGTCGCCGCCGAGTGGATTGGGGATGACCCAGGGGACGGCGCCGCCTGGATGCTGGTCGAGGGCAAGGTCGCCGAGCCACTTCGCGAAGAAGCCGGCGACGTTCATGTTGAAGCTCGCTGTCCGTGCAAAGACCTGCGCATCGCCGGTCCACCCGAGCCGCTCATCGCGCTGCGGACAGTCGGTCGGGACGTCGAGGAAGTTGCCGCGCTGCCCCCAGACAATGTTGCGCTGCAGCTTGTTCAGCAGCGTGTCCGACGTGACGAACGTCCCGGTCTCGGTCAGGTTGGTGTGGACGACCACGCCGGTAATGGCGCCGACCGACGGCTCACCCGGCAGCCCCTCGACCTGCACGTATCGGAAGCCGTGATACGTGAAGTGCGGCTCCCACATCTCGTCGCCGCCGCCCTTGAGGGTGTAGCGGTCCTTCTGGAAGCCGTCGCGCAGGTTGTCGGTGTAGAGCTCGCCCTTGGGGGTGAGCACTTCGCCGTGCGAGAGGGTGACCGTCGTGCCTGCACTGCCGCGCACCCGGAGCCGCACCCAACCTGTCATGTTCTGACCGAGGTCATAGATGACCTTCCCCGACGGGGAGCGGAGGATGCTGATGGGGGTGATTTCCTGGGTGCGCCGCACGGGCTCCGTCGTCGGCGCAACCAGCACGGCGGTCGTGGTCGGAGCGAGTGTCACCGGTTGCCAGTTGCGGACGTCGAAGCCGGCCCGATCCCACCCCGCCTGTTCGAGTCGAGCATCGTAGCTCTCGCCGCGATAGATGTCGGCGAAGGTGATTGCGCCGGTGCTGCTTCGCCACGCGCTGTCGGTCGTCACGCGCTGCACTCGGCCGTCGGTGTAGCGGATCTCGAGCTGCGCGAGCAGTGCCACCGTGGTGCCATAGGCGTGTCGGCGGCCGCTGAAACCGAGGTAGCCGCGATACCAGCCGTCGCCGAGCATCGCGCCGATGGCGTTCTCCCCCTGGGTGAGCGCGGTGGTGACGTCGTAGGTCTGATACTGCAGGCGGCGATTGAGCGATGTCCAGCCGGGGGTGAAGAAGTCCTCACCGACACGCCGCCCGTTCAGGTGCAGCTCGTAGAGGCCGCGCGCCGTGACGTAGACGCGAGCCGAGCGGATCGCACCGTTCACGGTGAAGCTGCCGCGGAGCAGCGGGGCAGGGGCGCCGGCGGAGTCCTTCGAGATTGCCGATGGCCCGATCCATCGGGCCGACCAATCGGTGGGCTTGAGCAGGCCCGTCTCCCAGAAGGCGGGGGTGCTCCAGGCCGATGGATTGCCGGCGTCGTCCCAGACGCGGACGCGCCAGTAGTAGCGCGTCGCCGAGGTCGGCGCCGGGCCGTCGTACGGGCGAAAGATCGAGGCATCGGTGGTGATGCGGCCCGAGTCCCAGAGCAGCGACTTGCCGGCGGTCAGCGCTGCCTGCGATGTGGCGACCTGGATCTGATAGGCCGCCTGCATTGTGTTGCGGCGCGGGCTCTCGATCCGCCAACTGAGGCGCGGCTTGACGACGTCCGTGCCGAGGGGGTTGGCGCGGTACTCCGTCAGCAACCCGGTGACGGTCGGGCGGGTTTGGGCGGAGAGGGGCGCGGCGAGGAGCGCCGTGAGGACGGCAAGGGCGGCGGAGCGGATGGTGGGCATGGGAAACAGTACCCCGGCGGCGAGGCAGGCGGCAAGCAAGCTGCTCAGCGATCGCTCGGTGCGGCGCTAGCCCGTTACCGTGCGTAGGCCTGCAGCCACTCCACGTCGTCCTGGTCCCGCCAGAGCACGTAGACGAAGCGTGCGGTGACGGCCATGATCCACTTGTCGGCGGCGAGGTTGATCGTCTTGAGCAGCTTCCCCTGGCTATCGACAACATCCCAGTCTCTTGTCTTCGCGCCTCGGGTGAACGAGCGGCCGATCCAGAGACGCGCTCGGTCATCCAGCACGACCGCGTCATTGCTGAAGGGTGGCTTGACCTCGGCGTACACCAGCGTGAAGGGAGGTCCCTTCGGCTCGTTCGCCTTCCGGTCCGCATCGGTCACCGGGACCGGGGAATAGGGGATGGCCCCGCCAACCACCGGCGGGCGGCCGGTCGCGAGCCAATCGACACGGTAGGGCGCAACGCGAATCATCGCGATCCGGCCGTCGGGGGCCACGGTCCACGCATCCGCGGGCGTGTACGGCATGATCCGCATCCCTTGGTAGCTGGCGCCGTTCGCGAGCTTGCCGCCGATCGGGGTGGCGGAGGGCATCTTCACGAAGCCGAGGCTGTCGAATCGGACGCTCCGGCGATCCCAGCGCAGAATGCCCGTCGTCGAGGGGGCGGTCGGCTCCGGGGCGATGTAACGCATCTGGAAGTAGAGGCGCCCGCCCTGGTCGGCCCCGCGGATGTACTGGCCGGCGAGACGCATCTGCTCGGGGAAAGGGGTCGTGGCGACAATGTCCCCGTTCGGCGCGATGATCAGGTAGCGATCTGCGTCCCGATCGATCAGCAGGGTCGAGTCGTTCGGGAGCGCGATCAGCCGCAGGGGCGTGAGGTACTCGCGCGGGCCAGATCCCTTTCGGCCAATCTGTTTGGCGCTCTGGCCACCCGGAGCCAGCAGGTGGACCATCGGCTCGGAGAAGTCGGCCACGAGCACCGAGCCGCTCGAGAGCTCTCGAACACCCGTGACGGTGGTGAACGATTGCGCCGACGTCCAGGTTGGGCGCGCGAAGGAGGGGGCGGCGAAGGCCTGCGCGCCGCTCGGGGCGGCGAACAGGACGAGGGCGACGGTTGCGAACGTGGGGACGCGTGGTGCGGTCATGGGTACTCCGAAGTCGATTTCTGCGAGTGGACCAACCGTCAGGCACCGCCCTGGGCGTCGGTCGATCGCCGCTGCCGCATTCCGGCCACAATCAGATAGCCCCCCGGCAACGCGAAGAGCAGCGAGCCAACCACCATGATGGCATCGAGCTTCGATCGCCGCGCCGCGCCTTCGGCGACCATCATGCCGAGGAGCGCCAGACTGAATCCACCCAGGCCGATCGCGTGGGGCGGTGCCAAGCGCTTCTCCACGGGCAGTCGGGAATGATCCGTCGCCGTGATCGCGATCGCGAAGAACGCGCCGGTGAGCATCCCCTCGGCGGCGCGAGCCCACTCGAACTGGTGGGATCCGATCAGGACTGGCCCCGCGACCCACACCGTGATCGCGAAGAGCATGAAGCCAACCACCCGCGGGAGTGTTTGTGGCGCCTTGGTCACTGAGTCACCGTGAGTCCCATCGTGGAAAGGCCGATCCCCAGAGTGCGCCGAGGGCGCCGAACGTCAGGCCGCTGCTGATGCCGCCGAGAATCACGATGGTGTCGCGGTGGGAGGCGCAGTCGGTGGTATCGCACATGCTGACCGCAAACGCGGTCGCGGCGACGCCCATCGCGGCGCCGATGACGCCACCGATCAGTCCGCCACGGCGCCAGTGCGATCCGGTCGAGACGTCGAGCCGGCGCAGGTCGCTGACCGGAATCGTGCGCATGGCGGCCGAGTCCTCGATCCCGAGGCACGGCCTGCCGGGGAAACGGCAGTAGTACAGCGCCGAGTCGTGCTTGCCGTACGGGGCGAGCAGTCGACCCTCGATCATCGTCGTCGCGGTGTACATCCGCACCATCTTGCCGCTGTCGACGGGTGCCGGGAGGGGAGGTTGCTGCGCGGAGGCGGTGGGCGCCGATCCGAGGAGGACGGCGGCGACGACGATCGACGTAAGGCCCTTGAACATGCCGGGCTCCGGGTCCGGGTACGGCCGCGGGGGGTCGGCGACTGGATGGAAGGTATCAGGCCACGGCCCCCGCGAGGCGCCACGCGCCATGGTCCGGCTCCAATGCGCAACCAAAGTCTTGCGCTTCCCTCCAGCCCGTCGTATCATGTGCAACACAACCGTTGCCTATTGTCGTTCCTTCGACCCCCGCCTGGAGCACCCCCATGAGCAGCACAGCCGAACAGCCCGAGACAACCGACCGGATCGAGAAGCGCTTGGACGTTGCCGCGCCACGCGCCCGGGTGTGGCGCGCACTCTCCGACGCCACCGAGTTCGGCACCTGGTTCGGCATCTCGCTCGACGGTCCGTTCAGGCCCGGGGCGATCGTCCACGGCAGCCTCCGAATGGCGGGGCTGGAGCACGTGACGATCGAGATGCGGATCGAACGGGTCGAGCCGGAGGGCTACTTCTCCTACCGGTGGCACCCGGGCGCCATCGACCCGAAGGTCGACTACACCGCCGAGCCAATGACGTTGGTGGAGTTCCGCCTCGAGGAGAACGCGGGCGGTACCGCCATCACCATCATCGAGTCCGGCTTTGACCAGCTGCCGGCCACGCGCCGTGTGGAGGCGTTCCGGATGAACACCGGCGGATGGAACGGGCAGTCGAAGAAGCTGGCGGCGTATGTCGAGTAGTCGCAGCGGCGCCGTCCGCCACGCGGCCCCCGTCTTCGCCGCCCTTGGCGACACCACGCGCCTCACCCTGGTGGGCCGACTCGCCGTCGAAGGCGACCTCTCGATCACGCGCCTGACCGAAGGGAGCGGGATGACGAGGCAGGGCATCACCCGGCACCTGCAGTCGCTTGAACGAGTCGGCCTGGTCCGCGACAGCAAGGAGGGGAGGGAGCACGTGTACTCGCTTGACCTCAAGCGGCTCAGTGTCGCGCGCGAGTATCTCGATCAGGTCTCGGCCCAGTGGGATGCGGCCGCGGCACGCCTCAAGGCGTTCGTCGAAGCACCGGAGTAGTCCACTTGTCACGAGAGGAAGCAGACGTGGTCGATATCATTCATCGCATCGGAATCAAGGCACCACTCGAGCAGGTATACGCGGCGATCGCCACCGTGGACGGCGTGGCAGGGTGGTGGACTCGGGATTCGACCGGGTCGGCGGCGTTGGGTGGTCGGGTCACGGTCGTCTTCCGCCATGGCGACGGACACGAGATCGGACAGATGGAGTTCGAGGTTGCGGCGCTGGAGCCCAATCGGGCCGTGCGCTGGCGCTTCGTGGCCGGTCCGCCGGAATGGGTCGGCACCGAGGCAACCTTCGACCTGACCCATGACGGCGAAATGACGGTGCTGCTCTTCGGTCACCGCGGATGGCAGGAGGCGGTGGAATTCACTGCGCACTGCAGCACGAAGTGGGCGGTCTTCCTGCTGAGCCTGCGCGAGCTGGTGGAGACAGGGCAGGGAAGGCCCGCTCCGGACGATATGAAGATCGACAACTGGAACTAGTGGGCGGTCAAGGGCATCGGGTGCGGGTCATTATGAGACGGGCCATCGGGCTGTCGTACCCGGTGTCGCGGATGAGGGTGATCCACCCCTCCGCCGTGTCGGCAGCAACCTTCACGCTGGCCTGGAGCGCGCCGAGTCCGCGCGTCCAGAAGAGCGCGAGGCTGTCTGGTTCGCCGAGCCCGACTGCGCCCCGCCAGTGTCGCTCGATCGGGGGAGTCGCGCTAGCGATCAGCCAGCCGAGAGAGTCGTTGTCCATCATCCCTTGTCCGGGCGTCGTGTCGACCTTCATGATGCGGGGCGGGTGTACCCAGGTCGAATCTCGGCCCTGCGCAGGCGTGTATGTGCCGACGGACATGGTCCAGCAGCCAAGGAGCGGCCGAGCGCGCGCCATGTAGTCCGTCTGGGCGGCAAGCGGAGCGACGCCCACGAGGAGCAGGGTGACAATGGTGCGTTGGAGCACTATGGCCGTGCCTCGTAGAGGACGATGCTCTGCGAGCCGTCTTCTGCTTCGGTGATCGCCCACGCGCCGCGTCGATCGAAGGCGAGCCCCTTGGCCGAGGCGGGGAGCCAGACGGAGGGGAGCTGCCTGCCGTTGGCATCGAGGCGGAACCACTCGCGAAGCTTGCCCGAGGCTGCGTCGAGGCCGATCCAGGCGGCACCTCCGGGTGCCACCTGTACTTCGAAGGCCGGCGGGAAAAACCGAGTTCGCGCCGCGACCTGCTCGCGCATGTCGTTCGGCACCCCTTCGAGTTGGCGGTCATGTGCCTCGGACGGCACCGGGCGCAACGGGACTGACCGTTTGTGCTCGAAGAGCGGTTCACCGCGGTCGTTCACGGCGACAACCCTGATCAAGCCCGATCCGCCGGGCGAGGTCTCCTGCAGCACCGCGACCCGGCGGCTGGCATTCGGAGGAGTCGCGCGCAGCGTCATGGGGCAGGAGGACCCTGGCATGCTGATGATGATCTCCGGCCCCGCGAACTTGCAGAGGTTCGGAGGATCCGTCGCGACCAGGAAGCGTACGGCGCCCTCGAGTGAGGAACGGACAGCGTACCGCGGGTCACCCATCACTTCCTTCGGAGCGTTGGAGCGAGGAACCCTGAACTGCATCACCTGCAGCAGCAGACTGCCGTCAGGATAGACCGCCTGCAAGCGGGCACCGGTATATCGGGTCGATGCGGCGCCGGGTACAACCTGCTCGATGCGGTCAGGGAGCTGAATGGCGCGAAGGAACTTTCCGTCGGCGGTGTACCGAGTCAACCGACGCAGGCGACCATCGGATGCCCAGAGGGTATCGCCGAGCCACCCGATGGCGTCGAGTTGCCGGAATTCGCCCGGACCCTCCCCTGTGTGCCCCGCCGATGCGAGCAGCTTCCCCGCAGGGCTGTAGAGGCGGATGACCCCATCCTGACGGAGATAGACGGCGAGGATCCCCGAGGGGCTCACCGCAAGCGTCGAGATCGCACTGAGATTCTCGGCCTCTGCGTCGATGCGCAGTAACGCCTTTGCTGCAACGGGGACCTGCGCCTGAAGGGAGACGGTCGCCATTGGAGCGATGACGGCGAGGAGAGCGACGGTCGTCAGACGGATGATCGCCAAAGGGCACTCCGGGGTAGGGCGTCGGGGTCTGAGGCGTGCTTACCGAATCGAACAGCTGCTCCGGTCAACCGGCATCCGCTCGACCGTCGTGAGATTGGGTCGGCTGATCGGCATCGCGTCCTGCCGGGTGGAGTCGGGGAGAATGATCCGCATCGGGCAGCGCGTCGGAGAGAGCTGATCGCCCGCGACGCCGTTCAGACGAACCGTCAACGCGGTGGGCTTGGCCGCAGTCGTGCCGCGTCCGAACGGGCCAAGCGTGGGCTTCAGCTCGAAGAGTGGGACGGCGGCCTGGGAATCCCGGAACACCGCCGTCGGCCCGCGGTACGCGAGCTGCGCGCTGGCACTGGTGGTGGCACCAAGCAACAACACGGTGACCATGCCACCAAGAACGAATGATTTCATTGCGTCACTCCACTGAGCTTGCGGTTGCGAGCCGCGCTCACCCCGCAGCCCAGAAAGAACAGTCCAAAGGCTGCCGCAGCGACCGACGTGAGCGCGTCCTCCGGGGACCTGGTCGGTGACGCCTCGTACCAACACTCGATCCCCGCAGCGATCATGACAAGACCGAGCACGAAATAGACGGCGGGATGGAAGTCGCTGACCTTGCCGGCCCGCGCACGGCGCGATTGCCAGCGCGCGAGCGCCGCCATCATGGCACACCAGGCCAGCGCCTTCACGAGCAATTCGATGATGGAGCGCTCGTCCTGCCAGAGAAACCGGTTAGTCATCCAGAAAATGGCAGCGACACCGAGCGTGACGAGCACGAAGCGAAACGCGGAAGACATTTAGCGCACCGGTCCGGTAGGAGAGGAAACGAGCCGCCAGGCATCCGCCGCCAACTTCACCGTGGCGCAGACCGGGCTGCCGTCCCGGCCCCGACCGCCGAACCGTACCTCGAGCATGCGCTCAGGATCCTTCACGGCACCGAGGAAGAGCTCGGGGGTGATTCCGGTGAGCGGGATCTTCGCCCGCCGCTCATACGGACTGTTGGGCTGCCCGGCCCGTGTCCCGACGGTGATGTAGACAAACCGCGCCGCCGGCGGCCCCTGGGTGAACGGCCCGTAGCAGACGACCGGGCCACCTGCGACCGGCTGACTGGCCTCCACCGCACACTCGAAGCTCACCGCCGATGCCGTCACCGACGTCGGGGGAACCAGGTCGAAGCGACCAGATTGCAAGGCCAGCGCGACACCGGGCACCGGGTCAGTGACGATGAAGCGGAGCCGGATGCTGGATCGACCTTCGCGACTCACGGCCGGTGTCCGCCGAGCGCGGCGTTGACATCATGGAGGTCCTGCAGGATCGCCTTCCGGATCACGCCCTTGAAGAACAACGCCATCGGAATCATCTGCAGCCTGGCCATGAGGGTCTGTGGTTGCGACTCGTGGGACTCGGTCAGCGTGACGACCCCGTCATGTTCGGAGAGCCGCTTGGTGGAGACGAAGACAAAGCCATCGCTCTCGGCCCGGGCGCTGTAGTACTCCGGCTCGGCGGCGTCGGTGATCCACTTCTCCACGGCGGCCGGTTTGCCGAAGAGGATCCGCGTCTCCCGCCACTTGAGCCCAACCAGGCCGCTCAGCGGCCGCTCGAGGACCTCAATCTCCTCCACACCGCTGAAGGTGGTCGCCGCGTGGTCGATATCGGTGATCACCGCCCAAACTGCAGTGCGCGATCCAGCAACGGTGACGGCAGCTTCGACGATCATGGCGTTCCTCCCCAGGGTCGAATCTGAAGTTACCGCCCGGAGGCTCCTGCGTCAGGGGTGGCGCGCACTTGCCTCCTCTCCGAATCCGCCGTATCTACAGGCCGTGACTCCCCCAGCCACCTTCCGCCGACTCACCCCGGTGCACACCCTCGTCCTCCTCGCCCTGGTGCTCCTCGCCACGGCCCGGTCGGCGGTCGGTACCCGCCTCGATTCGCTCACGGTCGACGAACCGTGGCACATCGTCGCCGGCGTCGAATACCTGCGCACCAACGATTTCCGTCTCAACCCCGAGCATCCGCCGCTGGTGAAGCTCGTGGCCGCGGCCAACATGCCCGCCACCTTCACGCTTCGACCGAAGTCCGCCCTCTCCGACAAGGGCGCCGAGCGGGATTTTGTCGAGGAGACCTTCTTCTTCGACAACGATTTCCGGTTGGCCCAGGACCGCGCGCGCATCGCGGTCTGGACCCTGAATGGCGCCATGCTCCTGATCCTCGGCGCGCTCGTGGCCTCCGCCTTCGGGATGCCGTGGGCCATCGGGACGTTGCTCTTCATCGGGTTCGAACCGACCGTCGGCGCTCACGGCCCGGTCGTGATGACTGACCTGCCGGTCGCGCTGGCGCTCGCCATCGCGGCACTCACCGCCGCACGGCTGATCATGACCTGGCAATGGCGCTGGGCGCTGGCCCTCGGCCTCGCCATGGGTCTTGCCCTCGCCGCGAAGCATTCGGCGCTGCCGGGACTCGCGGGCATCGGCGCGTTCACCGCCTTCGCCGCCGTCTGGCAATGGCATCGTCAGCGCCGGTACCTGAATACCCTCGCCCTCCATGCCGGACAACTCGCCTTCGTCGTCCTGGTGGCCATTGGCACGCTGTGGGCCTTCTACGGCTTCCACTTCCACGCCGGCCCCAATGGCGCCGATGACTTCAATCGCACCATGGTCGCCAAACTGGGCGACCTCCGCGTGGTCCGCTGGCGCGACCTGCTGACCGCGCTCGACAGGTGGCACATCCTGCCACGCTCCTACATCTGGGGGCTGGCCGACACCGTCCGTGCTGGGGTCGAAGGGCGCGGGGACAACCAGCATCTCCTCTGGGGAACCATGGTCTACGGTGCACCACCCTGGTACACCTGGCCGAGCTTCATTCTCTCGAAGGTGCCGCTGGCGTTGCTCGGCCTGGCCGTGGTGGGAGTGGGCGCGCTGCGACGAACCATCACCACGCCACTGCAACGCTGGAGTACGGCCGTGGTCCTCGCGCTCGCCGCGACCCACCTCTTCGCGCTCAGTGGTTCCCTCGGCACGTACGCCGGTGTCCGGCACGCGCTCCCCGTGATCGTGGCGCTTGGCATCATTGCCGGTGCAGGCGCGCAGTTCGCCTGGCAGCAGCGGACTCGGATGTCGGTGCTCGGCGTCGGTGGGCTCTACGCCGCGACCATTGTGATGACCGTGCGGATCCCCCGGCTCTGGGAGTACCACAACGAACTCGCCGGCGGGACCCTGAATGCCGCGCTGGCCTTCGGCAACGAGGGTCTCGACCTCGGACAGCGAGCCTACGAGATCAAGCAATTCTCCGACTCGGCCATCGTGCCGACCGGACTGCCGACTTACTCCTCATACTGGTTCGGCGAGGAGCAGGCCAAGGCGCTGAAGCTGACCACCGCGCGCAAGGTCGAGTCGCTTGCCGACACCAACCGGGCGGGGATCTATACCGGCTTCTTCATCTACACCGCGAGCGATCGACGCCCGGATCCGAGCTCCGATTGGGACCCGGCAAAAGTCTTCGCCGGACTGACCATGGTGAAGCGACTGGGGATCGTCGAGGTATGGGAGGGAACGCAGACGCTGCCGAGGACGCGGGCGAGCAACCTCTTCCGGCGCCTGCTCGAGTATGTCTACGATGAGAAGGGCACCGATTACGCGATGATTGCCACAAAGGCCACAGAGATCCTGGATGTCATGCCGTGGCACCTGCCGGCGGCGATCGAGCTCGGCAATGCTTACCTGCGGATGGGTGACCGCGCAGCCGCCATCGCGGCCTACCAGCGGCCGTTTGCCCACGAGAAGCGGGGGCTGCTGGGAGCGCTGGTGAAGCAGGAACTCGAGTCGCACATCAAACGGCTCGAGTCGGGCGAGGCGATGACAGCGATTCCGTCGATCCGTTCACCGCAGCTGGAGTAGCGCCGCGCCCTAGCCGACCACCCAGTCGCCGAGCGTGATCGTCCCTCCTTCCGCGAGGGTGGTGTCGAGCAGCGCGCCGGTCAATTCATCATGGCAGTCGGGACAGATGCCGTGACTGACCGTCGGTATCGCCGTCCCCTCGAACAAACCCAGCGCGGTGACGGCCTGCTCTGCCGGCACCCACCGCGGTCCGGGAAGCCGTACGTCCTGGCACCAGCCGCACATGATCAATTTCCCGCCTCGAGCGACCTTCTGGGCCACGTCGAGCAACGGCACGGCGGGGCGGGTGGCCTCGGCCACCGGAACGACCGAGAACCGGACGTGGCCGCTGTCGACGGGCGCAATCTCCATCTCGAGCAGGCGACGCATGGTCGGACCATCGCAGCGGAAGCGAAAGCGTACCGCCACCCCATCATTACGGACATGGCGCAGGATGGTGCGATAGAGTTGCCGAGTGGTGAGGTCGCCGACGTAATCCCAGAGGGAGCGGCCGAGGACCGCGTCGGCAACCAACTCGGGGCCTTCGTTGGCGTCGGCGAAGTCGTTCCAGGCGCCGCCGACCTCCATCAGATAGTCCGCGCCATCGATCTTGTAGAGGATCGAGGTGCCGCCCGTCGCATCGGTCGTCGCGAGATTCGCCTGCACGGCTGGGCTCCTTCGGTTGAGCTGAAGATGGAATATCGCCGCACACGGAACGGGATACCACATCGCTATTGCGAGCACATGCCTCGGAATTCCCTCGATCGCGCCGCGCCCCTGACACTACCAGGGCTATTGCGCGGCCAGGCGGTACATCCGTTTCGTCAGTTCGTTCCGCGCCACGATCACGACGTCCAATGAGGTGACCGTGTCGCGTTGTAGCGTGAGCATCCGGGAAGCTGCCGGCCAGCGTTGGTACATCCGTTCCAGATAGACGAGCCGCCAACTGGAATCGGCCACCGCGAACATCGCCTGATTGCTCGTCGGCGACCCGGTGACCAGCACGGCAAAGGCGACGGGTTCCGGGGCCGTGGCGCGGATCGGGACGACTTCCACCTGCTGGGGCATCCCGAGCGCGGGCAGGGGCACGGTCAGCCGGCGCGCCCCGTCCTGCTCAGCGATCGTCAACGAAGCGCTGTCCTTCGCCATCGTCACCACGCGACCGCCCAGCGTCAGCGTATCGCGGCCGGTCGGCCCGATCAGCAACCGCTGCGGAACCGTGGAGTCGTTGCCAAGGGGCATCGCCGCCGACCTGACGACGCGTTGATTGTCGATGAGCACCATCGGGCGGAGCGCACGGATGTTCGCGAGGCCGACTTGGAGTCCAATGACCCCGAACACGGCCCCGATGAGGATCAGCCGGCCAACAAAGCGCAGACGCGTGATGCGTGGCTCGCGGAGGCGCAGCGGGACCTTCCGGCCCCACAACCGCATCGCCCCCACGGCGACTGCACCGACCGTCACTGGCATCAGGAGCAGCGGCAGGACGTGCGAGTGCCCCTCGGCCACCGCGCCGGGACCACGCAAGATGTGGATCCCGATCCGTCCCAGCTGAAACGCCAGTTCCGCACCAGCAACCATGAGCGGGATGGCATGCGGTATGGGATCGGGCGGTGGGACGTAGACCAGCTTGGCCACGGGGGGGCTCCGGGGTGGGAGACGATTCTCCCCGAAGATAGCTCTCGAATCCGTGACGCGGTCACGGTCGAGCCGGGCCGCCTGGCGGTGTGGGTGCCGCTAAGGCAGCGGATACCGCAATAAGTGCAGCAGCCCGTCCTCGTCCTCGCGGGTGGCATAGAGACACCCGTCCCTGCCGACGAGCGTGACCTGCGCAGGGAGGCGCAGCGCGTCGATGCGCTTCCCCTGGGCGTTCAGCAGATCGAAGCGATCGCCTCCGGCGCGCGCCGGATCGGTGACCAGCACCCACGCACGACCACGCGAATCGACATGGATCGTCGGCGAGCGAAGCGGCGGGAGCATCGCGGGCCACTGGTCGGGGGCACCGGCCTCGAGCCTCGGCATCTTCCCGCCTGCGCCGGCAGCAAGCTCACCTGAGAGCCGGCGCTTCATTTCAGCGACGGTCTCCTGCAGGTGCCGCGCCTTGTCGGCGGCCGTGACCGCAGTCGGGGCGTACGGAATCGCTGAGGCCTGAGTGCGGCTCCCATCGAGGTTGAAAATCTCCGGCCGATAGTCGGCGCCATGCACCACCAGGAGCCGGCCGTCCGGGAAGACCCCCCACCCGGTGACCGGTAGAAATCCCGGGGCAATGACGCGCACCACACCAGGCCCCGCCGTACGATCGGGACGAAAGGTCGGCGTGGCGAAACGGAGCAGGGTATCGGTCCGCTTGGTCGCGAGGGTGATCCGCACGAGCGTGGTGGTATCCGGCGCGAACGCCGGCCGCACCGGGACGAACCACCGGCCGCCCGCGACGGCCGCTGGCAGGGTTCGCGAAAGCTCCGCCATGCGAGGGTCACCCCAGCTGCCGAGCATGGTGCCGTTGGGCGAGATCACGGAGATGCGGCTGTTGGCGGGGTCCCAGAGTAGGACCGAGTCGCCGGCGGCGCGGTGAAGCGCCGAGACGACGCGATACTCGAGCGGGCCGGCCCCCTGCCGTGCCACGTCTGAGCTCAACCTGCATGCGGTACAGCATCCGCTCTCGCTCGAGATAGTCGAGCTGGACCCGCCGGAACTCGACCTCGGTGATTGTCCCCGCCTTGCGCCGCAATTCCGCCTGTGCGAGGCGCTCCTTGTCGAAGTCAAGCAGCTCCTTCGTCCGCCCCACTTCGATCTGCATCGTCTCCTGCTGCAGCAGTCGGGCGACCTCTCCCGGGGAGAGCCGCTCCTTCACGAACAGGGTACGCAGGCGAAGCTGCATGGCGACAAGTTGCATCTCCCGGTGAGCATCCACGGCGCGGACGTGGGCATCGGTCGCAGCACTCGGGGTCGAGCCCGAGCTTGACTCGACGATCAGCCTCGAATGCCAGGCGCAGGGCACCATCCTCCTCGCGCAAGGCAAGCGGGGCCCGCAACCGCAG
The DNA here is from genome assembly GCA_016704275.1 of Gemmatimonadota bacterium. Taxonomy (NCBI): domain Bacteria; kingdom Pseudomonadati; phylum Gemmatimonadota; species Gemmatimonadota bacterium. The sequence goes on from JADJAK010000003.1 coordinate 502,060, forward strand.
CCGCTCAAGGACGAAATCACGGCCACCAACAAGTGGCGCGGAGAGCTCGTTGCGGGGTGGCGCATTGCTCAGGCGTACTTCGGCCAGGTCGAGGTCAAGCCGTTGCACGGCGCTCTCGCCTACACGTTGCTCGCGGGTCGCTTCCATCAACGCGCGCGCGGGCATCCCCCCGAGTCGCACGGCCGCATCGATTCGCTTGACCTCCTGCTTCGCCAGTTCAAGTCGGAAGCTCTGAAGTTCTCGTTCGGCCATCACTGACCGCTCAATCTCGCTCCGCGTCTTGGCGTCACGCACTTGCGCCGACGCGAACTGGCCGCCGATGCCGAGCGCGGCGCCGAGCAGCAGCACGGCCGCGATGCGGCCCCAGTCGCGCCAACGGGTCGAGGGAGCTCGAGGAATCACGGGAATCGCGTCGGCCTCGCGGTAGGCGCGGAGCACGGCCTCCTCGAGGCCGGCCACGAACGCGGGCGTCGGAGTGTGCAGGTCATCCGGGGTGCTCATGGCAGCCCTCCTTCGATGGTTGGCAGGATCGGTCTCGAGCTCGCGTCGCAACCGCTCGCGAGCGCGGCGCAGTCGGCCTTCGACCGCGCGTTCAGTGATCCCCATCACTTCGGCGAGCCGCGACACGCGCAGCCGTTCGAAGTGAAAGGCCTCGAGCAGCTGGGCCTCATCGGGGGAAGTCGGGTCAGGGCATCGGTCACCGCGACGGCAATCACCGTCGAGTCGCCAACGGCGTCGCGCTCCAGCGCGTCGAGGATCTGCTGCGGCGGCACCGCGTCGATCGGTAGCGGGACGCGCGTCCGCAGCTGATTGAGGAGGAGATTGCGCGACACGGTCGTCAGCCACGCCAGCGGCACGGCCGGCAAACCAGTGCGGCGCCACTCACGTACCGCCCGCAGCCAGGTCTCTTGCGTGATATCCTCGGCGAGCTGCCGCTCGCCGCCACATCGCCGGGAGACAAAGCCGTACAACGCCGCCACCGTGTCACGGTAGATGGCGGTGATCTCGGCCTCGGTCGGTGATTGCAGCATCGGCATCCGGGAAGGGGTCAGGTATATGACACCCATGGCGCCAAAATCCCACGCGGCCCGGTCAGCGGGTGGCGCGCCACTCCAGCCACCAGTGGGTGGCGTACGCGAGCGGCCAGAGCACGAGGAAGAAGCCGGTGAAGGTGATTCCCCACCAGGTGCCGAGGATCGGTTCGATCAGCGCGGAATGGAAATGACGATGGCCCGCGCCCGGACCGAGGATGGTGCCGAGGCCGATCATCACGGCGAAGAGCGTGGCGCCGAGGTAGAGGGAGCAGAGCGCGATGACACGGCGGCGGCCAGTCGTGGCGTCCTCGAAAGGCTGCTGCAGCATGGCCCCGATCGCGAGCCCGATGGCCGGTGCACAGACAACACCGGTCCAGATGCCAGCTCCGTAGGCTCGATGTCCCAGCAACAGCGCGAGCAGGCCCCACAGGACGCCGACACCGATCAGGTCCACGATCCGACGACTGTTCATCCGGTCTCCAACGGGCGGGGACGCCCATTGCTAGGCACGCTTGAGCTTGGCCTCAATGGCGGCGATTCGGGTGGCCACGATCCGCTGAATCAGGGCAGGGGTCAACGGTTGGTCGGGCGAGAAGCGAATCGTCCCCTTGCCGCTGGTATCGTAGGCCTTGGTCGCGGCGGCCGGTAGCTCTGGCACCCCGTACACGGCGCAATGGTGGGTCGCGGCGCCGAAGTAGATCAGGACCTTCTTCTTGTACTTGAGGGTCGGCAGGCCGTACGAGATCCCCTCGACAGCGCCGGGAGCCTCGCTGTGCAGCGCCTTCCGAAGCTTCTGGAGCACGGCCCGCTGGGCCGTCGGAAGCTTCGCGAGGTACTCGTCAATCGTGGCGGACTTGGCTTGTCGCAACAGGGCCCCGGTGGCGGAGAGGTGGCCAAGTATGGGCCTGAATCCCCATTCGCGGAATCACCGGCGACTTCTATCTTTCCGCCATGATCCTCGTCCTCGACAATTATGACTCGTTCACCTGGAACCTGGTCCAGTACCTGGGCGAGCTGGGCGCGGAGCCGTCGGTCGTCCGAAACGATCAGGTGAGCGTCGAGGCGGCAATCGCCCTCCGGCCAGCGGCGATCCTCGTGTCGCCGGGGCCATGCACCCCCTCAGAAGCCGGGATCTCGGTGCCGCTGGTCCGCGCTGCGGCCCAGGCGGGGATTCCGCTCCTTGGCGTCTGCCTCGGTCACCAGTCCATCGGCGAGGCCTTTGGCGGGACGGTGGTCCGGGCCGACCGGCTGATGCACGGGAAGACCAGCGAGATCGCCCACGACGGCACGCGGCTCTTCCAGGACGTCGCCGCGCCGATGTCGGTGATGCGTTATCACTCGCTGGTAATTGACCCGCCGACAGTCCCAGCGGAGCTCGAAGTGACCGCCTGGACCACCGATCGCCCGGCCGGGAGCGAGATCATGGCGGTGCAACACCGGACCGCCCCGGTCTGGGGTGTCCAGTTCCACCCGGAGTCGGTCGCGACGCCGGACGGGAAGCGGTTGCTGGTCAACTTCCTTCGCCTCGCGGGGCTTGACAGCTAATCGTTTGTTGATCAAGCAGTTACCCACATTCCGGCGGCTCCGGCACGCATTTTGACTCCGGGGCCACTCCCGCATAGTTTAGAGCGTGCCTGTCCTGCTTGTCGTGCCCGCTCGCGTCGGCTCGACGCGTCTCCCGAGAAAACCGTTGCAGCTCCTTGGTGGGGCCCCACTTGTGGCCCGCGTCATCGAGCGCGCCCGCACGGTCCGCGGCGTCGACCGCCTCGTGCTCGCCACCGACTCCGAAGAAATCGCCGAAGCCGTTGATCCCTGGGAGGTCGAGGTCGTCATGACGTCGGCCGATCACGAGAGCGGCACCGATCGCGTCGCCGAGGTGGCCCGGCATCCGGTCTACTCGGCCTACGACATCGTGGTGAACCTCCAGGGCGACGAGCCGTTCATGCCCGCGGATGCGGTCGCCGGCGCGATCCGGAAGGCCCAGGAAGGGGACGACATCGGGACGGCCGCCGCCCCGCTCAACCCGGATCTCCGCCACGAGGCGGCCCTGGTGAAGGTGGTCTGCGACGCCAACGGCCGGGGGCTCTACTTCTCGCGCGCCGCGATCCCGCACGTCCGCGACGCCGCCGACCTCGCCGGCACCCGGTGGTGGCAGCACCTCGGCGTCTACGCCTACCGTCGGGAGGCGCTGCTCCGCGTGACCGCCCTCCCGACCTGCATGCTGGAACGCGCCGAGCGGCTGGAACAGCTCCGCGCCCTCGACGCCGGCCTCACGATCGGCGTTGCCCTGCTCGACAACCCGGCGCCTGCCGGGATTGATACCCCAGACGACCTGGCTGCCGCCGAAGTGCGGTGGCGCGAACTGACCGAGGATTCCCGATGACCACTCCCGTCCGCACCACCAAGTACATCTTCGTCACTGGTGGCGTGGTCTCGTCGTTGGGCAAAGGGATCGCGGCTGCCTCATTGGGGCGGCTGTTGGTCGAGCGCGGCCTGTCCGTCACGATGATGAAGTTCGACCCGTACATCAATGTCGACCCGGGGACGATGTCGCCGTTCCAGCACGGCGAGGTCTACGTCACCGATGACGGCGCCGAGACCGACCTCGACCTGGGCCACTACGAACGCTTCATCGACCGCTCGCTGTCGCAGCAGAACAACATCACCACCGGCCGCATCTATCAGACCGTCATCGGCAAGGAACGCCGCGGCGAGTACAACGGCGGCACGGTGCAGGTCATTCCGCACATCACCGATGAGATCAAGAGCGCACTGCGCCGCACCGCACCGGGCCACGATGTGGTGCTGATCGAGGTGGGCGGGACCGTGGGCGACATCGAGTCGCTGCCGTTCCTCGAGGCGATCCGGCAGTTCCGCCAGGATGTCGGCCGCGAGAACGCGCTCTTCGTACACCTCACGCTGGTGCCGTGGATCGCCGCGGCCGGCGAGCTCAAGACCAAGCCGACGCAGCACTCGGTCCGCGACCTGATGCAGGTCGGTATCCAGCCCGACATGCTGATCTGCCGCAGCGAACGTCCCCTCGGCGCCGACATCAAGCGGAAGATCGCGCTCTTCTGCAACGTCGACTTCTCCGCGGTGATCGAGTCGCCCGACGTGAAGAGCATCTACGAACTGCCGCTCCGCTTCTCGGAGCAGGGCTTCGATCGCGAGGTCTGCTCGCGCCTCCGCCTCGAGACGCCGGAGCCGGACCTCAGCACCTGGGGTGCGATGGTCGGTCGGATCCTCGAGCCGCAGCATCGCGTGCGCATCGCCGTGGTCGGCAAGTACACCGACCTCCACGACGCCTACAAGTCGGTCGGCGAGGCACTGCTGCACGGCGGCATCCCGCACAACACCGGCGTCTCCATCGAATGGCTCGGCAGCGACCGCTTCACCTCGCCCGAAGCGGCCGGTGAGATCCTCAAGGACTACGACGGCTTGCTGGTCCCCGGCGGCTTTGGCGAGCGCGGCGTCGAGGGGATGATCCAGGCGATCAGCTGGGCGCGTCAGCATGAACTGCCGTTCTTCGGCATCTGCCTCGGCCTGCAGGTGGCGATCATCGAATTCGCCCGCAACGTCTGCGGGATGACCGGCACGACGTCAACGGAGTTCGCCCCCGACTGCCCCGACCCGGTGATCGCCCTGATGGCGTCGCAGCGCGACGTGAAGGACCTGGGCGGCACGATGCGCCTCGGTGCCTACGCCGCCCGGCTTCGCGCTGGGAGCCACGCCGCCGAGGCGTACGGGACACTCGAGATCTCGGAGCGGCATCGGCATCGGTGGGAGGTCAACAACGCCTATCGCGATGTACTGGCGGAGCATGGCCTCCGGCTCTCGGGGCAGTCGCCCGACGGCGGACTGGTCGAGATGATCGAGCTGCCCAACCATCCGTGGTTTGTCGGCTGCCAGTTCCACCCGGAGCTGAAGAGCCGGCCGACGCGGCCGCACCCGCTCTTCGCGGCGTTCGTCGGTGCGGCGCTCGCCAAGCACACCCGGAGCAACGGCTGATGCCACTGTGGCAATTCGGGCCTGGCCCCTTCCTGATCGCAGGGCCGTGCGTCGTCGAGGACGACGACACGATGCTGCGCGTGGGCGAGACGCTGGCCCGGATGGGCGAGAAGCACCAGTTGCGCGTCTGCTTCAAGGCATCGTTCGACAAGGCCAACCGCGCGCGCGGCGACTCGCCACGCGGGCCGGGTGTGGATGCTGGCTTGCGGGCGCTTGAACGGGTCCGCGCCGCGACCGGGCTGCCATTGCTCACCGATATCCATGAGTCGCATCAGGCCGCGGTCGCCGCATCAGTGGTCGACGTGCTGCAGATTCCCGCCTTCCTGGTGCGGCAGACCGACCTGCTCGTCGCCGCTGGGGCGACGGGGAAGCCGGTGAACATCAAGAAGGGGCAGTGGATGCAGCCGGAAGCGATGGCGGGCGCCGTCGCCAAGGTGAAGAGCGCCGGCGCGAGCGAGGTGGCCGTCACCGAGCGCGGGACCTTCTTCGGCTACGGCGACCTGGTGGTCGACCAGCGCTCGTTCGTGCGGATGCGCGAGGCGACCGGCGTCCCGACGATCTTCGACGGCACGCATTCGGTGCAGCAGCCGGGGCAGGCGGCCGGTGGTGCGAGCGGCGGTCTGCGCGAGTTCATCCCGGCGCTGCTCGGCGCGGCCGCCGCCGCCGGTGCCGACGGCTTCTTCCTCGAGACGCACCCGGAACCGGCGCGCGCCCTCTCCGACGCCGCGACGCAGTGGCCGCTCGATCGGCTCGACGCGCTCCTCGGCCGCACCATGGCGATCTGGCACGCTGCCCGCGAGGCCGGCGATGTTTGACATGGGCCGCGCCCGCAAGATCAAGCTGCTCGGCTTCGACGTCGACGGCGTGCTCACCGACAATGCCGTCTTCATCGGCGATGTCGGCGGCCAGCGGGTCGAGTTCAAGCGCTTCGACATCCATGACGGCCTGGCGCACTCACTCCTGAAGGGGAATGACATCGAGGTCGCCTGGATCAGTGGGCGGCAGTCCGAGGCGACCACGCACCGCGGCCAGGAACTGCGCGTCCCCGACGTGCTGCAGGTCACCTCGACCACCAAGGTCGCCCACATCGAGGCCCTGCTCGAACGAAAGGGGCTGTCGTGGGAGCAGATGGCGTTTGTCGGCGACGACCTCCCGGATGTGCCGGTCTTCGAGAAGGTCGGCCTCGCGATCGCGGTGGCGAACGCCCGAGACGAGGCCAAGCGTGCCGCGCACCACGTGACCGAGTCGCGAGGTGGCCATGGCGCCGTCCGCGAAGTGGTGGAGCGGCTGCTCAAGAGCCGCGGGTCCTACGAGGCATCGGTGGCGCGCTACCTCGGCCGCGAGGAGTGGCACGGGTGAGCAGCGCCCTCGACGCCGGGCGGCGCACGATGCGCCTCGAGGCCGAGTCGGTCACGGCCGCGGCAGCGCGACTCGACGCACGCTTTGAGCGTGCAGTCGAGTTGTTGGCCACCGGAGGTCGGGTCATTGTCAGCGGCATCGGCAAGTCGGGAGTGATCGCGCAGAAGATCGCGGCGACGCTCACGTCGACTGGCACCTCCGCGACCTACCTCCATCCGATCGAGTCGCTCCACGGCGACCTCGGCCTCGTCGATGCCGACAGCGTGGCCATCGTCCTGAGCAAGAGCGGCGAGACCGACGAACTCGTGGGGCTCCTGGCGGAACTCGCACGGCGTGCCGTCCCGCTGATCGCGATCGTCGGCGCCGTCGACTCGACATTGGGGCGTGCCGCGACGGTGGCGCTCGATGGCGCAGTGGCGGAGGAGGCGTGCCCGCACGACCTCGCCCCGACCACCAGCACCACGGTGGCCCTCGCGCTGGGTGATGCGCTGGCGGTGGCACTGCTGGAGCGGAAGGGATTCCGCCGGGAAGACTTTGCGGCGCTGCATCCCGGGGGGCGCCTCGGGCGTCGCCTGCTCGTGCGTGTCAAGGATGTGATGGTCCCGGCCGAGTGGCAGCTGCCTGCCTCCGCCTCAATGCGCCAGGTGGTCGTCGCGCTCGCGAAGGGGCGCGGCCTGGCGCTGATCGTGGAGGGTGGCACGCTAGCGGGGGTGATCTCGGCCGGCGACCTGACCCGCGTCGCGGACCGCTCGGCCGACTTTCTCGAGCTACCTGCCTCGGACGTGATGACGCGCGGTCCACGCACCGCCCATGCTGACGAGCTGGCCGCATCGGTGGTCGGTCTCATGGAGCGGCACGGGATCGTCGCCGCACCGGTGCTCGATGCCGAGCAGCACGTGGTTGGTGTGGTTCACCTCCACGACCTGCTGCGGGCGGGGGTGGTCTGATGCGACGTCTCCTGCTGCTGGCCGCCGTGGTATTGGCCGCGTGCGGTGATCGTGGCATCGAGCCGCCCGTCGCCGCGGCGGGAGACTCGGCCGATCAAGTCATGAAGGGGATGTCGTTCAACGTCACCACCATGGGTGTGAAGGTCTCCCAGGTGGATGCGGAATCGGCATGGGTCTACAACGCCCGCCAGATGAACGACCTCAAGAAGTTGAAGGTCACCTTTTACGACAAGGTGACCGGCAAGGAGACCTCGGTGGTCACCGCCGATAGCGGCAGCTACAACAAGAAGGACCAGACCCTCGATGCGCGGGGCAACGTCGTGGCGACCGCCGCCAACGGGAAGGTCCTCAAGAGTTCGCACCTGGTCTACGACAAGGTGCAGAACGTGATCTACTCGGACACGGCATACACCTTCACCTCCCCGGACGGTGCCGGCTCGGGAGCATCGTTCACGGCCGATCCGGATTTCAAGCAGATCCGGTCGCAGCGGATGGGTGGACGGGCCAAGGGGAAGGGGTTCGTGCTGCCGGGTCAGGAAGACGACAAGCCGGCCGCCAAGGCCCCCGCGCCCAAGCCGGCCGCGAAGGGAGGCGGCAGGTGAAGGCGCGCCTCCTCGCTTTCGTGGCGGCGCTCCTTGTGGTCGCTCTCGCCCCGGCCTCGGCGCAGCAGCCCAAGCGCCGCGTGCCGGCGCCGAAGCGCTGCACCCTCGAACTCGAGCGCGCCGTCGGGCGCGAGGCGGCGCAGATCGTCCCGTTCGAGGGCAACGAGAACTACTACTTCGGCGGCGACGTCCGCTTCCGCTGTCAGGGCCAGAATGTGCGCATCGGCGCCGACTCGGTGGAGTCGATGAACGGCGATGTCGTCCGGTTCATCACCCGGGCATACTATCGGGACGCGGATGTGGCGGTGCGGGCCGACACGCTCACCTACTTCAAGCAGGGCGAGCGGCTCGAAGCACGGGGCTCTGTCCATGTCATCACGACCGGCGACTCGACGACGCTCGACGGCCCCTACCTTGACTACCTCCGCGCCGTGAAGGGGATCCGCGACAGCGCCGAATCGGTGGCGATGCAGCGCCCGACGCTCAAGGTCAGGCCGAAGCGCGCGGCCACCGACACCACCGCCGACAAGGGCCCCTACACGATCGTCGCGGACCTCCTGCGCGGCTTCGGTTCATCGCGGCTCAGCGGTCGGGGCAACGTCACGATCAACCGGAGCGATCTGGCGGGGCAGGGCGACTCGCTCCTCTATACCACTGGCACCGCGGGGCGAACGATCCTCACCGGCGCCCCCGCGAGCTGGCGGCGCACGGGGCCCGACTCCTTCCGGGTGACCGGCAAGGACATTCGCCTCGGCCTGACCAACGAAGTGCTCGACGACCTCCGGGCCTACGGCGACGGCGACGTGCATCAGGATTCGACCAGAGTCTCCGGCGACTCGGTGGCGCTCCGCTTCAAGGACGGCAAGCTCGAGCAGACCGACGCCTGGGGGCGAACCACGCAGGCACGTGCCACGCGCGCCGGCTATGACATCACCGGCGACTCGGTGGTCGTCAAGACGCCTGGCGAAATTCTCGAGTCGATCTTCGTGCGCGGGCGCGGCTCCATCCAGAACCCGGTCGACACGACGATCGCGTTGCCGGTCCCCGACAGCACCGCCGACAGCACCGCGACGCCCAAGCGCGAACGGGACACGCTGTGGGGCAACCGGATCGCGGCAAAGTTTGCCCAGGCGGATTCCGCCGGCACCATGCTGACTCGCCTGCTGCACGTCGAGGCCATTGGCGCCGCGCGGTCCCTGATGACCCAGCAAGTCGAGAAGAACGGCAAGACCACCCCGACGATCAACTACTCGCGGGCCGACACCATCCGGGTGACAATGAAGCCGTTTCCCGGCAGTGGCTTCGACGAGGTCCGGATGAACGGCCATGTCGACGGCGTCCAGCTTGAGACGGCCTCACTCGGCAAGAAGGCCGTGCTCCCCGCCAAGAGGCCGACCCCATGAGCGTCCTCAGGGCCGAAGGACTCCGGAAGAGCTATCGCAAGCGCGCCGTCGTGGACGGCGTCTCGATCGAGCTTGCCCAGGGAGAGATCGTCGCCCTCCTCGGCCCTAACGGTGCCGGGAAGACGACGACCTTCTACCTCGTCACCGGTTTGATCCGGCCCGACGCGGGACGGATCTTCCTTGACGACACCGAGCTGACCGACCAGCCGATGTATCGCAGGGCTCGGGCTGGAATCGGGTATCTGGCGCAGGAGCCGTCCATCTTCCGCCGCATGACGGTCGAGGAGAACGTCCTCGCGATTCTCGAGACGCTACCGCTCGCCAAGGCGGAGCGACTCGCCAAACTCGACGAGATGCTGGCTGAACTCGATCTCACGTCCCTGCGGAAGTCGCCGGCCTACACGCTGTCGGGCGGCGAGCGTCGTCGGCTGGAGATCACCCGGGCACTCGCCACGAACCCCAAGTTCATGCTGCTGGACGAGCCCTTCGCCGGCGTCGACCCGATTGCCGTGCACGACATCCAGCAGATCGTCGCCTCGTTGCGCGACCGGGGCATCGGCGTGTTGATCACCGATCACAACGTGGAGCAGACGCTGGAAATCGTCGACCGCGCCTACATCATGCACTCCGGCACCGTCCAGGCGGCGGGTCTCGTCGCCGAGCTGGTCTGGAACGATCACGTCGCGGACGTCTATCTCGGACCGACCCTGACCGCACGCCTTCGGGCGCGGACGGAGCAGCCCGCATGAAGACTGGCATGCAGCAGCACACCGGGCTTCGCCAGGAGCTCCGCATCAATCCTCGCCTCTACCAGGCGATGGACATGCTGTACATGCCGATGCTCGACCTGCAACAGCACCTGCAGGCCGAGCTCCTCAACAACCCGTTCCTGGAGCTCGAGGAACCGGAGGAAGAGGAAGTCCCCGAGAAGACCACCGAGGAGCAGCAGGAAGAGGTCAAGAAGGACGACGAAGTGGATTGGGAGGAGATCCTCCTCAACGGCTTCGACGTCGGCGGGCAGAAGGAACAGTACGAGCAGCTGGAATACGTCGAGCCGGTCTCGGTCGAGAGCCGCGACCTCGCCGACCACCTCCGGGATCAGCTGCAGATGCTCGACCTCCCGGCGCGTCAACGGCTGCTCTGCGAAGAAATCATCGGCAACATCAACGACGACGGCTACCTCGGCTGCGATGCCGACGTGATCCTCGCCTCCGCCAACCATTGGCTTCTCTCCAACAATCCGGCGCTTCGGCCCGCGTTCGACCCCGAGGATCACGACCCGTTTGACCTCGACGAGGAGGAGGATGACATCGTCCTCACCAATGGTCACGCGGCGGGGCTGCCGGTCGGCGTCTCGATCTTCGTGCCGGAAGAGTTCGAGGCGGCCCTGCGCGTGGTGCAGGCACTCGACCCGGCGGGCATCGGGGCGCGGACCCTGCAGGAGTGTCTCCTCCTGCAGCTGACGGATGTCGGCGATTCCACGTCGCTCTCCTACCGGATCGTCGAGCAGGCCTTTCCCGACCTGATCGCACACCGATGGAACGACCTGGCCCGTCGCTTCAGTGTCGAGCCGCGCGAGGCGCAGACCGCCGCCGATGCGCTGGGTCGCCTCGACCCGAAGCCCGGGCTCAAGTACGCCGACCGCGCCGAGGCCTACGTGACACCCGACCTGATCGTCGATCGGATCGAGGGGCGCTACCAGGTGTTCCTGAACGACACCGGCGTGCCGCGGCTCCGCCTCTCGCGCGCCTATCAGGACATCGCCCGTCAGAAGGGCGGGATGACGCAGGAGAACAAGGACTTCATCGCCTCGCGGATGAACAGCGCCACCTGGATGGTGCAGGCGATCGAGCAGCGCCGGCAGACGATGCTCAAGGTGATGAACTTCATCGTCGACCGGCAGCGCGAGTTCTTCGAGAAGGGCGTCGAGTACCTCAAGCCCCTGACACTGCGCGAGGTCGCCGAGGTGATCTCGATGCACGAGTCGACGGTGAGCCGTGTCACCAACGAGAAGTATGTCCAGACGCCGCGTGGCGTTCTGCCGCTGAAGTTCTTCTTCTCGTCGGCGCTCTCGACCGCCTCGGGCGAAGACGCCTCAGCCCGCTCGATCCGCGCCAAGCTGGAGAAGATGGTCGCCGAGGAGAAGCCGGCGAAGCCGCTCACCGACCAGCAGATTGTCCATCTCTTCGAGGAGCAGGGGATCCAGATCGCGCGGCGCACCGTGGCGAAGTATCGTGACCAGCTCGGCATCCTCCCGGCCCGCATGCGGAAGCGCGTATGAGCGAGCGCGCGATTGTCTCCGTGCTGGTGCCGGCCAAGGATGAGGCCGAGAACCTCCCGGAATTCCTGCGGCAGTGCGCCGAGGCATTCCCGAAGGTCGGCGCCCCCACCGAAGTCGTCATCGTCGACGACGGCTCGCGCGACGGCACCCCACAGGTCCTGGCCCAGCTGCAGGTACAGTATCCGTTTCTGCGTGTCGTCACCCACCGTCGGCAGCGCGGCATCGCCGATGCGCTCCGCAGTGCGGGCGATGCGGCCGAGGGCGATGTCTTCGTCTTCTACCCGGCCGACCTGCAGTACAAGCCGGAAGACATCCCGCAGCTGGTGGCCCCGATCCTGGCCGGCAACGCCGACATCGTCACCGGCACCAAGCAAGGGAAGTACGAAAAGGCGTTCGTGTCGACCGTGTACAACACGCTCTGCCGTTGGCTCTTCGGCGTGCGCGTCACCGACCTGAATTCGGTGAAGGCCTACCGCCGCGAGGTGATGGCGCACGTCCCGATGCGGCCCGACTGGCACCGCTTCATGGTGGTGATCGCGGCGGCCGACGGCTTCCGGCTCACCTCGACGCCGGTGCCGCTCTACCCGCGGACGGCAGGGACATCGAAGTTCACCTGGACGCGGATCCCGATCGGGGTGCTCGACCTCCTCTCGGTCTGGTTCCAGCTCCGCTTCGGGCGGAAGCCGATGCTCTTCTTCGGTCTCGCCGGCGCGTTGCTCTTCCTCCTCGGCTTCGTGGCCGGTGTGGTGGCGATCGTGCTGCGGTTCACTATCCGCGCCGACGTGGCCCTGCTGGTGTCGCTGGTGCAGACGCTGCTGATCATGGGCGTGGTGCTCTTCGGATTCGGCTTCCTCGGCGAGCTGGTGGCCAACCTCCGCGAGGAGCAGCGCGAACTGGTGCGACGCGTCGAGTCTGAGCGGCGTGACTGAACCACTCCGGGTGGTGTTCCTGACCCACAACTATCCGCGCGAGCGGGGTGATGTGGCGGGCGCCTTCCTCCATCCACTGGCCGTGGCCCTCCGTGCGCGTGGCGTCGATGTCCGGGTGGTGACGCCGAGCGATGCGGGGAAGGGCGGGCGCGGAACGCTCGATGGGGTGCCGGTGCACCGCGTGCGCTACGCAGCGGCCGATCGCGAGCAGTACGCCCAGTCCGGCAAGCTCGCGACCGCGACCAAGTCGCCGCAGGGACTGAAGGCGCTTGCCGGGATGATCCGCGCCCTTCGGGCCGGCGCGCGCGAAGAGCTGGACGGGGCGACACGCGGCGTGGTGCATGCGCACTGGTGGTTTCCGTCCGGCCTCGCGGCGCCGTCCGAGCGTCCGATGGTGGTGACCTGCCACGGCACCGATGTCCGGATGCTTGAAACGAGCGGCCCGGCACGCTGGCTCGCGAAGCGACCGTTTCACCGGGCACGTCGGGTCACGACGGTCTCGCGTTCCCTCGCCGACGCGCTCCGGACGCATGGCGCCAAGGTCGCCGACGACAGCGTTGTCCCGATGCCGGTGACGGCAATGGAGCGGCCTTGGAGCATTGGAGGTGGGGGGATCGTCGTCCTCGGCCGGCTGACGGAGCAGAAGCGGGTCCATCTGGCCGTCGAAGCGTATGCACTCGCCCGCCAGCAGGGCTGCACGCTTCCCCTCGTGATCGCCGGTGACGGCGCGACGCGGGCCGCGCTGCAATCGCAGGTCGGCGGCCTCGGCCTCTCGGCCGCGGTGCAGTTCCTTGGCGCGGTGGCGCCGACCGATGTCCCGGCCTTGCTGGCCACGGCGGATGCCTGCCTCATGCCGGCGCGGGGCGAGGGGTTCGGGCTCGCGGCGGCAGAGGCCTTGATGCAGGGCGTCCCGGTCATCGCGTGCACCGATGGCGGCGGACTCCTCGACGTGGTGCCGATGGAAGGGGCAGGGCGCCGGGTGTCTCCCGAACCGGCGGCGCTGGCGGCAGCGCTGGTGGACGTGCTCCACGATCCCGACGCCAGGACGACGGCACGGGTGGCGGGCGAGGCGTGGCGGATCCGATTGGCTCCCGAGTTCGTGGCGGAGCGTTTTCTCACCTGGTACGGCGAGGCGCTCGATGAGTAAGCAATTCTGGCGGGTGATCCAGACGGTCGGCGGCGTGGCCCTCATCGGCTTTATCGCGCTCCGGCTCGCCGACGACTGGTCCCTGGTCACCTCGGAGCCGATCGAGTGGCAGCTCCGATGGGAGTTCATCATCGCGTCGTTGCTGGTCACCTGGGTGATGTACGGGCTGCTCATCTGGGGGTGGCGCGCGGTGCTGCACGGCTGGCGCCAGTACATTCGCGCCGTCGACGCCGCCAGAATCTGGTGCCTCTCCTCGCTCGGCAAGTACATCCCCGGCAAGGTCTGGTCGATCGCCGGAATGGCGGCGATGTCCGAGAAGCAGGGAGTTTCCGGCGTCGCGGCGATCGGGTCGGCAGTCATCATGCAGCTGGTGTCACTGGCGACCGGGGCCGTGGTCGCGCTGATGTTCACCGGCACAGTGGTCCTCGACCGCGTGCTCGCCCCCTACACGCCGTATGGGAGCCTGCTGGCCTTCGCCGGGGCAGGTTTCGCGCTGCTCTGCTCGTTCGCCCTCACGTTGCCATCGCTCACGCGGCGGCTGGGCCACCTGATCGGCAAACCGGGCTCGGTGCAGCCGGTCGAGCCTGGTGCACTCGCCGGCGCGCTCTTCGTCAACTTCCTCGCGTGGGGGGGCTACGGCCTGGCGTTCCAGTTGCTGCTGCTCGGGACGATCCCGTCCCTCGACCTGAACTGGACCACGGCCACTGGCGCCTTCGCAGCGTCCTATATCGTCGGCTACCTCGCCCTCGTCGTGCCCGGCGGGCTCGGCGTTCGGGAAGGGCTGCTGGTGCTGTTGTTGAAGGGATCACTGGGCATCGGCCCGGCGGTTGCCCTCGCGGCCGCCTCGCGCATCACGCTCACCATCAACGAGATCGGCGCTGCGGTGCCGTTCCTTCTCATGCGGAGGCCGTCGCGTGACGACGCCTGATTCGCGCCCTGCCTTTGAGCCGCGGCCGCCCTTGCTGTGGGCCGGCCTGGTCTTCGTCCTTGCCGCGCTCTCGCTCTGCTGGCCGCTCTTCACCGGCCAGTACCTCGGCGGCGACGACCAGGTCATTGCCGGGTACGCCTTCCGCGAGTTCGGCGCCAACTACTTCAAGGCGCACGGCAGCATCCCGCAATGGAACCCGTACATCTTCGGCGGGATGCCGTTCATCGCCGCGATGCATGGCGACATCTTCTATCCGACCGCCTGGCTCCGCTGGCTGGTGCCAACCGACCTCGGGATGTCGCTCGGCTTCTTCCTGCACCTGATCATCGCCGGCGTGGCGATGTACTGCCTGCTGCGTGTGCTCAAGTTGTCGTGGACGGCGGCCGTCGTCGGCGGCCTCGGCTACGAGCTCTCCGGCATCCTCGTCTCGATGATGCGGAACGGGCACGACGGCAAACTCTTCGTCTCGGCACTGGCGCCGTTCGCCTTCCTGGCGCTGATCCGCGGCATCCGCCATGGCAAGGTGAGCGCCTTCGGCTGGTATGCGCTCGTCATCGGCCTCTGCATGCTGTCGCCCCACTACCAGATGACGTACTACCTGCTGGTGGCATCGGGGCTCTTCACGCTCTGGTTGACGTTCTGGGACAAGGAGCGCGAGCGCCCCAAGGCGCCGCTCGCCGACATGGGGCTCGCCGCGGTCGGCGTGGCGCTTGGCGTCGGCATCGGCATGATCCAGGGGCTGCCGTTCCTCAAGTACATCCCGTTCTCGCCGCGCGCCCCCGGCGGCGCGTCGTCGGGGTGGGAGTACGCGACGTCCTACGCGATGCCAGTCGAAGAATTGATGACCACCATCCTGCCGCAGTTCAACGGGATGATGGAGAACTACTGGGGCAGCAACTTCTTCAAGAGCCACACCGAGTACGTCGGCGCGATCGTGATCATCCTCGCCATTCTCGGACTCGGTGCCGCGAGGAAGCGCGGCCTGCTCCTTGGTTTCGGCATGGTTGCCGCGCTCTTCCTGCTGGTGGCGTTCGGCGGGCATACGCCGTTCTACCGCCTCTGGTTTGAAGTGATGCCGATGATGCAGAAGGTTCGCGCGGCCGGCATGGCATTCTTCCTGGTCGCGTTGCCGATCTGCGTCTGGGCGGGGCTCGGCGTCGAGCGTCTGCTCAACGGGGAGGTCAGCTCAAAGCGGCTCAACATCGTCCTGGGCGTTTTTGCGTTCATCGCGGTGCTCGGCGTGGCTGGCGCCCTCCAAGGGGTGGCCGAGGGCGTGGCGAGCAGCATCGGCTCGGGCCTCGACCCGCAGATGACGGGACGCATCACCCAGCAAGTCAGCGCCAACGCCGGCGAGCTCCGTGCCGGTTCGCTCCGGATGCTGTTGGTCGTGCTCCTCGGTGGCGGGCTGCTGGTCGCGGTCCAGCGTCGTGCACTTACCGGGGCGCTGGCCGCGGGGGCGATGATCATCGCGCTCTGGGGCGACAACTGGAGCCTGCTGCGCCGCTTCCCCGAATGGCTCCCGCCGGCCTCGGTGACCTACGCCGACGACCAACTCATGACCGAGATGCGGAAAGCGGCGCATCCGTATCGGAGTTATGACCCGTCGGGCAGGGGTGGTGCGGCGACGCTCTATCAGGGGTCGTGGCTGATGGCCGACACCATCCCGACTCTCTTCGGATACCACGGCAACGAGAGCCGCTTCTTCGACGAGCTCTTCGGTGGCAAGAACGACTGGCCGAACCAGTTCGCCCCGACGCTGCTCGACCTATACGCGGTGAAGTACATCGTCGCCAACCAGGACGTGGCGAAGGCGTTTCCGGGATACCGTCAGACCCTCGGCCCGGTCTCGTTTTCAAGCACGATGGGTCGGGCCGCCCTGGCCGGGTACCTCTTTGAACGGGACAGCACGGCGCAGTGGGTGCGAATTGTCCCGGGCGCCGTAAAGGTCCCCGACGCCCAGATCATCCCGACGGTGGTCGACCCGCGCTTCCCGGTGAGCCGAGTGGTGCTGTACGACGACACGACGACGGTGCCGGGGGTCCAGACGGGGCAGGCGATCCCCGAACCTTCCCCGGTCACGGCGGCGTTGTCGAGTTGGGAACCTGGCGCGATGAAAGTCGTACTGAGCGGCAGCGACCCGAAGACCACCTACCTGCTGGTGGCGGAGAACTGGTATCCGGGGTGGACGGCGGCAATTGACGGCACGCCGGCCCCGACGCTCCGGGCCAACCACGCGATGCTCTCGGTGGCGGTGCCGCCGGGCGCCAAGGAAGTGACGCTGCGCTACGAGACGCCGGGGTACGGGACCGGCAAGTTGATCACCCTGGGGTCGCTCGCCGGAGCACTCCTGCTGCTGGCGGCCGGACGATTCCGGCCGCGGACCATGAATGCCTGAACGTGCGCTGGTGGTGGTGCCGACCTACAACGAACGCGAGAACCTCCCCCAGATCGTCCCGGCGATCCTGGCGCAGGACCCGCGTCTCGAGGTCCTGGTCGTCGATGATGGCTCCCCTGACGGGACCGGGCAGCTGGCCGACGCGATGGCGGCGGCCGACCCGCGGGTCCACGTGCTGCACCGAACCGCCAAGCAGGGACTGGGGCGCGCCTATCTGGCCGGCTTCACCTGGGCGCTCCCGAAGGGGTACGACTTCATCTTCGAGATGGACGCCGACTTCTCGCACGACCCGAAGGCCCTGCCGGCCTTCCTGACCGCGATCCAGGACGCCGATCTGGTCCTGGGCTCCCGGTATGCCACCGGGGTGAACGTCATCAACTGGCCGATGAGCCGGTTGCTGCTCTCCTGGTTCGCCAACAAGTACGTCCACTGGATCACTCGGCTGCCGCTGACCGACGCCACCGGCGGCTTCAAGTGCTTCCGGCGGGAGGTCCTGGCGGCGATCCCGTTCGACGAGGTGCGTTGCAACGGCTACGCCTTCCAGATCGAGATGTCGTACCGGACCTACTGCAAGGGTTTCCGGCTCAAGGAGATCCCGATCATCTTCGTCGACCGGGTCGAGGGGCAGAGCAAGATGGACAAGCGGATCGTCCGCGAGGCGGTCTGGATGGTCTGGTGGCTCAAGCTCCAGGCAATGCTCGGGAGGCTCAAGTGAGTGTGGTCTTCTTCAAGCTGACGGGGTCGGGAAACGACTTCGTCATGGTCGATGGTCGGTCCACGACCCCGGCCGACTGGCCGGTCGAGCGCATCCGGGCCATCTGTGACCGTCGGGACGGAATCGGGGCCGACGGCTTCGTGATCCTGACCCCGGTCGGGCCGGACGCCGTGGAGATGACCTTCTACAACTCCGACGGCTCGGCGGCCCCGATGTGTGGGAACGCCGCCCTCTGCTCGACCCGGCTGGCCGCCCACCTCGAGATGGCCGATCCGGCAGGGATGACCCTGGTCACCGGCGCGGGGAGCTTCCGGACCCGATGCGTCGGGGAAGGGCACATGGCCGAGCTCAATCTGCCGGACACCGACGTGCCGGTCGAGACTGGAATTCCACCCCTGGCAGGGGAGGGGTGGGTCCGTCTGGGGCGTGTGGGGGTCCCGCACCTGGTCGTCATGACAGAGGACGTGGCGGCGGTCGACATCCCGACCCGCGGCCGGGAGCTCCGGTTCCACGAGCGGGCCGGAGTCGGCGGGGCCAATGCCAACTTCGTTTCGCGGACCTCACGTTCTACTGGAAGTGGAGCCTCGAAAGTGGATGAACCGCAGTGGGCTGTGCGGACGTACGAGCGTGGGGTCGAGGCAGAAACGATGGCCTGTGGGACCGGCACCGTGACCGCCGCGTTGGCGATTGCGGCCCTCGGATTGGACCAGCTGCCGCTCCGGTTCCGGACCGAGAGTGGCCGACTGTTGGCGGTGAATGCGACGATCGAGGGGAGCCGGGCGACCCAGATCTGGCTCTGCGGGGAGGGCCGCTTGGTGGCCCGAGGGGTCTGGCTGGACGTGTGACCACCACCAACGGAGGATTCCGATGATCTGCATCTATGTGGCCACCAACCAGATCGAGGCCGACCTGATTCGACTGGAACTCGAGGCCGCCGGCATTCCGGCGACCATCAAGGCCGGCCCGACGCCGATGGGGTCGGGGCCATATCCCGAGATCTGGGTGTCGGCCGCCCAGGAGCTCGAGGCGATGGAAATCGTGGCGGAACTGGAGGCCGGGGACGCCGATGCCACGGGGACGTCGGAAGAACTGACGCCCTGAGCGGAGCTCGGCGCAGGGAGAAAAGGGCCGCCGCGTGGCGGCCTTTTGCGTGCTCGAAGGTGACCAGTGGCCGGTGACCAGTGACCAGTCACCTGTAACCAGGAACTGTCAGACTGTGTCGAGAGGGGTGGGCTGGAAGGGGGTCCGTCTTCCGGGTCACGGGTTACTGGTTACTGGTCACGCGGCAGTGCATGTCGTTCTGATGGGGAGGTCTCGAGTTTTCCCCACTTATCCTCATGACGACTTAACATAATACATCTTATACGTCATATTCATCCCACAGAAATACCCCCACCACCAAACAAACCTAAGGCGTTATCTGCCATACTGTTATGGCGCTAGCCAACAAACATTCCCCGCCACAATCGCACCCTGTAATGTCCCCGAGCGAGCGTTCCCTCTTTCGCCGCCCCGCCGTCCTGTCGAGATTCCCGGCCTCGGCCGTCATCATGGTGACGGCCCCGGAATCGCCGCGGTCGCACCCCGACCATGACCAGGAGCTCCCCGTGCAGCAGTACCTCCTCATCCTTCGTGAGAACCCCGCCGCCTTCGAGCACATCTCTCCGGCCGAGATGCAGGCGATCGTCGAACGCTACGTGGCCTGGGGGCACTCCCTCGCCGAGCGAGGCGTCATGGCCGGCGGGATCAAGCTGGCCGACGAGGGCGGCCGGCACGTCCGGACCGTCGGGGTGACCGACGGCCCGTACGCCGAGACCAAGGAGGTCGTGGGAGGCTTCTTCGAGGTCCTGGCCGAGGACTACGACGGCGCCGTGGCACTCGCTCAGGAATGCCCCCACCTCGACTATGGCTGGATCGAGGTCCGCCGAGTGGAGACCACGCCCTGACCCCCGCGCGGGAACGCGAGGTCGACCACCTCGTCGAGCGGCTCTTCCGCACCCTCGCGGGACAGCTGACCGCCGGGGTGGTCCGCATCCTGGGCCCCTCCCGGATCGACCTCGCCGCCGACGTGGTCCAGGAGACGATGCTCCGGGCCCTCCGGACGTGGCCCTTCCATGGGATCCCCGACGTCCCGGCCGCCTGGCTGATGCGGACCGCGCGCAATCGCGCCGTCGATCTGGTGCGACGTGCCCGACTCGGCGAGGAGCTCGAGTCTCGCATCGCCCATCATTTTACTTCACTAGTGGACGATAGCGGTGGCGACCGACGAGAGGACACGCTTCACCTGATGCTCGCGTGCGCCGATCCCGGCCTGCCGGTCGACGCCGTCGTGGCCATCCTGCTGCAGGCAGTCGGCGGCCTCGGCTCCAGGGAAATCGCCCGGGCCATGCTCCTCCCCGAGGCGACCGTGGCGCAGCGGATTGTCCGGGCCAAGAAACGGATGCGCGAGTGGCCAGCAGATGAGGAACTCTTCGCCCGGCCCCTCGAAGAGCTCGCCCAGCGACGCGACGTGGCGCTCCGCGCGATCTACCTGCTCTTCAACGAGGGGCACAACGCCTCGGAGGGCGACGAGGTCCTCAGGTCGGAACTCGCACGGGAGGCGTTCCGGCTCGTGATGCTGTTGACGAGCGTCCCGGAACTCAACGAGCCGGCGGTCGAGGCATTGGCGGCCCTCATCCTGCTTCATGCCGCGCGCTTCCCCGCACGACAAGGCGACGACGGCAGCCTCGTCCTGCTCGCCGACCAGGACCGCACCCTGTGGGACGAGGTCCTGCTGCAGCGGGGATTTCATCACCTCTCGCGAGCAGCCGAGTCGGACACGCCGACCCGATACCACCTCGAGGCGGCGATCGCGGCCGAGCATGCGAGGGCCGGCTCATTCGAGGCGACCAACTGGAACGGGATCGTCGACTTGTATGGTGGGCTGATGGTCCTCTCCCCGACGCCGGTAGTGCGGACCAACCGCGCCGTGGCGCTGGTGCTCGCTGGCCGGATCGAGGAGGGAGTCGCCGAGCTTGAGGCGACCGCGGAAGAACCTGGTGTCAGCCGATATGGCTGGTTCTTCGCGACCCGCGGATGGCTCCGTGACCGACTCGGGGATGTCGATGGGGCACGGAACGACTATCGGGGGGCTTTGGCTCGGCAACCATCGGCCCCGCATCGTACCCTCCTGATGAGCCGGCTGGCGCGCCTGGAGGCGTGAGCCGTTTTCAGATCGGGGGCGGGCCGTCCTGGGCCACGATATCGACGTCCTTGGTTTCCTTGAGGAACAGCGCGCCGACGATGAGCGTCATCGTGGCGATGGCCACCGGGTAGCGAAGACCGGCGTAGATGTCCCCGGTCGCCGCCACGATCGCGAAGGCGGTGGTCGGCAGGAAGCCCCCGAACCAGCCGTTCCCGATATGGTACGGGAGGGACATCGAGGTATAGCGGATCTTGGACGGGAACATCTCGACCAGCATGGCGGCGATCGGTCCGTAGACCAGGGTGACGTAGAGGACCAGGATCCAGAGGACGAAGACCACCATCGGCCGGTTGATGGCCGCGAGGTCGGCCGTCACCGGATAGCCGGCCCCATCGAGGGCACCGCCGAGCGCCTCCTGGAACACCGGGCGGCGGTCCGCGGCGTCCGGGCCGGCCGCGTCGAAGGAGGCGATCACGGTCGTGCCGACATGGACGACTGCCCCCTCCCCGGCTGGCAGCGCCCGATTCTGGTACGGCACCCCGCGCGCCACGAGCGCCGCCTTCGCCACGTCGCAGCTCGACGTGAACTTGCTGGTGCCCACCGGATTGAATTGGACCGAGCAGTTGGCCGGGTCGGCCGCGACCGTCACCGGCGCCCGGAACTGGGCGGCCTCGAGCGCGGGGTTCGCGTAATGGGTGAGGGCGCGGAACAGTGGGAAGTAGGTCAGCGCCGCCAGCGCACAGCCGAGGAGGATGATCGGCTTCCGACCGACCCGGTCCGACAGCCGCCCAAAGACCACGAAGAACGGCGTCCCGAGCAGCAGCGAGATCGCGACCAGGATATTGGCCGTCTGGGCCTCGACCTTGAGCGTCTGGGTCAGGAAGAAGAGGGTGTAGAACTGACCGGTGTACCAGACCACGGCCTGCCCTGCCGTCAGCCCGAACAATGCCAGAATGACAATCTTCAGGTTGCCCCATTCCGCGAACGACTCCCGCAGCGGCGCCTTCGACCGCGTCCCTTCCGCCTTCATCTGCTTGAAGACTGGCGATTCATCCAGCGCGAGGCGGATCCACACCGAGATGCCGAGGAGCAGGAGCGAGACCAGGAACGGAATCCGCCATCCCCAGGCCTCGAAGGCCTCGGCACCGAGGGCGACCCGGCACGCCAGGATCACCAGCAGCGAGAGGAAGAGCCCCAGCGTCGCCGTGGTCTGGATCCAGGCGGTGTACGCTCCCCGTTGCCCATGGGGGGCGTGCTCGGCCACGTACGTCGCCGCGCCGCCGTATTCACCACCCAAGGCCAGCCCCTGCAGCAGTCGGAGCAGGATCAGGATGACCGGCGCCGCGATGCCGATGGTGGCGTAGCCCGGCAGGATCCCGACGATGAACGTCGAGACCCCCATGATGACGATGGTCACCAGGAAGGTGTGCTTCCGCCCGACCAGGTCCCCCAGGCGGCCGAAGACCAGCGCACCGAACGGTCGGACCGCAAAGCCGGCGGCGAAGGCCAGCAGGGCGAAGATGAAGCCTGCGGTCGGATTCACCCCGGAGAAGAACTGCCGGCTGATGATCGCGGCGAGCGACCCGTAGAGATAGAAGTCGTACCACTCGAAGACGGTCCCGAGGGACGAGGCGATGATCACCCGGCGGGCGTCGCGGGCAGCATCGGGGCACCAAGGGGGAGCGTCGCCGTGGTCACAGGCGGGGCTCGCACGATGTAAGTGGGGGCATGTGCGAGGAAAGGTGGGTCCGGCTCTGGCGTCATGGCAAGCGCCGACTGCCGCCGCGCCATGCCGGGTCGGTAGATTCGGGGATGCCCATTCACTCCCCTGCCCTTCGTGCCCTCCTGGTCGCGATCCTCGGACTGCCCGCTGCGGCGGCTGCCCAGGACGTCCGGCTCGCCAACCAACATCCGACCGTGGTGAAGGCGATGGCCTCGATGCAGCAGCATCAGGCCTGGACCCTACAGCAACAGATCGCCATCTGCGAGATCCCCGCGCCCCCCTTCAAGGAGGCCGCGCGTGGGGAGGACTTCAGGCGGCGGATGATCGCCCTCGGCTACGCCGACACGCGGATCGATGCGGTCGGCAACGTCATCACCCAGCTCGGCACGGGGAGCGGGCCCACCGTGATGGTCGCCGCGCACCTCGACACCGTCTTCCCGGAAGGGACCGACGTGAAGACGAAGCGCACGGGCGACCGGATTGCCGGGCCGGGGATCGGCGATGACTGCCGCGGCCTCGCGGTGCTGCTCACGCTGGCGAAGGTGCTGAAAGAGACCGGACTTACACCCGCCGGCCGGGTGTATCTGGTCGCCAACGTCGGCGAGGAGGGGCCGGGCAACCTGCGCGGCATGCGTCACCTCTTTGGCACCGAGTTTCCGGGCACCATCAACTACTTCGTCTCGGTCGACGGTGGTGGTGGCGCGGGGATCGCCTCACGAGCGGTCGGGAGCCATCGGTACACCATTTCCTTCGAGGGGCCCGGTGGTCATTCCTACGGCGCCTTCGGAATGACCAACCCGATGCACGCCATGGGGCGAGCCATTGCACGCATCGCCGACCTGCAAGTCCCGGCAGGACCGTGGACGACGTTCAATGTCGGCGTGGTGCGCGGGGGGACGAGCGTGAACACCATCACCCCGCTGGCGCAGATGGACGTGGACATGCGCTCCGAGTCCGCCGAGAATCTGCTGGAAATGGATCGACGCATCCGTGCCGCCGTGGACACCGCCGTCCGCGAGGAGCTTGCCCGGTGGCCCACGTCGAAAGCGCCGATCACGGTCAAGGTCGACACCATCGGCATTCGCCCGACCGGCGGCCAGCGCGACGATGCCTACATCGTCCGCACGGCCATGGCCGCCGCGAAACTTCTCGACGACGGCCTCGCCTGGACCCCACGCACCAGCGCGGCGAGCACCGATGCCAACATTCCGATCTCCCTCGGCATCCCGGCCATCACCATCAGCGGTGGTGGAGCCGGCGGCGGTGCCCATGGCACCGCGGAGTGGTATCAGGACACCGCCGATGCGTACAAGGGCCCGCAGCTCGCGCTCCTCATTCTCACCGCGCTGACCGGAGTGGGGCGATGACATCCGCTCGCACCCTCGCGACCGCCCTCGTACTCCTGCTCCCCGCATCGGCCCAGGGGCAGCGCGGTCAGGTCGCGATCATCATCGGGACCAGCAGCGGCGAGATCCGCGCGGTCCTCGACAGCGCGAAGGCACCGGTCACCGTGACGAACTTCCTGCGCTATGTCGACGCGGGGTTGTTCACCGGTGGCGCCTTCCATCGGACGGTGACGCCCGAGAACCAGCCGCGCGATTCGGTGAAAATTGAAGTCATCCAGGGCCGAGCACGCCGGACGCAGCCGGACTCCGGCTTCGCGCCGATTCCGCTCGAGCGGACCAGCGTCACTGGACTGCGGCACGGGGATGGGGTGCTCTCGATGGCACGGAGCGGCCCGAACAGCGCCACCTCCGCCTTCTTCATCACGATCGGTGCGCAACCTTCCCTCGACGAGGGCGGCCATCGCAATCTCGATGGTCAGGGCTTCGCGGCGTTCGGGAAGGTGACGGCGGGCATGGACGTCGTGCGCATGATCCAGCAGGCGCCCCACACGGACCAGAACCTGACCCCGGCCATCGTGATTACGGGGATTCGCCGCGCGGCCGGTCGCTAGCTACCGGCGCGCCTCGCTCCGCCAGAAGTCGATCCCGCCGGCCATCTGGCCGACGTCGAGCGCGGCCACGCGCTCCAGGCGCCGCAGGTCGATCATCTCGAGTGTCCCCGGCTCGCTGCCGTACCCCTCGACCGAGATGAAGGCATAGCGGTCATCGTCGCTGACCACGGCCCCGTGGGGGAAGCGACGCGTGGTGGGAATCCGCGCCAGCTCACGGCCGCTCGCGACGTCGATGATCGACACCGACTGCGCCCGCTTGTTGGTGGCGATCAGCCGTGTGCCGTCGTGCGTTAAGGCCAGGTTGTAGACGCCCGTGCCCGCCGGGATCCGGCGCGCCAGCGTCCATGACACCACGTCCACGTCGACAATCTCATTGGATGCGTTGCAGGCCACGAAGACGTGCCTGCCGTCCGGCGAGGGCTGGGCCCACGTTGGCGAGCACTTTCCCGCGGCGGGCGCGCCCATCGCGTGGGCAGCCGGGGTGCCCGCCATGCCATGCTCACCACCCTTGGTGAGGATGAAGTGGCGTGCGACGGTGAAGCTGGTCGCGTCGATCTCGACCAGTGCTTCGTCCATCATGCAGGTCGAGTACTGTCGGGTTCCTGCCGCATTGAGGCGCGAGCCGTGGGGCATCGTGCAGGTCTCGACTCGGGCGACCTCGAGCATCTGGTCCGCGGCAACGATCGAGACGGACGACGGCACCATGTCGCCGTGCAAATTGAAGTTGACGACGAAGACATAGTGGCCGTCGGGCGTGACCTGCATCGACGCGGGAAACGAACCGAGCTCGACGCGGCCGAGCTGCGCGCCCGTGGCGGTGTTGTACTTCCAGAGCGAGCCGAACGGTGTCCCGTGCGCGGTGGTCACGAAGAACGTCGCCCCGCCGGGGGCCACCGCGAGCCCATGCGGCCCATCGGGCTCGTTGGGATTGAGTCCGGTGAGCTGGACACGCTCCACCTTCGGCGCCCCCGCCCCGAAACGCGCGAGGGTGATCTGGTCCGTCGCTTCCGCGGCAATCAGCACGAGGTAGTCCCGCGCTGGTGCGGCCGGAGTCACGGGTGCCGGCGCGGGAGCGGGCGGTGCGGCCGCACACCCCAGCGCCAACCCCGCCCCCACCGTCCATCCCCACCGAGTCATGGGACGAGGACGGTGGGTGGTTGCTTCGGCTTCATCCGGATGATCCACAGGCCGTTGTTGTCGTCGTTGACGTACGCGAGCCCGTCGCGCACCACCACACCCCACGTCATCGCGGTGTTCCGGCCGCCGACGGTCCCCTCCATGTCGGCCGTGTTGACGTGCACCATCTCGCGCTGCTGTGCCCGCAGGTCGCCCATCAGTTCACCCGAAATGTCGAAGGCGCGGAAGCCGGCGTTGTACGCACCCATGTAGAGCGTGTCACCAGCGACCCAGACGTTGTGCACGCCGCCATACTCCGGCTCGTACCAGGCCACCGACTTCGGCTGTTCGATGTTGGACACGTCAATCACCTGCAACCGCCCGTAGGCGCGACCGGCGGACGCATCCTTCGCGCCCGCGACCTGGCTCGCCGGGAAGACTTCGTCGGCGATGAAGACGTAGTTCTTGTGGCGCCAGGCCGTGTGCGTCCCGCGGATGAAGCCCGGGCCGCCGCTCGCCTCGACATCGCGATACATCGCGTTGAGGTCGTACTTGTACTGGCTCACCAGCACCGGCTTCGTCGGGGAGCCGCCCTTCATGCCGTTGCCGACGTCAAGGATGACGAGACCGTTGTTCCAGTTCGACAAATAGGCCAGGCCATCCTGGATGTCGAGGTCGTGCAGCGAGTTCCCGGCCATCGGCCCCGGAAAGCGATACTCGGCGACCTGCTTCGGATGGTACGGGTCGTTGATGTCGATGACGTGCAGTGCGCCGGTGCCGTCGTTGGTGATGTAGACGTGCGTGCCGTGCTTCGGCTGCTGGAAGATGAACGCCGAGTGGACGCCGGCCGTCACGCCCTCGGTGAACTCGGCGATGACCTTGGGGTGCGCCGGGTCCTCGAGCGACGCGATCACGATGCCGTTCTTCCGGTCCGACGCCCCTTCCCGCGTGTGCACCATGAACTTGCCGTCTGGCGTTGTCATGATGTCGTTGACGCGACGAGTGTTCGAGACGAGCGAGTCCGTCACGACTGGCGCCCCCGGTGCACTGACGTCGATGGCGTACATCCGATCGCCGCCCCCGCCGGTGCCGAGGTAGAGGTTCTTGCCGTTCGGGTGGAGCCAGACTTCTTCCGTCGTGAAGAGCGTGCGCGGGAGCCTCCCGACCACCTCTGCCTGTCGGCGCACGTCGCGCGGCGTGAGGCGGACGGTGGCGACCGCACTCCGCTCACCCAGGTTGGCGACAATCGTGTAGGTCCCGGCCTCATACCCGACGAACGCCCCATCCGTCGTGATGGTCCCCTGTCCTGGCGACATCGACCAGGTCGGGGTGAGCCCCGCGATGGATGCGCCACCCGTGCTGCGCACGTCGACGCCGAAGTGCAGGACGTCACCGGTCTTCGCGTCGACGGTACCCGGGGTCACCGAGATGCTGCCGATCGGGGCCCGCACCACCTCGATCGGGAACTCCGCGGTGGCAATCCAGCTGTTCACCGAATTGTTGCCCGCATCTCGGGAGAGGGCGGTCCCAGCCCGAATCACCGCCTTCCCTGGGCCGACCGCCGTCACGACGCCGGCCTCGTTGACCCGCGCCACGGCGGGGTTGAGGCTGGTCCAGCGCATCCGATCGCCGGCCCGCGGGTCGTTGTCCTTCGAGAACGCCGTGGCGGTGAGGCCGACGCGCTGCCCGATGGCCAAGCGATTCGGCGCCTTGTCGATCACCACTCGCGCCGGTGCGCCGGGGAGCATCGGCACCTCGATCCGCTCGGTCACCGGTGCCGTCCCAGGCACCGACGCGATCACCGAGATCGGCAGGCGACCGGTGGCGCCGGAGCTCACGAGACCATCCGTCGTGACGCGCCCCTCGAAGCGCGCCCCGGAGGCGAGCACGAAGCGCACGGTCACGTTGGGCACCTCCTCCCGGCTGCGTCGAGGGCCCGGGCCCTCAACCGCATCGTATCTCGCGCCGTCATCGACGGCTGCGCCGGAGTGATTTCGATCTTGGCAATCGGGGAGGGGGGCAACCCTTGGGCCGGGGCCGGGGTCTGCCCTTGCTGGAACGCCGCAAGCAGGAGGAAGCCGAGCATGGACGGAGCCTGTCTGGGGGAAGCGCCAAAGATAGCGGATTTCTGTCGGTCGCTAGCCGCCGACGGGCAGCACCAGGCGTGCGACCTGCGTCGCCCATCGCACGGCGTAGCCAGCCATCGCGCCGATCGCCCCCGGCACGTCCGCCGGAATGCGCACCGACTCGCCCAGCGACCGGAGGATCGATCCCCGGAAGCGCAGCGCGATCGGCGTGGCAAAGTCGACCGCGTTGAAGCGCGGGTCGTAGCGCACGCCCAACCCCTCGATCAACGCCGCCGTCCGGGCGAAGTACACCATTGCCGGCGGGAGCTGGACCGGAAAGTCATACAACGTCTCGACCACTTCATCCGCGAGGCGCGTCACCCGGCCGATCCGTTCCTCTGCCGTGGTGCGCATGCCCGCGAGCGTGATCAGCTCGCGCGCGAGGGTGGCGATCAACTCCCGTGAGGCCCCTTCCTCGATCAGTCCGAGATCATGAAAGCCGTCGACCACACCATCCACGTCCTTCGCGATAGCGGAGAAGACCGTGCCCACGAGGGCACGCCGAGTCGCCGGTGGGACCTCGACGACCATGCCAAAATCGAGGAGCACCACGCGACCCGCCTCATCGACGAGGATATTCCCCGGATGCGGATCGGCGTGGAAGAGTCCGTCGACCAGCATCATCTGGACGTAGAGCTCCATGACCGTCCGCAGCGCCTGCTCGGGCGCCAAGCGGCCCTCGGTGACGGCACCATCCAGGCGGTCGATGCGCTTCCCCTCGATGTACTCCAGCACCAGGGTGCGCTGCCGAGTGAACTCGGCGAAGACCTCCGGAATGCGAACCGACGGGTTGTGCGCGAAGTTGCCACGGATCGTCGTCGCAAAGCGCGCCTCCTGCCGGAAGTCCATCTCCTCGGCCACGCGGCGCTCGAACTCGTCGAGGACGCTGCCGAGCCCCGTCACATGGGGCGGGCGCAACCGCGGAGCCACCTGCCGCAGCACCCAACGGGCAATCCGCAGGTCGGCGGCGATCGTCGCCTCGACGCCAGGGCGGAGCACCTTGATCACGACGTCCCGGCCGCCGACGGTGGCGCGGTGCACCTGTCCGAGAGAGGCCGCGGCCAGCGGCATCGGGTCGATGGTGTCGAAGAGCTCCTCCGGTGCGCGCCCGTAGCTGGCTCGGAGCACTGCCTCGATCGCCGGCCACTCGACCGGCGGGACACGGTCGGTGAGGGTGCTGATGGCCTCCACATAGGGCGACGGAATCAGGTCCGCGCGACCAGCAAAGAGCTGCGTCAGCTTGACGAAGGTCGGCCCGATGCGGGCGATCGTGGCCGCGAGGCGCTCCGCCCGCGCCGCATGAAACGCCGGCGACCGCAGGGCACCCTGCCCACCGACCAGCCAGCGCCGCCGATCCCGGGCAAAGCTGAGCAGCAGCGGCATGACGAGGACAACGAGGCGGACGGCGCGGCGCATCCGGAATGGTACCCCGGTGGGGCCGTTCCGCTCCGGTCGGGACAGAATCAATCGGGGTAGATTGCGCATCCAAGATGCAATGACTGGTCCGCCCTGCCCCTCACCCATCGCGCACCGTGCCTGGAGTCTACGTGAAGCCCTGGTCCCTCTCCTGCCTGGTTCTGGTTGCTGCCTGTGCTGGCAGCGCCGACGCACCGACCACGACCGCGAGCCTCGAGCCGACCAAGTCCGACTCGGCCGGCATCGTCATGCTGCGGCACGAGGGCGATCCCTTTGGCCGCGCCCCTCGACTCACTCTGGACAGTGCGGCGCTCGCCGAGATCAAGGGATCGGCGGAAGACGCCGCGGCCGACATCTCCACCATCGCCCCGGCCCTTTTCCTCGCCGACGGTCGACTGGTCGGTCGTGATCAACAGCGCCAGGTGATCGTCGTCTTCGGGGCCGACGGCATGAGCCGCAAGGAGTTCGGACGGCCGGGTGCCGGCCCTGGTGAATTCACCGCGATCGGCAACATCGTGCCAGCCGGTGGCACCACGGTGCTGGTGCAGGACTACGCCAACGCTCGCGCCACGGTGGTCGATCCGGTCAGCGGATTGGGTGCCGAGTATCCGCTGGCCAAGGCAATGGCGGACGGCGGCAACGTCCTGATTGGCGAGGCGAACGGCAGGCTCCTCCTCTACGGCCTGAACATCACCTCGGGTGCCGATGCGGCCGCAGGGACCCCGGCCGGCATCAAGGGCGTGCTCTTCAATCCGGCGGCCGATGCGTCACGGCGCGCCTTCACCACCGGGCCAGCGGAGAAGCCGCCAGAGGCACCGCGCGTCGTGGAGGGAACCGGCGGAATGATGATGGTCGGGATGGCGATTCGGATGAAGACGTTCGAGGCATTCCCGACGGCCTTTGCGTGGGGTGGCCGGTATGTCGTGGCTGACCCGAACCACTTCCGGATGGAGTTTCGGGACACCACGGGAGGACTGCAGCAGGTGCTCGTGGTCGCGCAGGCGCGTCAGGCGGTGACCGAGAAGCTCCTGAACGACAACGCATCGGAAATGATCGCGCAGTTCACCGGCGCGAGCAGCGGGCGGGCATCGACGATGAGCGTCGGCTCCACGCGCGCCATCGGTGGCGGAGGGGCCGGCCCCGACACCGCAGAAATGCGCAAGAACATGCTGGCCAATGAGCACGCCGACTCGCTGCCACTGTTCGAGCGGACGCAGGTGACCCCGAACGGGACGCTCTGGGTGGTGGACTATCCGATTCCGGGCGCCGACGGGTGGGCGGCCACTGCCTTCGCGAAGGACGGGCGCATCCTCGGCCGGCTGGTCGAAGCGAAGGGCGCGGCTCCGCTCGCCTTCGGCGATGATCGCGTCGTGTTTCGCACCGAGGACGACCTCGGCATCGGTACCTTCACGATTCGCAGGGTCAACTTCCCGAAGTGATTCACCGCCAGACTGGAAACAGAACGCGGCGCCCACTGGGCGCCGCGTTTCGTTTCCGTCGAGGCCTGCCGCGTTCAGCGCAGCGTCTCAGCCCTGACCGATCGTCATCTCCGCCAGCCGAACCTCGGCCTCGGTCTTCGCGGCCGTCTCGGCGTACTTGTCGAGAATTTCGCGGTAGCACTTCATCGCCTCGTCCTTGTTCTTGGACAGGCGGAAGGCACGGCCAGCGTCCAGGAGCGCCGACGCCTTGAGGTAATCCGAGGTCGCTTCATCGGCCGCCTTGCGGTAGGCCGCGGCAGCCTCGGCGTACTTCCCGGTGTTCTCGTAGCCACTGCCCAGCAGGCCGTTGGCCGGCGACGCGTAGAGCGCCGGCGGATTGGTCTTGAGGAAGTCGAGCAGCGAGGCGATCGCCAGCTCGGTCTGCCCGCTCACCAGTCGGGCCTGCGCGACGCCGAGCGAGGCACTGTAGGCTGCGGAGGTGCCGGAGTAGGTCGTGACGACCTTCTCGAACTGGGACACCGCTTCCGGCAGGTTCCCCTGCTCGGCCGTGATCCGCGCCGACTCGAGGGCCTGGGCCGCGAAGGCCTCCTTGCGCTTGCCCGCCGTGATGGCGAACCAGATCCCGAGCGCCACCACCAGGACCGCCGCACCGGCGATGCCGAGCACCTTGATGCGCTGGGGAGTCAGGAAGGAGCCGTCCGCGTAGTGCGGCACGGCATCCGGGGTCGTCGTCGAGGTGTCGTCGGTAGAAGTAGCCATGCGACCTGTCGTGTAAGAAGCCCCGCCACTGGCCAGAAATGGCCGATACAGCCTCCAAAGATGGCACAATGGCGTGGTGGACGCCAGATCCCGACCCCGTCCCTTGTCTCCACCGCCCTGCAGGGTGTCCATTCCTCCCAGCCCCGACCGGAGCACCGCTTGCTGGCCAACTATATCACGCTGTCCCGCTTCCCCCTCCTCCTCGCCAACGTCCTGATACTCTATTTCGGCTCACCAGCCCTCCGGCTGGCGGGGGTCGCCCTCCTGCTGGTGGGGCTCGGCCTGGACACGGTGGACGGGATGGTGGCACGGAAGAGCGGCCAAACCACCATGTTTGGCTCGGTGCTCGACATCGCGGCCGATCGCACCTATGAATTGGTGCTCTGGGCCGTCTTTGCCGATCTCGGGCTGATTTCGGTGGTCATCCCGCTCGTGGTGATCGCCCGGACCACCCTCACGGACGCCTTCCGGAGTATCGGGATCGCCCAAGGGGTGGCCCCCTTCGACCAGCACAAGTCGAAGCTTGGCAAGTTCATGGTCGGATCCCCCTTCATGCGGACCGGGTACTCGATCAGCAAGATCGTCACCTTTACCCTGCTCACCCTGGCCCAAGCGCTCGCGGGGTACCCCGCCTCAGACAGGCTGGCCGGGTACGCCCCGACCCTGTTGCAGGGCGGTCGCTGGCTGGCCTGGGTGGCACTCACCTTCTGCGTCTTCCGGGGCCTGCCCGTGATCATTGCCAATCTCCGCCGCTACTGGGGGATGCCGGCTGCCGCCGCCACCCTCCTCTTAGCGGTGCTCCCGAATGGCGGGCTGACGGCCCAGCAGACCGCGGCCCCCGCCCCGCTGCCAACCATCGCCAGCAAGACCGCCGGTTGGAGCCGTCTCCCCGGCTTCGTCACCATGTATCTCGACGAATCGAAGGGGACCCTCGCCCTCGAGCTGCCCAAGGGCGGCCTTCGGGCGCTCTTCGTCGCCGAGCTCGCGACCGGGCTCGGCTCCAATCCGATCGGACTGGATCGCGGGGCCAACGGCCCGTCCTACGTCACCCGCTTCGAAACGGCCGGCAACGTGGTGCGGGTCATCTTCGAGAACTGGAGCTATCGCACGCGAGGGGACTCGCTCCATCGTCGCACGGTCGATGAGGCGTTTCCGTCGAGCATCTCCGGTGCGTTGCCGATCATCGGCGCCGAGGGCGACCGCGTGCTCGTCGATGCGACGGACTTCGTGCATCGTGACTGGATGGAAGTCGCCTCGACGCTGCAGCGAAGCCAGGAGGGGAGTTACGCCGTTGCGCGCGACCGCTCCGGCGTCAATCGCAATTTCACCGCGGGCTTCCCGGGCAACAGTGAAATCGACGTGTCGCTCACCTTTGCGACGAGTGGCATTCCGGGCCGCACGGTGGAGTCCATCGTTCCCGATGGCCGGGCATTCACGCTGCGTCAACACCTGACGCTGCTCGCCCTCCCAGATGCTCGCTACGTCCCCCGTCTGTACGATCCGCGAGTCGGCTACGGCGCCACCGGATTCAAGGACTACTTCGAGCCGATCCAGGGCGATCTCACGCAGCGCTGGATCGCGCGGCACCGGCTGCAGCGTCAGGACCCGGCGAACCCCGGGTCGCCGATCCTCAATCCGATCGTCTACTACATCGACCCCGGCATTCCCGAGCCCGTCCGCACCGCGACGTTCGAAGGTGCCAAGTGGTGGGAGGAGGCGTTCGCACGGGCCGGATTGCCCGGCGCCTTCCGCGTTGCGTACCTCCCCGCGGGTGCCGATCCGATGGATGCGCGGTACAACGTGGTGCAGTGGGAGAATCGCAACGAACGCGGCTGGAGCATTGGCGGTGCCGTTGGCGATCCGCGCACCGGCGAGCTGCTCAAGGGAATGGCGCGGATGGACTCGCACCGTGCGCGCACCGACTACAACCTTTACGCGGCCTTCTTCGGCGCCGACGCCGCCTCGGCCGACACCGCCTTCGTGCTGGCCCGCGTCCGCCAGGTCACGGCGCACGAGATCGGTCACACGCTGGGCCTGGCCCACAACTACATCGCTTCGACCTACGATCGTGGTTCGGTGATGGACTACCCTGCCCCGCGAATCCGGATGACCAATGGCCGGCCCGATATCTCGGCCGCCTATGACGTGGGCCCCGGCGAGTACGACGTCTGGGCGATCCGCTGGGGCTACGGCATCTGGCCCGCAGCGGTGGAGGCGGACTCGTTGCGCGCGATTGTCGCCGACGGCCTGCGGAAGGGCTATCGCTTCCTCTCCGACAACGACGCCCGCCCCGAATCGGCGAGTGACCCCCGCACCAATCTCTGGGATGATGCGGCGACCGCAGAGGAGTTCCTGAGGCACCAGATGGAGGTGCGGCGTTGGGGCATCGCGCACTTCGGCCTCCGCAACATCCGCGACGGTGAGCCGATCGCGACGCTGCAGGAGCGCTTCGTGCCGCTCTACTTCTGGCATCGCTTCGCAATCAACTCGCTGGTGAAGACCGTCGGTGGGATGGAGTATGCCTACGCCGTAAAGGGCGATGGGCAGCAGGCGACGCGGATGATCTCGGCCGACCGTCAACGCGCGGCCCTCGCCCAGTTGCTCACCACCCTCGAGCCGTCCGAATTGGCGATCCCCGATTCCATTCAGACGCTGATGGCCCCTCGGCCCGGCGGCTACCCCGAATCGGTGGAGCTCTTTGCGACCCGCAGTCGCCCGGGCTTCGATGCGCTGAGCGCTGCGCGCACGCTGGCCCAGTTCACCGTCGACGGCTTGTTGCAGCGGGAGCGTGCCGCGCGCCTGGTGATCGGGGCGGTGCGCCACTCGGGCCAGCTCACGTTCGAGGAAGTGATCGACCGCCTCGTGGCGGCCACCTGGCGCGGTGCTGCGACCACGCCAACCGAAGCTGCCTTGCGCCGTGTTACCCAGCGGGCCGTCGTGGATCGGATGCTGACCCTCGCGGCTGACCGGGACGCTGCCCAGGAAGTCCGTGATGTCGTGGAATTGAAGCTGGCCGCGCTCGGGACCGACGCGAAGGCGCGGTCCGTGGTTGGGGTGGTCACGGCGCGGGCCCATTGGGCCGCGATCTCCGCGGACATCACCCGGTGGCGCGAACGTCGCGAACTGCCGACACCCTCCCCGGCCCTGCGCGCCCCGCCGGGAGACCCCTTCGGCGACGACGGCCGGCCATGAATCCAGCCGACTGCATCCAACGGACGACGTGGAGCGAACCGAGGGGAGATGACAGGAATGCTCCTCACTCCCGGCGTGATGATGGGTGACCTCGACGCTGCCGAACTCTTCGGCCGCATCGCTCGCGGCGACCAGCGTGCGGTGGCCGACTGCGTCCAGACCTTCGGCGGGCTGGTGCAGGCGCTGGCGAAGCGCTGGAACCACGATCCCGCTGATGCCGAGGATGCGGTGCAGGAGATCTTCATCGACCTGTGGAAGAGCGCCGGTCGATACGACCCAGCCAAGTGTTCCCCGCGGGGCTTCGTGGCAATGATCGCGAGGCGCCGACTGATTGATCGGGCTCGGAAGCGCGGACGCGCCCCGGTGATGGTCGCCTTCCCCGAAGATTTCGATCCGGCCGCCGAGACGACCGGAGCGGCGGAGGTGCTGGAGCACGGCGATGCGGCGCGCCGCGTGCTCGCCGAGTTGACGCCGATGCAACGACGGATGCTGGAGATGACCCTGCTCGAAGGAAAGACGCATGAGGAGGTGGCGCTTGAGACCGACACGCCCCTCGGCACGGTCAAGTCGCACGTGCGTCGTGGCCTGCTGCGGGCCCGGGCGTTGATGGGTGTGGGCCAGTCCAACGAAGGGGGTGCTCGATGACCGACATGCAACGCCCCTCCGACGAGGAGCTGATCGAGGCGGAGCTTGCGGCCGCGCTGGTGGCGGGCGAAGAATCTCCCCTCTCGCGCGAGCTGACCGCCACCCTCATCAGCCGGGGCGAGGCGGATGTCTCCCCAGTGATCGATCTCGGGGCGCGGCGCACGACGGGCGTGCCATGGTGGACCGGGTGGGCCGCCGCCGCCGCGATCGCCCTCTGGGCCATGGTCGGCCGCAGTCCGGGGCCCACCGTGATCACCGGGCCGAGTGTGGCTGCCTTGCGGGCAACGCTCTTGCCGACCGCCGGCGAACTCTCCTGGACGCGTGGCCCCGACGAGGCGGCCGACAGCGCGCACGGCGACGTGGTGTGGAGCGATTCCGCACAGACCGGCGTGATGCGATTCCACCAGCTCGCCGCCAACGACCCGACCAAGGAGCAGTACCAGCTCTGGATCTTCGATGCGTCGGGCGATGAACGCTATCCCGTGGACGGCGGCGTCTTCAATGTGGCCGCCGGCACTGCGGAGGCGCTGGTGCCGATCGACCCGGCCATCCGGGTCACGAAGGCGACGCTGTTTGTGGTGACGGTCGAGAAGCCCGGTGGCGTGGTGGTGTCGGACCGATCGCGTGTGGCATTGATCGCGAAGCGCGGCGCCTAGTCGCTCGCGTCGCACGCGAAAACACAACGGGGCGACGCGTGATGCGTCGCCCCGTTGCGTTGGTACGTCGTGCCGAGGCCGTTACGGCTTGGCGGGCGGCACGGGGGTCGTGTAGGTGACCTGATCGCGACCCTTGTTGACGGCCGGGATGCCCTTGACCATCCACTCCGGGGCGGCTGCGCCCTTGAGCTTGGTGTCGAAGAACTGCTGCATCCGCATGGCCATGTCCTTCTGATTGGCGCGCGACGCCGGGTTGTGCACGTCACCGTTGTAGTTGATGAGGTACACCTCCTTGTTCAACCGGCGGAGGCCGACGAACAACTCGATCCCCTGCCACCAGGGCACCGCGTCGTCCTGGTCGTTGTGCATGATGAAGAGCGGCGTCGTCACGCGCTGCAGGTGGAAGAGCGGCGAGTTCTCGAGGTAGAGATCCTGCGCCTCCCACAGCGACTTGCCGATGCGGCTCTGCCCCTTCTCGTACTGGAAGGCGCGCGCCAGGCCACTGCCCCACCGGATGCCGCCGTAGGCCGACGTCATGTTGGCGACGGGGGCACCGGCCATCGCGGCCGAGAACAGCGACGTCTGCGTGACGATGTAGGCCGCCTGGTAGCCGCCCCACGACTGTCCCTGGATGCCAAGGCCCTTGGGATCGACGTACCCACGGGCCAGCAGCATCTGCACGCCGGGCACGATCGACTTGCGGGCGCTCTCGCCCGGGTGGCCTTCCTCGTAGTGGATGTCCGGCATGAAGACGAGGTAGCCGTTCGAGGCGTAGTGGGTCGCGTTGATGATGTTCCGGCCGGTCGGCGGGACATAGCTGAAGAGCCCGTCGGAGAGATCCTCGTAGTTGTACGCGATGAGCGGGTACTTCTTCGAGGGATCGAAGTTCTCCGGCTTGTACAGGATGCCCTGCAGCGGCACGCCGTCCTCGCTCAGCCAGCTCACGAGTTCGGCCGTCCCCCAGTTGTACTCCTTCTGCCACGGATTCACGTCGGTGATCTTGGTCACCTGCGTGAGCGACGGTCCAACCCAGAGGTTCGGGAATTCGACGAAGGTGCCGCGCGTCATGAGGTAGACGTCGGCCGCCTTCGCCTTGGTCGGCGCGCCATAGGCATAGTCGCCAAAGACGATCTTCTCCGGCGCGCCCTTCACGTCGAGCCGGTCGCGGTAATAGCCGCTGCCCTTGGTGGCCTCGGAGAAGGCGCGGAAGTACAGCGGCTTGCTCGGGTCGATGAAGCGATCCTCTTCGCGATCACGATTCAGGTCGACGATCCGGAAGGCCGTCCGTTCGCGACGGCCGACCGAGTCGGTCACCATGACCGGGGCCTTCGCGCCGGTCGGATCGAGTTCCCAGACGTCGAAGCGGTCGTACACGAGGACCGACTTGTCGCCCTTGGTCCAGCCGGCCACGCCCCAGGCCGCTGGCTCGTCCGGCGTGCTCCAGGTCTCCTGACCGAAGCGGACGCCCTTCACCTGGGCCGTGACGTTGAGGAGCGTGTTGGTGGCAAGCTGATAGGCATACCAGTTCCCACGATCGAAGTAATAGGCGTACTTCGCATCAGGCGAGAGCTGCCCACCCGTCTGCACCTGGGTGGCGATCTGCTTGCGGATGCCGGTGATCGGATCGACCACATAGATGTCGTTGCCGCCCGCGCCCCACATCTTCTCGATGTCGTAGCGCACCGAGCTCGTCGCGACGCCGACCTTGGCATCGTCGGAGAGCTGCACGCCGCTGACGGTGTCATCGGCGAGCTTGACGAGCCGCTTGTCGCCGACGAGGGTCATCATCGTGTCGCGACCCTTGACGGTGCGTGTCGCCTTCGGCGCCGGGCCGAGATGGAAGATCGTCTGATAGCTCTTGGTCCGATCACGCCCGGCGCTCAGGAGCTGTGCGGGCTGCAACTGCGGATCCTTCCAGTGCCACAGGTCAAAGCGCGCCTTGCCGTTCAACGAGTCGGCCGGGATGGTATCGGGAGCGGGCGGCGACATGGTGAACTGCAGTGCCGTCCCGTTGCGACTGAAGGTGGCGGTCGTGGTCGCCGGAATGCGGAGTCCGGTCGGCACCATCGCCGGCGTGATCAGCGCGGTCGCCGTGCCGCTCTTGAGCGTGCCATGGTAGATCGTGCCCACGGCCTCCGGCTTGCCGAACTCGGCACCGGCATCGGTCGTGAAGACGAACTGCTGCT
Source organism: Gemmatimonadota bacterium (assembly GCA_016704275.1). NCBI lineage: Bacteria > Pseudomonadati > Gemmatimonadota > Gemmatimonadota bacterium. Next base: position 540,207 of record JADJAK010000003.1, read on the forward strand.
GGGCCCGGTCGAAGTTGAAGCCGCGATAATTGCCCGGCGCCTTCATCACCGTGGTGGTGGTCCCGGTCGCGAGGTTGCGGATGAAGATCCCGTCCTGCGTCGAGTCCCGCGAGGCGATGGTGTAGACCAGCACCTTGGCGCTGTCGTCAAAGGTCGACGAGGCGACGTAGGTCATCTTCTCCTCGGCGCCGGTCACCATGTTCCGCAGCGTGATCGTGGAGCCGTACGTCCGGCGCGGCCCCGTCGACGCGGCAGCCCCTGCCCCGCCCGCGGCACCGCGGCCACCAGCGCCACGCCCACCGGCGGCACCGGCCGCGCCGCGACCATTCGCCGCCGACGAGTCACCGGGGACGCGCACCGAGTCCGGCGTGTAGATCATCCAGTTGCTGCTCTCCCTCGCCAACCGGGGGCCGCGTGCCCCGACAATCGCCGTCTGAACCCCGGTCCGAAGATCGAGGATGACCAGCGCCCCCTTCGGAGTCACCGTGTCGGGCGCGGCGGCGGCCGGCGCAGGCGCCGCCCCGGCCGGTACCGCGGCTGGCCGCGGAGCATTCTTGAGCGCCGCGACCGCCTTGGCGATGCGGTCCACCTCGGCCTTGGTCGCTTGCGTGGTCGCGATCGCGAACCGCCCATCCGGGGTCAGCTGCCCGCTTCCCCCCGCGGCGCCACCGGCAGCCGGCGCCCCACCGCCCGCCGCGCCGCGCGCGGGGACGCTGTTGTTGGCCCGCGCGATGTAGCCGAGCGGAATGGTGTATTCCGTGTTGCCGGTGGTGGCACGGACGACATAGCGGCCGTCGCCCACCTGCGGACGAATGGTGTAGGCGGCCCAGCGACCGTCGTTGGAGAGCGTCGGCGCACCGATCGACTCCCAACGATCCCAGTCGGCCTGGGTCAGCGCCTTCTTCTGGACCTGGGCGTGGAGCGGAATGGCCACGGCGGACAACATGAGGAACGCACGAAGGCAATGCGATCGCATCGAGACACCTGGTGACGGGGTTGGGGGCGGAAAGCCCCCGAATCTAACGTCTGGGGAAGCTGCTGGCATCCTAGAGGTACCGGGCAATGGCCATCGCCGCAGTCGCCGTCAACAACAGGATGGTGGAGAGGCCGCCGAACCGACCGGCCCGCCCCCGGAGCCTGGCGACCTCGGCCTGCAATTGGGCCCGCGTGGCGTCATCGCCCGCGCCAGCCAGCTGCCCCATCAGTTGCCCGGCGCGCATGGCGCTCGGCCGACTCACGAGCATGGCGATCAGGAAGCCGACGATCGCCAACAGCGCCCCGACCGAGTACGTGTGGCCAGTCCAGGTGAGGAAGTATTCCTTCGCAAAGCCCGCAGAGGCCACCCAGAGCAGCCGGATCCCGGCCAGCATGGTGATCACGGCGATCGCGGGGAGCCACCGGAACAGCCGCTGTTGCGGGATGGCGGCCATCACCGGACCTGCGGCTGGGCCGGCCTGAGCGACCGACGGGAGCAGGACGAAATGCATCAGGACGACGCCGCCAACCCACACGACGCCACCAACCACATGCAGCAGACGCAAGACAATCAGTTCACCGGACATGGGAGGGGGCTCCACGGCGAAGGGGCCCCGACCTCATCCAGAAGTCGACGCCCCCCGCCTGAAGAAAGGGTGGTGCTACTTGGCGGCCAGGTCCCGCACCGCGGCCGCGAGGGCCCGCACCTTCAGGGCATCCTTCGAGCTGCCGGCGTCACCGTTCACCTCGTTGGCGAGCGCGGTCAGCGCATCGCGCCTGGCGGTGCCGTTGGCCTGCTCGGCGCGGAGCAGCGCCTGACGGACCGACGTGATCCGGCTCGATGAGAGCCCGCGCGACCGCTCCAGCTGGTCGGTGTACGCGCGCGCGAGCGCAAAGGTCGGCGCCCAGGTGAACTTCGGCTGGCCCTGGGTGTTGAGGTGATCGAGCACCACCGTCTTGGCGGCGTCGATCTCGTTCTGGGTCAGGTTCGCGTTCGGCACCAGCTCGAAGATGTCGAGGCCGCGGGCGATTTCGGACGAGACGATCGCGCCGTTGTACCAGTACACCGACCACGACCCGCCGTTGCCCGCATGGTCGGCCGCGATCGGGCCGCGGTCGAAGAAGGCGATCTCGGTCGGGTGCGCCGCATCAGTCCAGTCGAAGACCGAGATGCCGCCCTGATACCAGGCCTGCACCATGATGTCGCGGCCCGGCACCGGGATGAGCGAGCCGTTGTGGGCCACGCAGTTCTCGAGCGACGTCTGCGGCGCCGGCAACTTGTAGTAGCTGCGGAACTTCAGCTGCCGATTCTCGATCGTGAAGATGGCGTCGGCTCCCCACTGCTTCGGGTCGTCGGCGCGGCACTTCGGCCCGCCGCCACCGCCCCACTCATCGGAGAAGAGGACCTTGGTGCCGTCGTTGTTGAACGTCGCCGAGTGCCAATAGGAGAAGTTCGAGTCGGCGACCGCCGCGATACGCACCGGGTTGGCCGGATTGCTGATGTCGAGCAGGAGGCCGTACCCCTCACACGCGCCGCCGGCCAGACCGATGCCGGGATAGACGGTGATGTCATGGCACTGCGTCGGTCCCGGGCGCGGTGCGTTGCTCGGCCCGGCCTGCTGCCCGATCATCTTGGCGATCATGGCCGGCAGCGCGGCGCGCAGGGCGCTGGAGTCCGCCCCCGTCGGGGCCCCCGCGCCACCGCGTGCCTTCACGACGGAGTCGAGCATCGTCCTGACGAAGCCGGAAGGAAGGATCATCTGCTCACCACCGACGTCAGCGATGAACGCGCCAGCCGCCTTGGCCTTCGCCATTTCGGCCGCGTCAGCCGGCGACGCGCCGTGGCCCTTCGGCGCTGTGAGGTCGTTGAAGATGCGCGGCGACGAAACGATCGCCGCCTTCGAGGGATCGGCGAGCGGGACCTTGATCACCTCGATGCGGAACAGCGCCGAGTTCGGATCCTTGTCCGGCGTCGTGTTCACGCAGCCCGGGAGTTCGTCGGCCGAGCGGACGTTGGCCGAGCCCGAGATGTAGACGTAGACGTTGGCCTTGTCCTTCGGGTCCTCGAGCACCGTGTGGGTGTGCGAGCCGCGGCAGGTCTGCACGTTGCCGACGTTCTTCGGATTCTTGATGTCGGTGATGTCGAAGATGCGGAGGCCACGGAGGCGGTCCTTGCTGACTGCCGTGGAAACGCCCTGGGCACCGCAATCGAGTCGGCCCGTCTGCCCTTCGCCGGAGACGAAGAGGAGGTTCTTGTAGACCGAGACGTCGCTCTGCGAGGCCGGGCAGAAGTAGGCCGTGGTGAGCACCGGCTTGGCCGGGTTGGAAATGTCCCAGACCTGGTAGCCGTTGTAGTTGCCCTGGATGGCATACTTGCCGGTGAAGGCGAGGTCGGAGTTGGTCGACCCCTCGAACCTCGGCGGCGACTTCGTGGTCGAGGCGAGCCGCAGGTTCCACGACGCCTCGCCGGCATCATAGAGGCCGGCCTTGAGGCCGACACGCGGATCGGGGCGCGGTGACGTCGTGAAGGCCATCGGCGCGGGCGACGCACTGCCGCCGGCACCACCGCCGGCGCAACCGGCCAAGACACCGGCGCCGAACAGCAGCGCGATCTGGGTGGTACGAATCGTCATGGAAGACTCCTGGGGGTGGAGGGAAACGGAACGACTCAGGGCGCGCGCTTCTCGAACAGGATCGTCGCGAGCATGCGCTCCATTCGGGCAATCTCCGTCGTCTGGTCGGTGTTGACGTCGGAGGCAAACTTGAAGACGGTTTCGTTCTGGGCGGCCCCGTCGGTGGCGAAGAGCTCCTTCACCATCGTGACGGCGCCGCGGTGGTGCTGGATCATGAACTGGAGGAAGAGCCGGTCGAAGTCGAGACCGCGGGCCTGATCGAGCTCCTTCATCTGCGCCTCGGTCAACATCCCCGGCATCAGCATCGAATGCGCCATGCCCCCCATCTGCATCACCATCGGGCCGGCCTTCGCCTCGGGTACCGGCAGCTGGCGGTCGCGCAGCCAGCGCTGCATGATGACGATCTCGTCCTGCTGCGCATTGATGATCCGTCCGGCCAGCACCTTCATCGACTCGGAGGCGCCGTGAGTCGGCGCCCACCGGGCCATGTCGATCGCCTGCGCGTGGTGGCCGATCATCCCGGTCATGAAATGGATGTCGGCGGCCGTGTAGGGGTACCGGATGCTGTCAGCGCGGGCGCGCGCGATGCTCCCGGGGTCGCCACCCAGCATCGCCGATGGCACGGGGGCGCTGGGTGGCGTGCGGGCGGCGGCAGTGGCACAGCCCGTCAGCGCCAGCAGGGCGAGGACGGTCGGGATGGGTCGGAGAGTGCGATGCATGGCGCCAAAGCCCTCAGTACTGGGCAAGGAATTGGACGGGATGGTGTGGCCTGGTCTACGACGAAACGGACGGACACCTGGTTCCATGCCCCCGGGCAGATTCGAACTGCCGACCTGACGCTTAGGAGGCGTCCGCTCTATCCAGCTGAGCTACGGGGGCGCATCGCACGAATCTAATGCTGGGGGGCGCCCCGCCGGACCCCAGCCCGGTCAGGCGGCGGGTTGCCGCCGCGCCCGCCACCCCTTCAGGAGCTCCAGTGCGATCGGCAGGACACTGACGCCGATGATCCCCAGGATCACCAGCGAGAAGCTCTCCTTGACCGCCGGGATATTGCCGAAGCCATAGCCGATCCAGACGAAGGAGGTGACCCACGCCACCGCGCCGATGACGTTGTACGCCAGGAAGCGGGGGTACGTCATCGTCCCGATGCCGGCCACGAACGGGGCGAAGGTCCGGATGATCGGGATGAAGCGGGCCAGGATGATCGTCTTCCCGCCGTGCTTGTCGTAGAAGGCCTGCGTCTGCTCCAGGTACTCCTTCTTGAGGAACCGGATGTTGCCCGAAAACGCCCGCGACCCGATCGACTTGCCGATGTGGTAATTCACCCCGTCACCGAGGACGGCCGCCACGACCAGAATCAGGTTCAACACCCACGGATTCAGGTCGCCGAGTGCCGCGAAGGTCCCGGCCGCGAAGAGCAGCGAGTCCCCCGGCAACAGCGGCATGATCACCACGCCGGTTTCCACGAAGACAATCAGGAAGAGAATCCCGTATGTCCAGGTGCCGTAATTGCGGATCAACTCCCCGAGGTGGACATCGAGGTGCAGGAAGTAGCCGACGAAGGTCTTGAGGAATTCCATTCAATCCTGCGGGGAAAAGCCGAATTCGCCCAGCAACGGCACGAATCGGACATCGTGAATGGCCTGCTCGGCGTAGCCGGGGCCGTCCTGGTCTCGTGTCACCAGCGTGAGCACCTGCCCTTCCTGCGACCCGACGGGGATCACCAACCGCCCCCCCGGCGCGAGCTGCTCGACCAGCGGCTTCGGCACGGTGGGCGAGGCCGCGGCGACGACGATCCCCTGGTAGGGCGCGTTCGGTTTCCAGCCGAGAGTGCCGTCGGCGTGCATCACCGAGACGTTCTCGTAGTCGCCCAGCGAGCGCAGGGCGTCATGCGCACGCCGCGCCAGCTCCGGCACCCGCTCGATCGAGAAGACGCTCTCGGCCAACATCGACAAGAGTGCCGTCTGGTAGCCCGAGCCGGTGCCGATCTCCAGCACGCGTTCGCGCCCGGTGAGCGCGAGCAACTCGCAGGAACGGGCCTGCACGTAGGGCTGTGAAATGGTCTGTCCACTGCCGATCGGCAAGGCCGCGTCCTCGTACGCACGATGGCGGAGCGATTCCGGCACGAAGTGGTGACGCGGCACGGTGGCCACCGCGCGCAGCACCGCCATGTCGCGGATGCCCTTGCGCTGCAGCGCCTCGACCAGCGCGGAGCGGTAGCCGACATAGCCGTCGCTCACGCTACTCCTCCAGGCGCCATCCGCGGACCGTTTCGAGGAGGGTGTGATTCGTGAGATCGAGTTGCAGCGGGGTCACGGCGATGTAGCCCGCCGCCACGGCGGCGTGGTCAGTGTCGAGCTCGCCGCTCCAGGTGATGGTGCCCCCACCGATCCAGAAGACCTCGCGACCCCACGGATCCTTCTGTCGGGCCACCGACCCCTCGAAGACGCGCGAGCCGAGCCGGGCGACCGTGATCCCCTTGACCTCATCAGCCGGAATCTCGGGGAGGTTGATGTTGAGCAGCGTGTTGCGGGGATAGTTGTCGAGAGTGGTGATTCGCTTGACCAACTTCGCGAGGATCGGAGCGTAGCCCGGAAGCAGGTCCTCGCGCCGACCGGCGAAGGAGATCGCCACCCCGGGGATGCCGAGCACCACGGCCTCCATCGCCGCGGAGACGGTTCCGCTGTACAGCACATCCTCGCCCATGTTCGGGCCGTGGTTGATCCCGGAGAAGACGAACGCCGGCTGCTCCGGCATCAACGCCTCGAGCGCCAGCAGCACGCAATCGGTGGGGGTTCCATCGACCTGCCAACTGCCATCGGGGCGCACCACCGGGCGCAGCGGCCGCGTGAGTGTCAACGCATGACTCTGGGCGCTCTGCTCGCGATCGGGCGCCACCACCGTGACGTGCGCCACCGTTTGACACGCTTCGGCAAGGACCTGGATTCCGGGCGAGAGAATGCCATCATCATTCACCACGAGAATGTGCATCTCACCCCACCTCTTCGTCGGCCGGCTGGGCGCGGATCGCCGGCTCACGTCCCTCGAGCACGGCCAGCACATCGTCGAGCGAGGCGCGCACTTCCTGCACCGTCTCCCAGCGCATCGCCGCCCGCGCGGCATTCTTGAGCTCGCCGGTGCGGCGATACGCGTCGAGGCGCTGCCGCGCGCCCTCGATGGTGAACTTCTCCGTGTAGAGGAGATGCTTCACCAGCATGATCATCTCGACTTCGCGCGACTTGTACACCCGGTTGCCCGAGCGATTCTTCGCCGGGTTCAGGAAGCGGAACTGGCTTTCCCAGTACCGCAGCACGTGCGGCTTGAGATCGGTGAGGGCACACACCTCGCCGATCGAGAAGAATTGCTGCACCGGATTCGGCAGCGTCATGTCCATCGCTCCGCCTTGAGCTCCCGCTCCATCAGCATTCGGATCGCCTCGCGCGGCGAGGCCCCATGATACAACACCGCCGCCACCTGCTCGGTGATCGGCATCGCCACGCCATGCTTCGCCGCGAGCCGTGACGCGCCGAGTGCCGTGTTGACCCCCTCCGCCACGTTGCGATGCGTCGCACGGTAATCGTCCAGCGTCATCCCCTGGGCCAGCAGCACGCCCAACTGGCGATTCCTCGACAGCGCCCCGGTGCAGGTGAGGATCAGGTCGCCCATGCCCGCGAGCCCTGCGAAGGTCTCCGGCCGTGCCCCGAGCGCCGCGCCGAGCCGCGCCATTTCCGCGAGGCCGCGGGTCAGCAGCGCCGCCCGCGGATTGTGGCCCAGCCCGAGACCTTCGAGGATGCCGGCGGCGATCGCCATGGTGTTCTTCAGGCTGCCCGCCAGCTCGACGCCGGTGACATCACTCCCCGTGTACACCCGGAAGTAGGACGTACTGAAGAGTTGCTGCACGGCCTCGCACGCCGCCTCATCGAGCGATGCGGCCACGATCGCCGTCGGCTGGCCCTCGTGCACTTCGTCCGCGAAACTCGGCCCCGACAGGGCGACGAACGGCGCGTGCGGCAACACCTCGGCGGCGACATCGCTCATCAGGGCGAGAGTTTCCGTCTCGATCCCCTTCGTCGCGCACACCAGGTGCGTGCCGGGACGCACCATCGGCGCCGCCCGTTCGAACAGCGCCCGTGTGACGTGACTCGGCGCCACGGAGCAGATCACGGGCGCGCCGTCGAGCACTGCCCCGAGATCGCTGCTCGCGATCAGTCGGGGATCGAGCGGGGCGTCAGGGAAGTAGAGTGGGTTGAGATGGTCGGCGTTGATCGCGGTCGCGACGTCGGGCTCGTGGGCCCAGAGGCGCACTTCATGGCCTTTCCGCGCGAGCAGGTCGGCCAGCGCCGTTCCCCACGCGCCGGCGCCGAGGACCGCGACCCGGCTCACGTGGTCGCCCCCGTGGTGGACCGCCCCGTCCCGAACCGGTTTTCGGTTCCCGCCATCAGCCGGCGGATGTTGGCGCGGTGGAACCAGATCACCAGCGCCGACAGCAACAGGACATAGGGGACCGCGCCGCGTTCGGACGGATGCAAGAACCAGAGCGCCGGCGGCAGCGCCAAGGCGCCGAGGATGCTGCCGAGCGAGACGTACCCGCTCAGGCGCGTCGTCACGATCCACACCAGCAACGCCACCAGAAAGGCCCAGGGCGCAAAGCCGAGGACGATCCCGCCACCAGTCGCCACGCCCTTGCCACCCTTGAAGCCGACGAAGAGCGAGAAGACATGGCCGAACACCGCCACCACGCCGAGCAACAGCGAGCCGATGGCCCCCGCGCCAGCCCACGGCCCGATGACCGCCACCGGAATGGCGCCCTTCATCATGTCGAAGATCCCGACCGGAATTGCGTACCGCCACCCGAGCTGACGATAGAGGTTGGTCGCGCCAAGATTGCCGCTCCCCACCGTGCGGAGGTCGATCCCCTTGAGGCCATGCGCCACCCAATGCGAGGTGGGAATCGCCCCGAGCAGGTACGACGCCACGACCGCACCGAGGAGCGCGGTCGTCAATTCCGGTTTCCCCGCCGGTTCAGCTTCAGCCGCAAGGGCGAGCCGGTGAAGCCCCACGCCTTCCGGAAGCCGCGAATGAGATACCGCTGATAGGACTCGGCCACATGGTCCGGCCGATTGCAGATGATGACGAAGGTCGGCGGCGCCGACTCGATCTGCGTCGCGTACAACAGCTTCACTTCGTCGCCAGCAGCCTGCGGCGGGGCAGCGCGCTCGAGCAGTGCCTCGAGGACGGTGTTCACTTCGGCGGTCGGAATGCGGCGCTTCCGTTCGTCGGCCACCTTGCGGATCAGCTCGAGGACGTTGCGCACGCGTTGACCAGTGAGCGCGGAGCCGTAGAGGAACGGCACGAACTCGAGGAACGGCGCCTTCTCGATCAACTGCTCCTGCCCGCGCTTCGCCGTGTTGGCGTCCTTCTCGGGGATCAGGTCCCACTTGTTCACGTAGACGATGACCGCGCACCCGGCGTCCCACGCCTTGTTGGCGATGCGGAGGTCCTGGTTGTGCATTCCGCGCTCGGCGTCGACGACGAGGAGGCAGATGTCGGCGCGCCCGATGGAGCGCTCCGTCCGCATCCCCGAGTAGAACTCCAGGTCCTCTTCGACCTTCGCCTTCCGCCTGAGTCCGGCGGTGTCGATGAACCGGATCACGCCGCCGTCGTAGGCGAAGTCGGTGTCGATCGAGTCGCGCGTGGTCCCGGCGATCGGCGTCACGACGAGCCGCTCCTCGCCGAGGAGCTTGTTCACCAGCGACGACTTGCCGGCGTTCGGTCGGCCGATGACCGCCACATCGATGCGCTCGGTCTCCTCGTCCTCATCCGATTCGGGGAGGAGGCGCACGACCTCGTCGAGGAGGTCACCGCTTCCCTTCCCGGTGGCGGCCGAAACGGGCCACGGCTCGCCGAGCCCGAGCGAGTAGAAGACGAACCGGGCGTCGCGGTCGGCGATGTCGTCGAGCTTGTTCACGCCGAGGATGACGGGCTTGCCGGAGGCGCGGAGGCCGGCGGCGATCTCGGCATCGATCGGATTGATGCCGTCCTTGCCGTCCACCAGGAAGATCACGACGTCGGCTTCCTCGACGGCGCGTTCGACCTGGGCACCGATCGCCTTGTCCATCGTGTCCTGCGAGCCAGGAACGAGGCCGCCGGTGTCGACCAGCCAGAAGTCGACGCCGATCCAGTTGGCCTCGCCGAAGTGACGATCGCGCGTGGTGCCGGCCTTGTCGGAGACGATGGCTTCACGGCCACCGACGAGGCGATTGAAAAGGGTGGACTTCCCGGTGTTCGGGCGTCCGACCAGGGCTACAGTGGCTCTGCTCATGCGGGCAACGGCTCCATCAGGGCGTCTACAAAGGTCCGCGACAGCCGCACCGGCATCGGCACCGCCTCGGCAAGGGCGGTGATACTGAGCGAATCAATGAACAGCCCGGCGTCGTTGACCGACTCACCGGGCAGCAGCGCGAGGTCGATCCCCTCAAGCGCCAGGAGGGCGTCGCGCATCGCGCCGCCCGAAAGCAGGCCGGCGGTGGTGACGCGCCGACCAAAGAGATCATTCTCGACCGCGAGGAGCGTGAACGTCGCGCCCGTCGCTTCCTCCAGCGGTCCGAGGACCATCGGCATCAGGGGTGCCATCGAGGTCCCGGTCACGACGGCGATCCGCCGCCCCTCCCAGCCACGGAGGTCGTCGGCGCCTTCGCGGACCTGCTCCTGCAGCCAGCGGACCGAGCCGACGCCATTCTCGACCTGGTCGAAGGAGCCGTAGCTCTCGGCGGGCGGCAGGTCGAGATGGGCCCGCAGATAGAGCTCGTCGGCGCCGTAGGCCCACGCCGTCCCGCGTTCGGCACGGGCACGGGCGGAGGCGGCCTCGACCAGGAGCACGGCCTTGCGGCACTCGGCGTCATCCGGTTCGCGCACCAGGTGGTGCTTCGAGAACTCCGTCAGCCCCACCGGAACCACGGAGACGGACAATACCGACGGTCCGAAGGCGTAGAGCTCGTCGAGTGTCTGCTTGAGGGCATCGCCGTCGTTGACGCCTGGTGACATCACGATCTGGGTGTGGAACTCGATCCCGTGGTCGGCGAATTCCTGCATCTGCGGAAGAATTTCCGGCGCCTGCGGATTGCGAAGCACCCAGCGTCGGATGGCCGGATCGGTGGCATGCACCGAGACGTAGAGCGGCGACAACCGGTACTCGATGATCCGGGCGGTGTCGTGCGGCTTGAGGTTGGTCAGCGTCGCGAAGTTGCCGTACCGGAACGACAGCCGGTAGTCGTCGTCGCGGATGTAGAGCACCTCGCGGACGCCGTCCGGGTTCCCTTCGACGAAGCAGAAGTCACAGCGGTTGGCGCAGCGCCGGATGCGTGGCGGCTCGACGGCGACCCCCATCGGCTCCTCGACCGGGCGCTCGACGACGACCTCGAACGCCTCGTCGGCCCCGGGCTCCTGGAAGACGAGCGTGAACTCCTCGTCCGCCGTCAGGAACTCCCAGTCGAGGAAGTCCTCGAGCTCGCGGCCGTTCACCGTATACAGCTCGGTGCCGGGTACGAGTCCGAGTTCCTCGCCGATCGAATCGGGTTGGACACTGGTCACCTTGATCACGGGAGCCGCCCGAGGGAGTTATTCACCAAGTCAATATGACGCTATGTTGGCCCCCTGACAAGGGTTAAGGGCTCTCACTTCAAGCGAGTTCGCGGCCAGAACCCTGCCTCGTGGCGGCAGGGACGGGGGCGACCGGTGTGTATAGGGGGAAAACGAGCGATCCCGGACCGCCCATGGGCAGTCCGGGACCTAAGCGGGAGACGGGGTTCGAACCCGCGACCCTCAGCTTGGGAAGCTGATGCTCTACCAACTGAGCTACTCCCGCGAGGCCACCAAGATAGCGCGGCCGCCGACGCCGATCAACGGCGTCGGCAGCGCGCCGGCCTCACTTCGCGGTGTAGCGCCAGCCGTGAATGTTCGCGCCCGTCACCTCGAACTCGATCGGATGCGTCGCCCCGGCCTTGAGGGCCGGCACGGCGACTTCCTTGGTCGCGACCACGGTGCCCGTGGCATCGAGGAACTCGAAGGTCAGCGTCTTCGCGACTGCCGGCAGCGGCTTGCCACCCGGCGTCGTGGCCTCGAGGCCGGTGGCCGTCGCGACCAGCTTGGCGCCGTCCTTCCGAGCCTGGAAGTTGTCGATCGACACGTTGGTCGGCACGCCGACCAGCTTCTCGACCGTCTCGATCAGCTTGGTCTGGTCGTTGGCGGCGCGATAGCCCTCGCCGAGCAGCTTCATGTTGATCGTGTTCAACGGCTCCATCGCCAACAGCTTCTGGGCGGTCTCGACCAGCTTCGGCCCGTTCTTCTCGGCCAGGTAGACGTTGGCCAGGTTGAACAACGCGTCGCGGAAGTAAGGCTCCTTCTCGAGCGCCTTGCCGAAGGCATCAGCCGCTTCCGGGTACTTCTTGTCCTGGAAGAGGTTCACGCCCATCTGCATCAGGTCGTTCGCCGTCGCCGACCCGTCGGCGAGCGCCGACGTCAGCATCGCGGATTCAATCTTCGACGCTTCCTCGGCCTGCCCGCTGAGGCGAAGCGACGAGGCCATGGCCTTCTTGACCTGCGCGTCGTTCGGCTCGACGGCGAGGAACTTCCGGAACTGCACGACCGCTTCCGCATGCTTGTCCATCGCTTGGTACATCGAAGCGAGGTTCACGATCGCGGAGAGCTTGTCCTTGGCGAGCCGCGGATCGTTGCCGCTCTTTTCCACCGCCAGCGCGAAGTAGTGCGCCGCCGAATCCGGCTTGTCCGTATTGGCGAAGAGAATGCCGGTGTTGTAGAAGCCCTGCGGGTAGTCGCGCGAGATGATGGCCGCCTCGCGGAAGAGCGTGAGCGCCTCCTCGTTCTTCGAGGCCTTCATCGCTTCGGCTGCCCCAGTCAGCAGCGGCTGCCAGGCGCGCTGGCGGTACCCCTTGATCTCCTCGGCACAATCCGGAGCATTCTCCGTCGCCTTGGTGAACGCGGTGTCGGCGCCAACAAGATTGCCAAGCAGCAGCTCGGCGCGGCCGAGGTAATACCACCCCGCCCCGCTCTTGGGATTCGCCTTGACCGCCTCGAGGGCCTGGTCGCGGCCCTTCTTGACGATCCCGATCCGCTTCTCGTCATCCGGGCGGGCTCCACCCTCGGCGCCCTCGACAGAGGTCTTGAGATACATCCCGGCACTGCTGGTCCGGAAGTCACCCTTCAGCGGACAGAGGGGGCTCTGATAGCGGCCGCCGGCGAAGACCCGCATGACGCGCTGGTTGCCCTCGACCTGCGCCGTCAGCGGAAGAGCCAACAGGGCCACCGCCGCCACACCAACGAATCCGAACGTCCTCATCGCAGTTCCTCGTCTCAATCCGCCGATTCCCGGAGAAATCGGCATTGGTGATGGAAGGTCACCTGCCTGGCGACCACACTGATTACGCGCTCCGACAACAGCCGGTTGTTGACATGTTCCAGCGTAGGGGACGCCCGAGGGAGGGCCGGGGGTACACTCGGCCTCCTCCTCAAGAACCCCTAAATATCAATCATTGGATGGGGCCGAGCAAATCCTCGGGGGTCCGGTAGAGCCAGCCGGCCCCGGTATTGAAGACCACGACCCGCTCGTCGGCCCCCACCTGCCCCTGATCGCGGAGGGCAACGGCGGCTGCCAGGGCCGCTCCACCCTCCGGCGACCAGTCCACCCCTTCCTCCCGAGTCCCCCGGGCCGCAAAGTCGGCCATGGTGGCATCGGCGATGGCCGAGACACCGCCCCCGCTCTCGCGCAGGATCTTGAGCATCAACTTGTCGCCCAGCGGCCCCGGGACTCGGAGCCCGCTGGCGATGGTCCACGGGTCGGCCCACGGCGTCGCCGTCTCGCTGCCATCCTCGAAGGCCTTCACCATCGGGGCGCATCCGGTGCTCTGCACCGTATAGAACCGGGGCATCGGGGACGTGACCCAACCGGCCTCGCGCAGCTCGTGGAACGCCTTCCACATCCCGATCAGCCCCGTCCCACCGCCGGTCGGGTAGAGGATGACCTCCGGCAGCTCCCAGCCGAACTGCAGCGCCAGCTCCAGCCCGAGAGTCTTCTTCCCTTCGATCCGGTACGGCTCGCGCAGGGTGCTCAGGTCCATCGCGCCGCTTTCGGTCGCGTAGGCCCGGGAGGCCTTGCCGCAGTCGCCGATGTGCCCGTCGAGCAGCACCAACTCGCCCCCGAATGCCGTGATCTGGGAGAGGATCGTTCGCGGTGTGCTCTTCGGCGCGTAGACGCGGACCTGTGCACCGGCGCGTGCCGCGTACGCTGCGCTCGCCACCCCGGCGTTGCCGGCGGTCGGGATGGTGAAGCGCGTGGCCCCTGCGGCCACCGCGCGAGTGATCGCGGCGCTGAGTCCGCGCGCCTTGAAGGCGCCGGTCGGATTGGTGCCCTCGTCCTTGACCCAGAGATTGGTGAAGCCGAGGCTCCGCTCCAGGTGCGGCAGCCGAAGCAGCGGCGTGTCCCCCTCGCCGAGCGAGATCGGTTCCTCGTTGACGCCGAGCGGCATGAAGGAGCGGTATCGCCACATGCCGTGGCGACGACGCACTTCGGCGCGCTCGATGGTGCTATGGACGCGGTCGGGATAGCGGACCAGCCAGGGGCGACCGCAGGCGGTGCAGACCGAGGGGAGGCCATCGGGGGCGGCGACCAGCCCGCAGTCAGAACATTCGAGATGCCAGTCCATTCAGCTCCCCTTGAGGGCGTCGAGCAGTTTCTGTGCGCTGGTCGTCGAGAATCCGGGCAGCGCCGCGATATCGGCAACGGTCGCCGCCTTGACCCCGGCGAGCGACCCGAAGGTGGTGAGCAAGAGCCGCCGCTTGGTCGCGCCGATGCCCGGGATGTCGAGCAGGGCCGAGGTGATCGTCCGCTGCGTGCGACGCTTCCGGTTGTAGGTGACCCCGAAGCGATGGGCCTCGTCGCGCGCCCGCTGCAGGAGGCGCAGTGCGGGGTTGCGTCGCGTCAACCGGATGGGGTCGCTCTGGCCGGGAAGGTAGATCTCCTCGTCCCGCTTGGCGAGCGAGGCGAGCGGCATATGGTCGAGGCCGAGCGCCCGGAGTGCATCCTGCGCGGCGCCGAGCTGGCCCTTGCCGCCATCGATCACCACCAGGTCGGGCAGGGGCTTCCCTTCCTCGAGGCGGCGCGTGAAGTAGCGGGTGACCACTTCGTGAATCGCGGCGAAGTCGTCTTGCTGCCCCGGCCCCTGAATCTTGAACTTGCGATACTCGGCCTTGCGCGGACGCCCGGCTTCGAACGTCACGAGCGAACCGACCGTGTCCTTGCCCTGGGCCGTCGAGATGTCGACGCAGATGAATGTGCGCGGGACGGTCGTCATCCCGAGTTCTCTCCCCAGCAGGTAGACCGGATCCTCGACGCGTTCCTCGGTCTCGAAGCTCTCCATCCGGAGGCTCTCGAGGAGGTGCCGCGCATTCTGGTCGGCCAGTTCGCTCCACCGCGATCCCACGCCGCGCTGTGGCACGGCAATTCGGGCGTCGGGGAGCAACTCCTCGAGGCCCTCGAGCTCAGCCGGCAGAAACGGCAGCAGCAGCCGGCGTGCCTTCCCGGCCAATGGGACGTACCACTGCACCAGGAGCGCTTCGAGTGCCTCGCCATCGGGCACCTCGTCGACATTCTCCAGGAAGCGATGCTCGCGGCCGATCACGCGACCATCCCGGATGCGGAGGAGTGCGCCGACGGCATCGTCCCCATCGCGCGCGTAGCCGATGACGTCCGCGTCCCCGGTGCCAACGACATCCACGGTCGCCGGCGTCTCGACCTGCTCCAACCATTTGAGCGTGTCGCGAAGATCCTTGGCTCGCTCGAAGTCCTCCGCGTTCACTGGCCTCGTGCATCATGACCCGGATGCGCGCCTTCAAGTCGACGGTGCGGCCATCGAGGAAGTCGGTGACCTCGGTGATCATCGCGCGATACGACGTCTCACCCTGCCAGCCGACGCAAGGCGCCTTGCAGCGTCCGATGTGATAGTCGAGGCAGGGCCGTTCGCGGCGATCGACGGGAATGTTGTCGCTACACGAGCGGACCGTGAACATCCGGCGCACCAGCCCCAGCGTGCGGCGCATGTCGCCGACGTCGGTGTAGGGGCCATAGTACTTCGCCTTGGGAATGTCCCGGCGACGCGTGGCGAGGACCCGCGGGAATGGTTCGCCGAGCGTGACGGCGATCGACGGATAGCTCTTGTCGTCCTTCATCCGCACGTTGAAGCGCGGCTGGTATTCCTTGATCAGGTTGTTCTCGAGCAGCAACGACTGCGCCTCGTTGACGACGACGATCGTCTCGACATCGGCGATGCGGCGCTGGAGGAGGCGATGCTTCGGCGAGTCGGGGAAGTCGGTGGCGAAGTAGGAACGCACCCGCGTCCGCAGCTTCTTGGCCTTGCCGACATAGAGCACCTCCCCCTCGGCGTCGCGCCAGAGGTAGACGCCAGGGCCGTCTGCGAGCGTGTCCAGCTTCCGTGCGAGGGCCTCGGAGATCATCGGCGGACGCGACGCACCAGGCGCGAGGTCAGGACCGCCGCTTCGGGGATGTCCATGGTGTGCGTCGCGGCCAGATAGGTCGCACAGAAGAGCGGCACCACGACGGCGGCCATGGGCAACGGCGCGAGGGCGCCCAGCAGCAGCCGTCCGCCCGTGGCCACGAGCCCGGCGAGCAAGGCGGCTCCCCAGAGCTTGGCCAACTCGGTCTGCGGCAGCGAAAAGCGACCGATCCGGCGGCAGAGCCCGCGCCGAAGTATGAGGAACTCGATGTGTCCCGAGAATCCGGCCGTGGCAGTCAACCCGACGGCGCCCCACTTCGGGTCTATGCCAAGCCATCCCGGCACGAGCAAGGCCGCCACCGCGCCGAGCACGGTCGCGAGGGCGACGCGAATGAGCGCTGCACGGAGCGGCGTCCGGGTGTCGCGGAGCGAGTAGAAGGCGGAGGCATACAGTCGCGCCAGTGTCGAGGCGAGCAACCCCGTCGCCGAGCCGGCCAGGACGACCCAGACGTATTGCGAGTCCGCCGCGGTGAACTTGCCACTCTGGTAGATCGCGCCGGCGAGGACGCCCCCCAGAAAGAGGAAGGCGACGGCCGACGGCGCGATGTAGAAGGCGAGGCGCTGGGTCGCCGCGTCGAGGCGCACCCGCAGTGATCCGGCGATCGCATCGGCGTCGCCACGCTCTCGTGACATCTCCGGCAGCTCAGCCGCCGAAATCGACATGCCGAAGAGCGATACCGGGAGCGTATAGAGCACCTGCGCCGCCGCGAGCACGGCCACGGCACTGGTTCCAAGGAACTGCGCGAGGTAGAGGTCCACGAAGGCCACGAACTGCAGGGCTCCCCGCGAGAGGAGCGCCGGCAGGAACGTCGCCACCACGATCCCGACGTCGGGGACGCTGACCCAGCTGCGATACCAGATTGCGCCGCCAACCTCCCGCACCATCGGCCACTGGACGGCAACCTGCAGGAGCGAACCCGCCACGGAGCCCCAGGCCGCCCAGACGACGACCCGCCCCATCCCCCCGGCGCTGCCTGCCAACAACACCGCGGCAATGATCGCGAGGTTCCAGACGACCGGCGCGGCATACGAGAGCAGAAACCGGCGGTGCGAATTCAGTACCCCGAGGCACCAGGCAGAAAACACCAGGAGGCCAGCACCCGGAAAGAGAATCCGGATCAACTGCTCCATGAGGAGGCGCTTCTCGCCGGTCCACTCCG
Source organism: Gemmatimonadota bacterium (assembly GCA_016704275.1). NCBI lineage: Bacteria > Pseudomonadati > Gemmatimonadota > Gemmatimonadota bacterium. Next base: position 557,559 of record JADJAK010000003.1, read on the forward strand.
GGGCCAGCAGATTGGCGATGGTGGGCGCGGCCAAGACTCCGCCCGTCACGATGATCGCCACCACAAGGGAGAGGATGCTGAGCACCGCACCTGCAAGTCGACGCGCCTCTTCCTCGCGGCCCTCGCCCAGCAGGCGCGAGTAGCTCGGGATGAAGGAGGCAGAAAGCGCCCCTTCGCCAAAGAGATTCTGGAGCAGGTTCGGGACGCGGAAGGCGGCGGCGAAGACGTCGGCCGCGTCGCCGAGACCGAGGTAGTACGCCAGCACTCGCTGACGAACCAGGCCGGCGATCCGCGAGAGGAGGATCCCCGCACCGACCAGGACCGAGCCGCGGTTCCGCAGCGTCACCGCTCCTCGGGCGGCAGTGCGCGCGGCGGCCGCCCGCCGTCATCCAGCAGGCGCTGGAGAAACTGGTTCTCGTCGCGCAACTCGTCGACGGTGTGCTGCAGGATCTCGACATCGCCTTCGAGGAGATCGAGGCGCTTGGTCAACTCGCCGATGACCGCATCGCGGCGCGTGCCTGGGGTCGGTTCGCGTTCGAGCCGCCGACCGAGCGCGCGGCCGATCGGCGAGTCGACGATCAACGCGACAATCGGGATGCAGAGCGCCACGATGAGGACCACCGAGATGATGCTCATGCCGACCACTCCGCGGCCCACGCATCCGTGGCGGCAACGATCCGGTCCAGCCAACTCCGACCGTAGCGGGCCAGGAACGTCGCCGCGGTCAGGTGCCGTTCCTGCGGGGTGCCGCCAGGCCGCAATGCGTCGAGCACCCGCCGCAACTGCGCGTGCGCGATGTCATCGCGCTTCCGGAGGTGCCGTTCGAAGAGTCGTTCGAGATCCTCGGCGACGGCCGTGAGCTTGCGCCCTCGACCGGCAACGGCGCGATCAAGCACCGGATCGAGGAGGTGGCCCTCGGCGCCGAGCACACGCTCCGTCGTTGCGATCGACTGGCGCAGCGCCTCGAGTTGATCGATCACGGCCGCAGAGAGGTCGCGCCGGAGAATCGATCGTGCCAGCGTGCCGTCATCGGCGAGCACCGCCTCCGCCGAGACGCCGAGTCGTTCCAGCAGGCGCTGCACCCACGGCTCGACCAGCGTCCCGCCCCAGCGCGGCACCGGCGTCTGCGGCGTGGTGGCGAATGGGGCGTAAAGTGCAGCGGCTTGGCGCGTGAGATAGCGGAACTCACCAGGTCCGGCCACGTAGGCGACCGTCGGCAGGATGCGCCGCTCCACCACGGGACGCAGCAGCACGTTCGCGGAGAAGCGTTCGGGTGCTGTGGCCAGCAGCGACTCGAGATCCGAGGCCGAGAAGCGATCACCGCTTCGCCTGGCCTGGAAGCCGTCACCGTCCACCAGAAGACGCTCGCGTCCCGCGACCGTCTCGAGGAAGACCAGGGTGGCGCCCTCACCGGCACGGATGCCGGTCCCGGCATCGGGGAGCGCCGCGAGGACCGCGTCGAGCGCAGTAGCCTCGCGGAGGGCCTGGGCGAGCACGGGTCGCTGCGCGGCCTTGACGGCCGGATGCGTGGCATCGAGGCAGGCGACTCCATACGGTCCCAGCAACTGCGCCAGTGCACCGGCATACGCGGCGTGGATCGTCGCCCCGGCGACGTAATGCCGCTCGAGCCATGCCATGGTGGCGTCTGTGTCGGGCCCCGGCGGCAACGTCCGTGCGAGTCGGTCGAGTCCTTCGGTGATGTTGTCGGGGAGCGGCTCCCGCGACATCGGATGCTGCACCGCATCGGCCGCCCGCTCGGGGAGACTCCAGCGGTCGAGTCGTCCGTGGGCATCGAGCCACGCCGCACTGCTGGCCTCGCGATGATCGTGATCGTCGCCGGCGAGCCAGAAGAGCGCCACCACCGGGCGGCGCCACTGCGCCTCCAGTCGACGCGCCAAGGCCGCGGCCGCCAGCGCCTTGTGGACCGTGTAGATCGGCCCGGTGAAGAGGCCGGGCTGCTGCCCGGTGGTCACGACCATGGCGCCAGGGGAATGCAGGCGCGCCAGCAGCGCATCGCGCTCCGCGCACGATACGATAGCCGCATCCAGCGCCGGGTCCCAGGAGACCGTCGTGGGGACGAGGGCCGGAATCGGGGCGGGTGCGCCGCCGAGCAGTCGCAAGTCGTCGGTCACGTGTCGCGCTCACCGCGGTGGTAGGGCTCGCCACGGAGGATCGTCCCCGCGCGGTAGAGCTGCTCCGCCACGACGACGCGGGCGAGTTCGTGCGGCAGGGTCAACGGGCCCAGGCTCCATCGCGTGGCGGCACGGGCGCGGACGGCCTCGGAGACCCCTTCGGCGCCCCCGATCACGAAGGCGCGATCGCGGGCGGCGAGACGCCAACCCTCGAGTTGGGTGGCCAGCGCTTCGCTGGACCACTCGCTGCCACCGACATCGAGGAGCACGACGTCGGTCGATGCGGGCAGCGCCTCGAGCAGGCGCTTCCCTTCCTCATCACGCTGACGGGTCGGCGATCCTGCCCGACCCGCTTCGCGCACCTCGCGCTCCTCGACCGGCAGGTGCCGGCCGAGGCGCCGGAGGTAGTCGTCGCAGACCTCACGCAGGGCGGGTCGCAGCTTCCCCACCGCGACGAGGGTCCACTTCATCAGGCATAGAGCCCGCGCATGCGGTGCATCGAGGCGACCCGGTCGATCGACAACATGTAGGCGCCGATCCGCATCGACACGTCGTGCTCGGCCGCCATCGCTGCGACCTCGTCGAAGGCATTGACCATGATCTTCTCGAGGCGCTCGTTGACGGTGGCTTCATCCCAGAAGTAGCCGCCGCGATCCTGCACCCACTCGAAGTACGACACCGTCACGCCGCCCGCGTTGGCAAGGATGTCGGGAATGACGTAGATCCCCTTGGCATCGAGGATGGCGTCGGCCTTCGCGGTGGTCGGACCGTTGGCGCCTTCGCAGATGATCTTCGCCTTGATGGCGCCGGCGTTCTTGCTGGTGATCACGTTCTCGAGCGCGGCCGGGACGAGGACGTCACACGGCAGCTCGAGGATCTCCTCGTTCGTCACCGGCTTCCCCTTGGGATATCCCTCGAGGAACTTGTGCTCCTTGACCCACTTGAGGCAGTCGTGCACGTCGAGGCCCTTCGGGTTGTAGACGCCACCGGTCTTGTCGGAGACGGCCACCACCTTCATCCCCTCTTCCTGCATCAGCTGCGCGGCGATCGAGCCGACGTTGCCGAAGCCCTGCACCACCACGGTCGCACCGGCGACCTTCATCTTCTTGCGCTGCAAGGCGCGGCGCGTCACCACCAGGCAGCCGCGGCCCGTCGCCTCGCGGCGACCGAGCGAGCCGCCCATCGCGACCGGCTTGCCGGTCACCACGGCGGTCACCGTGTGGCGCTTGTGCATGGAGTACGTGTCCATGATCCACGCCATGACGCGCTCGTTCGTGTTCACGTCCGGCGCCGGGACGTCGGAGTCGGGGCCGAGCAGGTCGATGATGGCGGAGGTGTAGCGGCGGGTGAGGCGTTCGAGTTCGCCGGCGGACATCGAGGTCGGGTCACAGATCACCCCGCCCTTGGCGCCACCGAAGGGGAGGTTCACGACGGCACACTTCCAGGTCATCCAGGCCGCGAGCGCCTTCACCTCGTCGACCGAGACGTTCATGTCGAAGCGAATGCCGCCCTTCGCCGGCCCGCGCGAGGTGTTGTGCAGCACGCGCAGACCGGTGAAGACCTCGATCTCGCCGTTGTCGCGCATTACCGGAATCGACACGATCAGCTGCTTCTCGGGGGCGCGGAGCACCTTGTAGAGCCCCGGCTCCAGCTTGAGGCGACGAGCGGCGTCGTCGAACCGGCTCATCATCGCCTCGAACGGATTCTCCTCCGAGGTGAAGCGACGATCCTTGTCCGGCGAGATGATTTCGTTTGACTTGCGCGACTTCGGGCTAGCCATGATGTCAGACTCCGGTCCGCGAGGGACCTCAGGGTTCGGTGGTCAGGCGTCGTGCCCGACCACTCGGTCGAGCGCGGACCGCAGTGCGTCCTCTCCTGCCTCGAAGGTCACCGCGAGCCGGGCAACCAGCGGCTCGGGGACGGAGGCGGGCCAGCGGTCGCGCAACTTGACGGCATCCTTCGCCGTGATCACGACGTGGTCGGCACGGCGCGCCGCATGGGCGAGCCAGGCGACGTCCTCGTCGCGGAACTGATGATGATCCTTCCAGGTTGCCACCTGCACCTGCGCCCCCGTGCGCTTCAGCTGCGTCACGAAGGCCTCCGGATCGGCGATCGCACTGGCGGCCACCACGCGCCGCCCGTCGAGTACGCCAATCGGCTGCTGCTGTCCACTCGTCAGCCCCTCAAGCATCGCCAGGTCGAGGCGGACGATGGCGACCGGCCCGTTGACGCGCGGGGCGAGCTGCGCCGCCAGTTGCTGGGCGGTGCCCGCATCGGCCCGCTTCCGGGTGATGATCAACCCGTCGGCGCGGGCCAGGGCCCCGAACCCCTCGCGCCACGGACCAGCCGGCAGTCGCCACGGCACCGCGCGGCTCGTCTCGGCACTCACCAGGCACAGGTTGAGGTCCCGCAAGACGTCGAGGCGCTGAAAGGCGTCATCCAGCACCAGCACCTCGGCCCCGGCGGCCAACGCCATCGCGGCGCCGGCCACTCGATCGGGGTTGGCCACCACGATCGCCTCGGGAACCGCCTCGCGATGCACCAGGGCCTCGTCGCCACCCACTCCGCGCAGCAGGATCCCGGGCCGCAAACCCCTAGAGACATAGTGAGAGGCGACCCATCCCGCCAGCGGCGTCTTCCCCGAGCCACCCACCGAGAGATTCCCGATCGCCACACTCGGCAACGGGAGGGCGTGCCGGGCCAGCCAGCCCCGGGCGTAGCACAGCTCGCGCACGGCCATCCCGGCATGCCAGAGTCCGCTGGCCGGAACGAGTGCGGCGCGCGCACTGCTCGCCCCGAGGGAGCGCGCCGTCCACAGCCAGCGCACCAGTCGGTGGCCGTCGCGCTTGCGCGTCGCCATCACGCCACCATCTCGCGTTCCAGCGCTTCGAGCGCGGCGGCGGCGTGCGCCACGCCTGCCCCGAGTCCTTCCTCGCCCGCCGCGATCGTGAACGGTTCGCCGTAGCCGACATCGACGCGGGTGAACGGCTTCGGGACGACCGTCCGGTCCCAGGAGTGCGAATGCCACCCCGAGCGGACCACGGCGTGGAGCGGGACGATCGGCGCCCCGGCGCGCTGTGCTGCGCGCACCACGCCGGGCTTCACGACGCGCCGCGGTCCCCGAGGGCCGTCGGTGGCGAATGCGACGGAGACCGACTCGTCGAGGAGTCGCACCGCCTTGAGGAAGGCACGCACCGCCCCGCGCGAGGAGGAGCCGGGAATGCACCGATAGCCGAGGCGCGTCGCGTAGTCGGCGAGCACCTGGCCGTCGCGCCCCTGGCTGACCACGATGCCGATGCCACGGCGGCGCTGCCACCAGAGCAGCGGCAGCAACGTCTCGTGCCACAACAGGAAGACGACCGGCGTGTTGCTCGCCTGGAGGGCCGCCACGCGCGCCTCGCCATGGACCCGCATGCGCCAGGAGCCGGCGAGCGCCGACACCAGCGGCTCGACCACGCAGCGCAGCAGGAGCTGCGGCATCGGGATCTTCATGCGGCGAGCAATCCGGCGGCGAGCTCGGCCACCCGAGCGTTGGCACCCGGGCCACCGACTCGCGCGCGCACCTCGGCCAGCCCGGCGCGCTGGGCCCGGCAGGCCGCGCTCGTGGGATCGAGCAGCGGGGCGATCGCCGCCACCAGCCGCGCCGGCGTGGCGTCGCCCTGCAACAACTCCGGCACGACCTCACGATCGGCAATCAGATTGACCAGCGAGACCCATTTGACGGTGATCATTCGTTGCGCCAGCCGATAGGTCACCGGATGCACCCGATAGGCGACCACCATCGGGACGTCGGCCATCGCCGCTTCGAGTGTCGTGGTGCCCGACTTGGCGAGCACGGCGTCGGCCGCCGCAAGGATGCGCGAGGAGTCGTCGCGCACCAGGCGCATCCCCTCGGCCCCGGGATAGCTGCCCCATTCGGTGGCGGCCACCAGCACTTCCTGGCAGGCGCCGCTCGCGAGGAGCTGTCGCGCCGCCTCGCGATACGCCGGCCAGAGACGGCTGATCTCGCCCGCACGCGATCCCGGAAAGAGGGCCAGCGTGCGGGCACCTTCGGGCAACCCGAGCTGCTGACGTGCCACGGCGCGCGTCAACGGCGCCTCGCGATCGGCCAGCGGATGCCCGACGTAGGTCGCCTCGACGCCCGCGGCATCAAAGAAGGCCTCCTCGAACGGCAGGATCACCGCGAGTCGATCCACGGCACGCGCCAGACGCGCGGCACGCTGTGGTCGCCAGGCCCAGAGCTGCGGCGCGATGTACCAGAGCACCGGCACGCCGTGGCGCTTGGCCGACTCGGCCAGGCGGAGATGGAACCCCGGGTAATCGACGGTGATGAGGAGATCGTACCGACCGGCGCGAAAATCGGCCGTGAGCATGCGGAGGAGGCGAATGTGCGCCGGCAGCTTGTCGAGGATCTCGACCAGTCCCATGGCGGCCAGTCCATCGATCGATCGTCGCAAGACCGCGCCGGCCTTCTCCATCAGCGGACCCCCGACCGCCTCGATGACCGCTTCGGGCATTCGAGCGCGCAGTGCCGCGACAATCCGGGCGGCGTGCAAGTCGCCGGAGGGCTCTCCGGCGGTGATGAGGATCCGGGGGGTCATCGCCCCAGCGCAGGCTGGGGGGAGCGCTGGACGGCCGCCGTCACCTCCAGCGCGAGCGCGAGGGCAGCCCGCCCTTCCACGCCCGTCACGATGGCGGCACGCTCGCCGCGCACGGCGGCGACGAACGCCGCGAGCTCAAGGCCGAGTGCATCCGCCTCTGGTGCCGTCAGCGGAATGGTCTCGACGATCTCCTCGATGCTGCTGCCCATCCCGGGACGCCACCCGTCGCGGAGTCGCATGAAGGTGCCGCTGCCCTCGGCCAGATCGATCGAGATGTAGCCCGAGGGCTGGAAGACGCGCAGCCGACGCACCCGATCACGGGCCACGCGCGATGCGGTCATGGACGCGACGACGCCGCCGAGGAACTCCACGCGCGCGTTCACCATGTCGAGGTGCGGGGAGAGGATCGAGACGCCGTTGGCTCGGACATCCTGCGTTGGCGCACCGCCGACGAGGTGGTTCGCGAGGTCCAGGTCATGGATCATCAGGTCGAGCACCACGGCGACATCCGTCCCGCGCGGCTGGAACGGTGCCAGCCGAATGCCCTCGATGAAGATCGGGCGCTCGAGGACCGTCTGGGCCGCGCGGACCGCACGATTGAACCGCTCCACATGCCCCACCGCCAGCACGACGCCCTGGCGGGTCGCTTCGCTCAGCAGCGCGTCGGCCTCCTCGAGCGTGACGGCGATCGGCTTCTCCATGAGCACGGCCACGCCACGCCCGAGGCATTCGAGTCCGACCTGATGGTGGTAAGACGTCGGGACCGCGACGGAAACGGCACGCACCTCGGAGAGCAACTCGGCCAGCACCGGAAAGGCGCGGCAGCCGACTTCCGCCGCGACGAGGGCGGCACGTGCCGGGTCGGCATCGTACACTCCGACCAATTCCGCGCCGTGCATCTTGGCGTAGTGGCGGGCGTGGTGCCGACCGAGTGCGCCGACGCCAACCACGCCGACCGGGATCCGCGAGCTCACGCCGGGACGCCGCGTTGCGAGGAGGAGACGAACTCGACAAAGCGCTCGACTTCCGGAATCGCAGGCAGCTCCGTGCGGGCGCGATCAAGCGCCTGGCCAAGATTGAAGTCGGAGTTGAAGAAGAGCCGGTACGCGCGCTTGAGCGCCGCGATCGTCTCGGGCGGAAATCCGGAGCGCTGCAACCCGATCGAGTTCAGGCCGTAGAGTTCCACCGGGTTGCCCACCGCCTTCACGTAGGGTGGAATATCCTGGCTGACGCGCGTGGCCCCACCGATGAAGCAGTGCGCCCCGATGGTGGTGAACTGGTGCACCGCCACCAGCCCGGACAGCGCCGCACGATCCTGAATCGTCACGTGGCCGGCCAACTGGGAGCCGTTGGCGATCGCGACGCCATCGCCGATGTGGCAATCGTGGGCGATATGGACGTAGGTCATGATGAAGCAGCGAGAACCCACAGTCGTCTTGCCGGACGCGGCGGTGCCGCGATTGATCGTGGAGTACTCACGGATGATCGTCCCGTCGCCGACCTCGACCCAGGTTTCCTCGTCGCGGTACTTGAGGTCCTGCGGCGGGCTGCCGAGCACGGCGCCCGTGCCGATCTGGATCCCTTCGCCGAGCAGGACGTTGCGCTCCAGCGTGACCCGCGCGCCGAGGCGACAGCCGTCGCCCACGGTGACGTTGGGTCCGATGATCGCGAACGGCCCGATCTCGACGTTGTCCCCGATCGTCGCGGCCGGGTCGATGATTGCCGACACGTGAATGCGTTGGGTCACCGGTCCACCACCGTCGCCAGCATCTCGGCCTCGCACACGACGCGTCCTTCCACCAAGGCCTGTCCTTTCATGCGACAGGTGCGCCCACGGAACTGCAGCAGTTCGAGCTCGAAGCGAAGCTGGTCGCCCGGTACCACCGGCCGACGGAACTTCACCCCATCCAGGGCGGCGAAGTAGACGACCTTCGACCCCGGGTCATCGAAGTTGTCCATCAACAGCATACCACCCGCCTGCGCCATCGCCTCGACGATCAGGACGCCGGGCATGATCGGATGGCCCGGGAAATGGCCCTGAAAGAACGGCTCATTGATGGTGACGTTCTTGATCCCGACCAGGCGCTTCCCCGGTTCGATCTCGAGCACGCGATCCACCAGGAGGAACGGATAGCGGTGCGGCAACACGTCCATGATCGCGGTGACGTCGAGACGACGCGGGTCGGACCGCAGCGCGAGCCGCGCCAGCGCCCGTGCCAACGCCAGGTTGCCCTGATGGCTGGGGCGCTCGGCGATCACGTGCCCTTCGATCCGTGCGCCGAGCAGCGAGAGATCGCCGACGATGTCGCCGATCTTGTGGCGCACGAATTCGTCCGGCCAGCGCAACGTTCCGGAGGCAATCCCGCTCTCCGACAGCACGACCGCCACGTCGGGGGTGGCGCCCTGCAGCAGGCCGCGAGCCTGCAGCGCCGCCACCTCGTGCACGAATCCGAAGGTGCGCGCGGGGGCGATCTCGCGGCGGAACGACTCCGGCGTCATGGTGACGGACAACGACTGGCGGCCGATGACCGGATGGTTCCACTCGATGGTCCCGGTGACCTGGAAGTTCGACGCCGGCGCCACGACGTAGCGCGCGTCACCTTCCTCGACCGTGAAGGGCGCCGTGACACGGATGACCACCGGGTCGCCTTCGAGTTCCTTGACCCCGGCCCGGTCGATCGCCTCGATCCACGGCTGGAAGGAGCCATCAAGAATCGGCGGCTCGGGGCCGTCGATGGTGATGAGCGCGTCATCGATCTGCTCGGCGAACAGCGCCCCGAGCAGATGCTCGACCGTCTGCACCGCGGCGCCGCCGTCGGCCAGGCCGGTCCGACGCTCCGTCGCCTCGACCTGCGCGACCCGCGCAGCGACGAGCGGCTGACCCGGCAGGTCGGTGCGCTGAAATCGGATGCCACTCCCGGCTTCGCCGGGGCCGACCTGAACGGTGGTCTTCGCGCCGGTATGCAGCCCGGTTCCGGAGACAGTTGCCGTGCCGGCCAGCGTGCGCCTAGCCATCGTCCTGCTCCTCTGCCCTGCCGAGCGCTTCGAGGGCGTCGACATGCGGTGTCAAACGATATAGGGCGGCCATCGCCCGTAGAAACTCGCGATGCGGTCGGGCCGGATAGCCGGACACCGAGGCACCAGCGGGAACGGAGGAAATCACACCAGCTTGTGCGCCGACCCGCGCGTCGTTGCCGATCGCGAGGTGGCCGGCGATCCCGGCCTGGCCCGCCAGAATCACCCGGTCGCCGATGATGACGCTCCCCGAGATGCCGGTGCCCGCCATGACGAGACAGTGCTCGCCGAGCCGGGCGTTATGACCGACATGCACGAGATTGTCGAGCTTGGTGCCGCGACCGATGACGGTGTCATCCAGCGATCCGCGATCGATGCAACTGCCCGCGCCGACCTCGACGTCGTCGCCGAGGAGGCAGCCGCCAACCTGCGGTGAGCGACGATGTCCCGAGGCGTCGGAGTGAAAGCCGAAGCCTTCGCTCCCGATCACCGACCGCGTCTGACACCAGACCCGATCGCCGAGGAAGGCCTGCGCATGCACGACGACGCCGGCGTCGAGCCGGACATCGTCTCCAAGGATCACGCCGTCCTCGATCACCACATGGGGACCGATGCGCACGCGGTGGCCGATGGTCACGTTGGCGCCGACCACGACGAACGCCCCGATGCGCGGCGACTCCCCGATGGTGGTGCCGGCGCCAATCCGGGCCGACACGTCGATCTGTGGGACGGAGCCCGCGCGGGGATGGAGCAGACGGGCCGCCTCGGCCACCGCCTGGGCCGGGTCGGCCACGACGATGCGCGTGGACGGGCCGGCGCTGTCGCGCAGCGCCTCGGGCAGCAAGACGGCCCCGGCGCGCGTCGTCGCCATGGCCGGGAGGTACTTCGGACCGAGACAGATCGCCAACGCATCGGCCTCGGCCAGTTCGAGCGAACGGAGCCGCCGCAGGGGGAGGTCCCCCTGACCATACAGGCGGCCACCGACCACGTCGGCGACCGCCTGTGCCGTCAGCGCGCCCTCAGCCCCGAGGCTCAGGGCTTCGCGGCCGGAGCGGTCGCGCCGCGGAGACGCTCGATGACCTTGGCGGTCAGGTCGAGGGACTTGTCGGCCGCGAGGATGGCGTTGCCGTCCACCGCGACGTCGAAGATCATCGCGCAGTTGTTCTCGGCGCGAATGCCCTCGATGACGGCGGTGATGCGCGACTCGATCGGCGACACCAGCTGGGTGCGACGATCCTGCGCCTTGGTCTGGATGTCCTGCTGACGCTTCTCGAGCGCATCCTGCTGGTCCGAGAGCTTCTTCCGCTCGGCGGCGCGGTTCGTGGCGGAGAGCATCACCGACGTCTCCTCGAACTTGGCGGCCGCGGCCTGGAGGTCGCCCTGCAGCTTGGCGATCTCGGTCGAGTAGATCTGCATCTCGCGCTTGAAGATCGAGTCCGCCTGCGCGTAGCCAGGCGTCGACTGGAGCACCTGCGCCCCGTTCACGTAGGCGACCTTGCAGCCGGCGATCGACTGGGCCGAGACCGGCGCCACGAGCAGGAGCATGGCGGCCGGAAGGCCGAGGGCGCGGAGCGGGAATCCAACACGAATCATCGGGACATCCTTGGCGTACTGCCGGTTGAAGTCAGCAACTACTGGAAGTTGCCGAGGCGGAAATGAAGCTGGAAGCCGGGCTTGGGGCGACCCAGATTGTCCAGCTTGTCGAACCCGTACCCGAGATCGACGCCGATCGGGCCAAGCGGGGAAATTAACGCCACGCCGACGCCTGCGCCCCGATAGAGACGAGTGGGATCGTATTGGCGCACATTGCGGTAGACATTGCCGGCATCGAAGAAGGTGTTGACATAGAGCGCCTGGGAGATTCTGGCGCCCGCCTCCACCGTAAACGCCGCGTACGACTTGCCGAAGCCGTCGGCGCTGGCGCGCTGCCCACCCGCCTGGGTGTCGAAGCCGTTCGGGGTGATCGCGAACTCGCTGTAGCCGCGGAGCGGGATGCCATACTGCACGCCGCCGAGCGAATAGAGCTGGGTGAAGAAGCCACCCGGATCACCGAAGATGAAGCCCGACTTGGCCGTCAGGCCGAGCGTGAACTGGACGCCGCCGCTGAGGGAGCCGGGGGTGCCGCCGACGCGCCCGAGGGGGGCGTACCACCGGGTATCGAGGTCGACCTTCTGGTAGTCACCGGTGCCCCCGAGCGGACCGCCATTCTGCTCGACGCCAACCTGCACCATCGAGCCGGCGATCGGGAACGGCAGGCCGATCCGCGTCTCGCGCATGAACGACAGGCCGATCGTCGACCGCGAACACGGAGCGCACTGGTACCGCGCCTGCAACTCCACCGACCCTTCGGAGTAGCGGATCCGCTGGAAGCCGTACGAGGCGAAGAGTCGCGAGACGCGCGAGCCGAGCCACGGCAAGCCGAGCTGGATGGAGCCGCCTTCCTGCTGCTGCCGCCCGAGGTCGCCGATCACGTACCGCTGGCGGGAGTTGTAGACCGTCAGCGTGCCGGAGATCCGGCTCTCGTGAATCGCCGGGTCGGAATACGACAGCGAGAAGTCGTTGATGTTCCGGCCGAACTGGTACTGCAACCGCCCGCGCTTGCCGCGGCCGAAGAGGTTCGGCTCTTCGAGGCCGAGGAAGCCGCCAAGTCCGGTGCCCTGGCCGACCGAGGCGCCGAAGTTGATGTTGCCCGTCCGCTTCTCTTCGACGCGGAAGGTGACGTCGACGTCGACGCCGTTCGGTGCCGGCGCGATGTCCGGATTCGGCAGCGGGTTGAAGTAGCCGAGATTCGAGATGTTCTGGTACGACCGCTTCACCGCTTCCTGGTTGTACAGCTGCCCGGGGAGCAGGACGATCGCTTCGCGGATCACGCGCTCATGGGTGACTTCGTTGCCGACGATGTTGACCTTGTTGACCGTCGCCGGCTGGCCCTCGAAGATCCGCCACCGCAGGTCGAGCACCTTGCTGCCATCGGGGAGGGTGCGCCGCGCCTGCTCGGGATCGACGCGCGCCTGGATGTAGCCGGCGTTGGCGTAGGTCTCGCCGACCTTCTGGGTCGCCTCTTCCCACTGACTGCGGTTGAAGAGCCCGCCGAGCTGTTGCCCGGTGCCCACCTGACCCGGCAGGCCGAACGGGAAGCCCTGCGACAGCTCCTCGAGCGAATAGCGCCGATTGCCGATGATCTCGAAGGTGCCGACCTTGTAGACGTCGCCCTCCTCGACCTTCAGCTTGAGCGTGGCCTTCCCGTTCTGCTGGTCGTCGACGATCGTGTCCTGGACCACCTGGAAGTCGATCATTCCCCGCTCGCCATACCACCGGGGGAGCCGCTCACGCATGTCGAGGTCGAGCTCGCGCTCGTTGTACGCGCCGGGGCGGAACCACCAGAAGCCCTCGGGCTTGGTGGCCATCGCCCCGACCATCTGCTCGGCCGTCATCGCCGAATTGCCTTCGACCTCGACCCGGGCGATCGCGACGCGATTGCCCTCGTCGACCGTGTAGGCCAGCGTGACGCCGCCGTCCTCGGTCCGGGTCTCCTTGTAGGTCACCTTGGCGGTGTAGTAGCCGAGCTTGTGATACATCGAGTCGATCTGATATCGCGCCTTGGCGGCAGCGACGCGTTCGATCGGCTGCCCAATCGCGAGCCGGACGAACTCCTTCGACTGCCGCGCCGCGACCTTGTCCGGCCCCTCGAGCGTCCAGCTTCGCAGCAGCGGCCGTTCGACCACCACCAGCGCGAGGATCAGGACCTCGTCTCCCTCGCGCTGCTCGACCGTCACCCGGTCAAACTGACCGGACCGGTAGAGCAGCGTGATGGCGCGCTGGATGTCACGCCAGGTGATGACGGCACCCTTGCTGAGCCCGGCAACGGCCAGAATCTGGTCCGCCTTGTTGCGGAGGTTGCCCTCGACCAGGATCGAATCGACCGGTGGCATCGCCGGCGGATCCTGCGCCCGGAGCGGCGTGGTCTGCATCAGGGTGGCCACTGCGGCCACCCCGAGTACACGCCGGCACACCGACGCGGCGCTCAGGCCTTGCTCTCGGACAGGGCCCGGAAGGCCAGCTTGTCCCCTTCAGGGGCAACATCCACTTCGATCTCATCTCCCGGCACGAAGTCCGCGGCGAGAATCCGCTCGCTGAGCGGGTCCTCGATGTACCGCTGGATCGCACGCTTCAGCGGACGCGCGCCATAACTCTGGTCATAGCCGTGATCGGCCAGGAAGTCGATCGCCGCCGGCGTGAGCCGCACCTCGTCGCCGAGCCGCCGCATCACGTCCTTGAGCAGGACGGTGACGATCTTCGCGATGTGCTCCTTCGCCAGCGGATGGAAGACGATCACGTCATCGAGCCGGTTGATGAATTCCGGATTGAAGACCTTGCCGATCTCCTCCTTGACCGTCTCCGACATCTTGGCAAAGCTCTGCGCGCCGTCGGCGGCGTGGAAGCCGAGCGACTTCCCCTGCATGATGTCGCGGGCCCCGACGTTCGAGGTCATGATCACGACGGTGTTCTTGAAGTCGATGACCCGGCCGTAGTTGTCGGTCAGGTGGCCTTCGTCGAGCACCTGCAGCAGGATGTTGAAGACGTCCGGATGCGCCTTCTCGATTTCGTCGAGCAGCACGACCGAATACGGCTTGCGGCGGACCGCCTTGGTGAGCGTCCCGGATTCCTCGTAACCGACATACCCCGGCGGCGCACCAATCAGCCGCGAGACCGAGAACTTCTCCATGTACTCCGACATGTCGACGCGAATGAACGCCGACGGATCGGAGAAGAGGAACTTCGCCAGCGAACGGGCGAGCTCGGTCTTGCCGACGCCGGTCGGGCCGGAGAAGATGAACGAGCCGATCGGGCGGTTGGGATCCTTGAGGCCGGCGCGCGAGCGACGGATGGCGCGCGACACCGCCTTGATCGCCTCATCCTGGCCGATCACCGACACGTGCAGCTCGTCTTCCATGCGCAGCAGGCGCGACGCCTCCGCTTCCTGGATGCGCGTGACCGGGATGCCGGTCCACCGCCCGACGATGAAGGCGACGGCCTCCTCGTCGATGATCGGCCGCATCGTCTGCCGCTCGCGCTCCCAGTCTTCCTGCACCTGACGGATCTGCTGCTGGAGGTCGCGCTCGCGATCGCGGAGGGCCGCGGCCTTCTCGAAGTTCTGGTCGCGGACCGCCTCTTCCTTCTCGACGGTGACCTGCTCGAGCTGCAGCTTCAGCGCGCCGACTTCGGCGGGCGGATGCTGCGACGCCAGGCGGGCGCGCGCGCCCGCTTCGTCGATCACGTCGATCGCCTTGTCCGGCAGGAACCGGTCGGTGATGTAGCGCTCCGAGAGTTCCGCGGCCGCCTTCAGCGTGGCATCAGGGATGGTCACGCGATGGTGGTCTTCGTACTTGCCGCGCAGCCCCTTGAGGATCTCGATCGTCTCCTCGATGGACGGCGGCTCGACCACCACGGTCTGGAAGCGACGCTCGAGCGCGCCGTCCTTCTCGATGTACTTGCGATACTCGTTGAGCGTCGTGGCGCCGACGCACTGCAGTTCGCCGCGCGCCAACGCCGGCTTCAGCATGTTGGAGGCGTCGATGGCACCCTCGGCGGCACCCGCGCCGACGAGCGTGTGCAGTTCGTCGATGAAGAGGATCACGTTCTTGCTCTGCGCGATCTCGTTCATCACCGCCTTGAGCCGCTCCTCGAACTGGCCGCGATACTTGGTGCCCGCGATGACCGCCGCCATGTCCAGCGAGAGGACGCGATGGTCGCGGAGCACGTCGGGGCAATTGCCGTTCGCCACGAGGAGCGCGAGCCCCTCGACGATCGCCGTCTTGCCGACGCCCGGCTCGCCGATCAGCACCGGATTGTTCTTCTTGCGACGCGCCAGGATCTCCATGACGCGCTCGATCTCCTTCGCACGGCCGATCGTCGGGTCGAGCGCTCCCTCGGCGGCGAGCGTCGTGAGGTCGCGGCAGAAGTGATCGAGGGCCGGCGTCTTCGACTTCTTGTCGCCCTTGGGCGGCACGCTCTGCGGACCGGCGGCCGGCGCCGACGACGCGGGCGGCTGCGCCGGGAGGTCGGAGCCAAGCAGTCGCAGCGTCTCGCTGCGCGCCTGTTCCAGCGAGATGCCGGCATCGGTCAGGACCTGCGCCGCGATCCCCTTCTCTTCCTTGAGCAGGCCGAGCAGCAGGTGCTCGGTGCCCACGTAGGAGTGGTTCAGCTCACGGGCCTCGACCATCGCCAGCTCGAGCACCTTCTTGGCACGCGAGGTGTACGGCAGCTCCGGACCGGCGGCCGAGGCCGCCTTTCCCTTCTTCACCGTCTCTTCGATCTTCTGCTGGACATCCTCCAGTTCGACGCCAAGGTTGGTGAGCACCGCCGCAGCGACGCCCTCTCCCTCGCGAATCAGCCCGAGCAGAATGTGCTCCGTCCCGACGTACTCGTGGTGCAGACGGGCCGCTTCCTCGCGGGCCATCTGGAGCACCTTCCGCACGCGGTCGGTGAAGTTGTAGCCGTTCATCCGCCACCCTCCGTGTCAGCCAGCAGTCGACGCACCAACGTGGCGCGGTGCATCGCGAGTGCCTCGTCGTCGAGGCCGGTCCCGGCATCCTGGGCTACGTGCGCGGGCTGCGCCAGCACCAGGAGCCGGTTCAAGATCGGTCGCGCCACGGCCGGAAGGATGCCCATCCCGACGCCCAGCCGGACGCTGCTCAACAGGGTCACCGCCTCTTCGAGGCCCAGTGCCCTGGCGTGCCGCAGGAGTCCCCACGCACGCCACACCTGGTCCTCGAGGGCCGTCGGGGCGTCGCGTCGCAAGACGATCCGCGCCCGTTCCTCGTATTCCACGACCTGACGGACCAATCGCCCCAAATGATCCAGGAGCTCCGTCGCCGACTTGCCGAGGGTGGTCTGATTGGAGAGCTGGAAGAGGTGGCCGAGGGCTTCGCTCCCCTCACCGGAGAGGCCACGATGCGTGAGCCCCACCTGCCCCAATCCATGCAGCACCTTCGCGGCTTCCCGGGTCATCACAAGGGCCGGGATGTGCATCAGCACCGACGCGCGGAGGCCGGTACCGACGTTGGTCGGACAGCTCGTAAGATAGCCGAACTCGGGGTGGAAGGCGAAGGAAAGTCGCCGCCCCAAATCGGCTTCTGCCCCCGCCGCATCGGCATGTGCGGCCGCCAGCGCGAAGCCGGACCGGAAGGCCTGAATGCGGAGGTGATCCTCCTCATTCAGCATCACCGAGGCGGTCGCCCCGAGCAGCAAACCGGCCCCCGAACGGACCCGTCCCGAGGCGTCCAGCCCGGCCAGTTCACGGGAGATCAACTGCCGCTCATGCAACAGGATCCGCTCGCGCTTGCTCAGGCCGTCCACCCGGACCACAGCGGCCCCGGAGAGCCCCGGCGCCTCGCCGGAGGCCGCCTCGACCATCCGGACCACACTTTCGCGGTCCAACGGCGAATTCCGACCCCAGAACGGCCGTCCAGTCAGGTTCCGAGCCAGGCGCACCCGGGTGGAGACGACCAGGGCGCTGTCCGGCCCGGTCGCGTCCAGCCAGGGGAGCGCCCCATCAGGGTAGAGCCCGTCGGTGGTCACTCGGCCACCTCACGGAGCTGCCGCAGCCGGTCCCGCAGCTCGGCGGCCTCTTCGAAGCGCTCGGCGGCCACCGCGGCGGCGAGCACGGCTTCCAATCGGGCCACCTGCTGCTCCGCCGTCAGGGCGCCGGCGGCGACCGCCGATTGCCCGGGCGCCTCGCCCACATGGCGGGTCGCCCCATGCACCCGGCGGAGCAGTTCTCGAAGGGGGCGATCGAAGGTCTCCCAGCAGGTGGGGCATCCCAATCGACCCGATGCCTGGAAATCGCCGAGGGTCGCATCGCACGCCGGACAGTGGACGTCCGGGGCGGCTGCTGCCGCCAGCATGGCGCCGCCGCTTCCCATGGCCGCCAGGAACGCGCCGAGCGGCGTCTCCTCGACCTCGGAATCGGTAGCAACTCCGCGCTCGGCCGCACACCGGCTGCAGAGGTGGAGCGTCCGCACCTCGCCGCCTTCCGCCTGCGTGAGGTGGACCACTGCCTCGCGCTGGTGACAATCGACGCAGAGGCTCATGCCCCCGGTCCCCACCTGATCGGCGGCGCAGAGGACGCCGCCGTGCAGGGTAAGCACCCTGTCAGCCAGGGCGGCGAGGTCGGGATTGTGGGTCACGAGGACCACCGCCGCCCCGGCCTCGCGCGCCGCGTCGAGCAGCAGGCCATGCATCCGGGCCGCCGTCGGGACGTCGAGATTGCCGGTCGGCTCGTCGGCCAGCAGGAGGGCCGGCCGTGGCACCAGCGCCCGGGCCAGGGCCACCCGTTGCTGCTCGCCGCCGCTGAGGACCGTCACCCGCGACGCCGCCCGCCCTTCGAGGCCGACCCGCGCCAACTCGGCGGTCGCGCGGCGTCGGGCATCGGCCGGCGCGACCCCGGCGATCAGCAACGGCATCATGACGTTCTCGGTGGCGGTGAAGTCGCGCAGCAAATGATGAAACTGGAAGACGAATCCGATCCGTCGATTCCGCACATCGGCCAACGCGTCCGCACCGAGGTCGGCGAAGGAGACGCCCTCGAGCCGGACCGTCCCACGATCGGGCCGATCCAGCGCACCGAGGAGGTGCAGCAAGGTGCTCTTCCCGGTGCCGCTGGCGCCCGTGATTGCCACGCATTCGCCCGGAGCCATCGTGAGCGACGCGCCGCTCAGCACCTCGACCGGGGTGCCGTCGCCGCCCGTGAAGCGGCGAACCAGATCGTGACCTTCGAGCAGGATACTCATTCGGCGCGGATCGCTTCCACCGGCTCGAGCTGCGAGGCGCGGCGGGCGGCGGGGATGGTCGCGAGCACCGCAATCGCCAGCGACGTCAGCACCACGCCCAGCACGTCGAGCGGCTCGGTGCGGATCGGCAAGGCGTCGATGAAGTAGACGGTCGGATCGAGCGTGATCAGCTTGCCGCGATCGACGGCAAGCGAGAGCGCGAGGCCCAGCACGAGTCCGATCGAGGTGCCCACCAAACCGATGGTGGTCCCCTGGGTTCGGAAGATCCGACCGATGCCCGACGGCGTGACACCCATGGCGCGCAGAATACCGATCTCGCGCGTCTTGAACGCCACCACCATCGTCAGCGTCCCGACGATGTTGAACGCCGCCACCAGCATGATGAAGAAGATCACCATCGCCATCGCCTTCTTCTCGAGCTCGAGCGCGGCGAAGAGGGTGCCGTTCTGCTCCTGCCACGCCTCGGTCCGATACGGCAGGCCGAGCAGGGTGTCGATCTGCCGCGCGATCGCCACTGCACGCCACGGGTCGCTCACGCGGACGGCGATGTCGGTGATGGCGCTATCGAGCCCGGCAAAGCGCTGCGCATCCGACCGCGACATCACCATGAAGGTGTTGTCGTAGGTGTACATCCCGGTCTCGAACGTCCCGGTGACCTCGACGGTCCACGGCACCACGTTGGCGCCAGTCAATGTGCCTAGCGTGCGACTCCGGCGAACCGCCTTCGGCTGGATGATCTGGAGGAGATCCCCTGGAAGCACAGAGAGACGTTGCGCCAGCCGGCCCCCGAGCACCACGGCGGCATCGACATCGGTCGCGGTCGGCTTGAAGTCGAGGTTCCCTTGCGTCATCACCGAGTCGAGTCGGACGACGCCGTCGTGGCCCAGCCCCGGCTCGATCCCGAGCACGGCGGCGGGCTCGGGATAGCCATCGGCGTTGAGCGTGATCGTCTGCGTGTTCACCTCGGGCGCGACCTGCACCACACCGGGGACGCTGCGGATCTTCGGGAGCTGCGCCTGCCAGTCGTCGACCCGCAGCGAGGCACCGTAGGTGAGCACGCGGAGGTGCGGCGCCGCGACGAGGATCCGGTCACGCAGGTCGTTCCGGAGTCCGGTCATCACGCCGAGCACCACGATCAGTGCCGCGACGCCGATGGCGATCCCGGCGGTCGCGATGATGGTCTGGAGCGACGCGCTCCTCGTGCCGCGCTGCCCGCGGAGGTAGCGCAGTGCGATCTGGCGCTCAAGCGCCGTCGGCCACCAGCGGGCGGCCATCAGCCCTCGGGAGCGATCGGCGCGGCCGGCGCGGCCGACCCGGTGCCGGTGGATTCGGGGCGCATCGCCGGGAAGAGGATCACGTCGCGGATCGAGGCCTCATCGGCGAGCAGCATCACCAACCGATCGATGCCGACGCCGATACCACCGGTCGGCGGCATGCCGTACTCGAGCGCGCGGATGTAGTCGGCGTCGAACTGCTGCGCCTCGTCATCACCGGCGGCCCGCTGGGCCACCTGATCCTCGAAGCGCGCCCGCTGGTCGTCCGGGTCGTTCAACTCGGAGAAGGCGTTGGCCACCTCCCGACCGAGCACGAAGAACTCGAAGCGCTCCGTGAGCCGCGGATCGTCGCGGTGCGGCTTGGCCAGCGGCGAGAGCGCGCGCGGATAGTCCAGCACGAAGGTCGGCTGCACCAGCGTCGGCTCGAGCGTCACCTTGAAGACTTCGTCGAGCAGCCGACCACCCGCCATCGTCGCCGCCGACTCGGCCGGCTCGCCACGCTTCACGAGGTAGGCACGGAGCACAGCCTCGGAATCGTTGAGCACGTCCAGCCCCGAGGTGTCGCGAATTCCCTCGACGAACGAGACCCGACGGTACGGCGCGGTGAAATCGAGCGTGTGCCCCTGCCGCTCCAGCTGCACGCCACCGAGCGTCGCCTGCACCAGCCCGCTCAGGAGTTCCTCGAACATCGTGAGCACTTCGTGGTAGTCGGCGTACGCCATGTACCACTCGAGCATGGTGAACTCGGGATTGTGCGTCCGGTCCATCCCCTCGTTGCGGAAGTCGTGGCCGATTTCATACACGCGCTCGAAGCCACCGACGAGCAGCCGCTTGAGGTACAGCTCGTCCGCGATGCGGAGGAAGAGCGGCATGTCGAGGGCGTTGTGATGCGTCACGAACGGCCGGGCCGAGGCACCGCCATAGAGCGGCTGCAGCACCGGCGTCTCGACTTCGAGGAAGTCGCGCTCGTCGAGGAAACGCCGGATGTAGGCAATGACCCGCGCGCGCAGCCGGAAGGTCTCGCGGAGTTCGGGATGCACCGCGAAGTCGGCGTAGCGCTGCCGATAGCGGACCTCCGGATCGGTCAGCCCGCCATGGACCACCGTGCTGCCGTCCTCGAGGGTCTCGACCTTCCCGCGCGGCAACGGCCGGAGACTCTTGGCGAGGAGCGTGATGGCCGACACCGCGAGGGTCACCTCGCCGGTCCGGGTCCGGAAGAGCCGGCCCTCGACGCCGACGTGATCGTCGAGGTCGAGCAATTCGAGCACCGCCCACCCGTCGGCGAGGGCATCGCGCCGGCAGTAGAGCTGGATCCGGCCCGAGGCGTCTTCGAGGTGCGCAAAGACCGTCTTCCCCTGGCCGCGCAGCGCCACCAGGCGACCCGCGACGGTCACGACCGGTCCGTCCTCGCCCATCGCGTCGTCCCACAGCGCGAGGGCCGCGGCCGCGGTGTGACTGCGGGCAAAGGCGTAGGCGAACGGCGTCACGCCCATCGCTTCGAGCGCGGTGCGCTTGGCGCGCCGACCCTCCTCGACA
The DNA here is from genome assembly GCA_016704275.1 of Gemmatimonadota bacterium. Lineage (NCBI taxonomy): Bacteria > Pseudomonadati > Gemmatimonadota > Gemmatimonadota bacterium. The sequence continues at coordinate 578,909 of JADJAK010000003.1, forward strand.
TGCCCCCGAATCAGCAGCGGATCACTCATGCAGCCGTCCCCCCGTTCCGCTTCAGATACGCCTCGATCAGTTCGTCGAGATCGCCGTCCATCACGGCGTGCACGTCGGTCAGTTTCAGCTCGGTGCGGTGGTCGTTGACCATCGTATACGGCTGGAAGACATACGAACGGATCTGGTTGCCCCACGAGTTGTCGCTCTTGGTGGCCTCGAGCACCGCCTTGGCGGCCTCCTGCTCCTCGAGCTTCAGGGCATAGAGCGCGGCGCGCAGCATCTTCATCGCCGTGTCCTTGTTCTTGTGCTGCGAGCGCTCCTGCTGGCAGGCCACCACGGTGCCGGTCGGCATGTGCGTGAGCCGGACCGCCGAGGAGGTCTTGTTGATGTGCTGGCCGCCGGCGCCCGACGCGCGATAGACGTCCATCTTGATGTCTTCGTCGCGGATGTCGATGACGATGGTGTCATCGATGTCGGGATAGACGAACACCGACGCGAACGAGGTGTGCCGCCGCGCCTGCGAGTCGTAGGGCGAGATGCGCACCAGCCGGTGCACGCCCTTCTCCGCCTTGAGAAAGCCGTAGGCGTATTGCCCCTTGATCTCGATCGTGGCCGACTTGATGCCGGCCTCGTCGCCTTCCATCAGGTCGAGGATCGTCACGGCAAAGCCGCGCCGTTCCGCCCAGCGGACATACATCCGCATGAGCATCTGGGCCCAGTCCTGCGACTCGGTGCCGCCGGCGCCCGGATGGATCGTGAGCAGCGCGTCGCGCTGGTCGTCGGCGCCTTGCAGCATCGTCTGCATCTCGAGCTTGTCGAGCCCCGCGGTGATCTTGTCGAGCTCCGTGGCGATGTCGGCTTCCATCGACGCATCGGGCTCGAGCTCGAGCAGCTCCAGCATGCCGCTCGCGTCATCAACGCGCGCCGAGAGGTCGCTGTGCGGCGTGATCCACGCCTTCAGCGTCTTGATCTCCTGCACCAGCTCCCGGGCACGCTCCGAATCCGCCCAGAACGCGGGATCGCCTTGCCGTCCTTCCAGGTCCGTCAGCCGCGCCGTCTTCCGTGGGACGTCAAAGGAAGTCTCGGAGTTCGACGACTCGCTGCTTCAAGCCCGCTGCGCGTTCGGAAAGATCGGCCATCACACCACCCCATCGGGACCAGAGACACCACCGGGCCGCTCACCCGCCCGGTGGCGGGGAACGACCCGGACTCAGCGTTCAAAGATAACGCGATCGGCCCTGCGCGGCGACGCCGCCGGGTGCCTCAACCGAAGAGCGGCCGCCCCTCGGCGAGGATCTCGTTGAGTGCCTCGGTGAACCAGGGCGTGGTGGTGGCGATCTCCTGCCCCACCTGATCCGAATACTCTTCCCAGCTCTTCCGGATCTCCTCGGAGAAGAGCTCCTTCAGCGTGCCGTCGGCGAGCCCGCGCTGCCGCTTCTCCGGATGGTAGACGACGAGATCGGAGACGAGGGCGCGCGCCAAGCGACGCGCGCGCGTCGCCGGATCCTGCTGCAGGAACGGATTGGCAAAGCGGCCGGGTGCCGCGCGTGGTGCCTCAGCGTCGGGCGTCGGTGCCGCCGGACGAGCGGCCGGCGTCGGCTCCGGGGGCAGCGTCGTGAAGGGGACCGCCGGCGGCATCACCGGCGCCGCGACGTCGCGCACCATGACTTCGGCCACCGGCGGCGGCACGTCGATCGGTGGTGCCTCGAGTGGTGGCGCCTCGAACAGCGGCTCGTGGTGGACGACCGGTTCCGGTTCCGGCGCCGGCGGCTGTGCCACGATGGGCTCGACGACAGGCGCGGTCGGCTGGACGTCCCTCGGTGGGAGCGGAATGTCGATCGGCGGAAGCACCGGCGCCGAGATGGGCGGACGGCGCACGGCGATCAGTCCGGCGCAGACGGAGCAGCGCGCACGAACACCGGACTCGGGGACCTTGGCGGGGTCCACCCGAAAGACGGACGCACATTGCGGACAGGTAACGTTCATCGGGTCCTCGAAGCCTCAGGAGCCGCGGGCATCGCGCCCACCCGGCCCACTACGAATCTCATGATCACTGCGGCGCCGGTCCACCACGTAGACCGAGCCGGGAAGCGTCTTGGCATAGCTCTTCATTTCGGTGGCCAACTCGCTGATCTGCGCCGGATGGGTAAAGGTCCGGTGCGCATTGGTCACCACGCCGATCGACAGGGTCATCAGCGGCACGCGATGCAACTGCCCGCGACGGTCCTTGCCGAAGAAGTAGCCCGCCCGCCGATCCTGCTCGCTGTACTGCAACGGCACCAGGGTGTCGAAGACGTTGAGAATCTCGGCGCAGATCTCGGCGTGCGACGCCGCGGGAACCACGAAGATGAAGTCGTCGCCACCGATGTGGCCGACGAAGCCCTCCGGACCGACCACGCCGCGGACGACGTCGTGGAGGATGCGCGAGAGCACGAAGATCACCCGATCGCCATCGTAGTAGCTGTAGCGGTCGTTGAACTCCTTGAAGTGGTCGAGGTCGGCGTAGCAGACGGCGAAGCCGGCGGCCGCGTCGATCCGACGCCGGAACTCGCGCTCGATCTCGATGGTGCCCGGCAACCGCGTCGACGGATGGACGCCGACGTTGCGCTCCGTCCGCGCCATCAAGGCCCCAAGCCGGGCCCGCTGTTCGGCCGGGGCGAACAGGGGCGTCAACACCTCATCGGCGCCGGCCTCGTACCAACGCGCCACCCGATTGGCGTCGTGCGCCCCTGCAAGGATCGTCACCGGGACGATCGCCGTGTAGGCATCACCCTTCAGCCGACGGAGCATCGCCTCCCGTTCGGGGTGCCCCTCGTCGTCCCCCACGAAGAGGAGCGCACCGCGCCCCCGGAGAATCCGCGCCTCGATCTCGGCGGGATCGTCCGTGAACTCGACGACCATCCCGGTGCCCTCGGCCCACCGCCGGTACAACTCCGGCAGCGGCTGCTCAGGCGAGCCACAGTGAAGGATGGTGCGACGCGGCAGCGGCACGCCGGCACTCCGGGACGAGGGTGAACCAACAATTCAACGTATCCGCTCCCGCAGAGGCCGTCAAATGAACCAGGCGGCCGCACCGAGCATGGCGTACAGGGCCAGCAGCTGCACCCCTTCGAACCAGTGGGACTCGCCATCCAGCGTGATGATCGCGGTCAGGATCACCGAGACGCTGAGCGCCATCACCTCGAAGGCCGGGAAGACCAGGTTCATGCCGACCACGCCCATCATCGCGCCTGCAAAGACCAGTATCGGTGCGACCAGCAGCGCCACCTGAGTGGAGGAGCCGAGGGCAATCTGGAACGCCAGGTCGGTATTCCCCTTCCGGGCAACCACGATCGCCGTCGCGTGTTCTGCGGCGTTGCCGATCACCGGGATGATGATCAACCCGAGGAACACCTCGGAGACGCCGAGGGTCTTCGTCACCGGCTCGACGGCATGCACCAGAATCTCCGACATCACCGCGACGCCGACGGTGGCCAGGCCGAGCACCAGCACGGCGCGGCCGATCCCCCACACCGGTCCGTCCACGCCGTGGCTCGCGCCGCCGAAGAGTGGACGATGCGTCCTCAGCACAAAGACGAGGGAGAAGATATAGGTCACACCCAGAATGACCGCGACCGCCTCGGAGAGGTGCAGCTCGACCAGCACGGCAGCATCGGGGTGCGTCGCGTGGAAGAGCGCCGGGAAGACCATGCCCGCCACGGCGAGCGCGAGCATCGCCGAGCTCATCCCCGCGTTGGTGCGATTGAAGGCGAGCATCGGCTTGCGGGTGCCGCCGGCGATCAGCGACAGGCCGAGGATCAGCAGCAGGTTGCCGAGGATCGAGCCGGTGATCGACGCCTTGACGAGGTCGACGTAACCCGCGCGCAGCGCCGCGAGCGCGATGATCAACTCGGCGGCGTTGCCGAAGGTCGCGTTGAGCAGGCCACCCAGGGCGGGGCCGGTCTTTTCGGCGAGGTGTTCCGTCGCGGTGCCCATGAGCCCGGCGAGCGGCAGCACGCCGAGACAGGCCGTGATGAAGATCCAGAGCGGATCGGCGCCGGTGCTGTAGAGCCAGATGGCGACCGGGACCGCGAGGAAGAGCGGCGTCGTGATGCCGAAGCGGCGCTTGGCCGGTTCGACCACGACCGCGACCGGCTTGGGCGGCGGCACCAGCTTGGGCCGAACCGGTGCCCGCGGCTCGGGGATGTCGTCGATCTCGGGATCGCGACCGCGCTTCGGTTCGGGGCGCGCCGGGCGCTCGGCCTTGGGGGCTGGGGCCTCGCTCCGCGCGGGACGTTCTGGCTTGGGCTCATTCTCACGCGCCGCACGGCGAGCGGCCTTCTCGGCGGCTCGGGCCTCGGCCTCGGCCGGATCGCGCCGTGGCTTGGGGGCCTCGGCTCGGACCAGTGCGCGCAGCTTTGACGGCTTGAGCTGGTACTCGGTGAGGGCCCGCGCGACGATCCCCCGCGGCTCATGGATCATCGCGAGGAAGAGGTCGTCCGGGGTCGCGTCGGTGCGGCCGGCGGCGACAGCCTGCTCGGTTGCCAGGTCAATCACGCGTTGGGCCTGCGACGAGAGCCCACCGGGCTCGCCGGCTGGGACGCCGCCGCGCCGACGTCCCTTCCCCTGGGCCATCAACGCGGCGAGGGTGTCGGGGGTCAGGCCGGCGGTGGTGACGGCGTCGGCGAGTGGCCCGGTGGCGGTGTCGAGCCAGGCGAGCAGGAGGTGTTCGGTGCCGGTGAAATCGGCTTCCAGCGCCGCGGCCCGGGCTGCAGCGGCGGCGCGAAGATCATCAAGTGGGGGCACGGAGGTCAGTCGAGAGGGGTGGCTTCGTCGAGCAACATGATCGGGATGTCATCCTCGACCGCGAATACCAGACGACAGGCAAGGCAGGCCAGCGATTCCTCCGGCTCGGTGCGATGCACAAGGTCGCCCTTGCACTTCGGACAGACGAGCAGGTCGAGGAGTTCCTGAGCCAGGGGCATCAACGAATCTCGGGGTCCGGGATGGGAAAGCCAAAGCGGGTCAGTGCGGTCGGCGAGCGGCGCCACTTGGGCAGGACCTTGACCCAGGTCTCCAAGTACACCTTCTCCCCCAACAGGGTCTCGAGGCGCTGCCGGGCGTGGGCCCCAATCTTCTTGAGGGTGGCGCCCTGCTTGCCGATCACGATGCCCTTCTGGGACTCCCGCTCCACGTACAGCGTCGCCCGAATGTACACTGGCGCCGGGGTTTCGCGGAACTCGTCCACCTCGGCCGCGAACGAATAGGGCACCTCGTCGCCCAGCTCCTGGAACGCCGCCTCGCGGAGGTATTCCCCGACGAAGAAGCGGACCGGCTGGGTACCGATGTCCTCCGGGTCGTAACTGAAGGGCGCCTCGGGCAGCAGCGGCGTGATGGCCGCCAACAGCGCCTTGATCGAGGCCGGCCGGCCAATCTCGGTCACGACGACGGTCTTCATGAGCTCGGTCCGGCGGGGGCCGCTCACCAGGTCGCCCTTGGTCAGCACCTTGAGTATCGGCGCCGTGAAGGCCGGGGCATCGGGGACGAGGGAGGCGAAATCGGGATGGTCACCCTCGTCGGCGGGATGCAAGTGCAGGATCACGTCGACCTTGGGGAGCAGCTCGAGGGCCATGTGGCGCATCGCGGACTGCATCAGGTAGGCGGGATCGAGCAGCCCGGGGAGGTCCTCGAAGATCATCTGGACGTCACCCTCGGTGTGGAGCCCGGTGACGGGGATCCGCGTGGCCTGGGCCTTGGGGGAGACCATGGCGAGGGGGGTGCCGAGGATGGCGTTCATGAGGGAGGACTTGCCGACATTGGGTCGGCCGGCCAGGGCGATGCGTCCGGTCTTTGGCATGGGGGAAGATAGTCGTGGAAGAGGTCTTAGGTCTTAAGTCGTAGGTCGGGGCGGGCCTACCGACTTACGACTTACGACTTATGACCTCTAGCACCTCAATAAACGCCAGAAGCCCGAGACTCCTTGCGGAACCTCGGGCTTCAATGGGGTGGCTGACGACGGTCTACTCTCCCACGACCTCGCAGTCGTAGTACCATCGACGCTACAGGGCTTAACTACCGTGTTCGGAATGGGAACGGGTGTGGCCCCTGCGCGCTGGTCGCCAGCCAAAAATATGGGCTGATTAACAAGCGAAGGGAGGGATGATGTGCCTGGGAAGGCAACCGAAAACCAAAAATAATAGGGAGAGATCAAACTGCACGGGCGATTAGTACGGCTCGACTGAAGCGCTTGCACGCCTTACATCTGCCGCCTATCAACGTGGTAGTCTCCCACGGCCCTTCAGGGGTCTTAAGACCCAGGAATGTTCATCTTGGGAACAGTTTCCCACTTAGATGCTTTCAGCGGTTATCTGCGCGCGACATCGCTACCGGGCGATACCCTTGGCAGGATAGCCCGTACACGAGCGGTCGCTTCGACCCGGTCCTCTCGTACTAAGGTCGACGTCCCTCAACATTCCCACGCCCACGACGGATACAGACCGAACTGTCTCACGACGTTCTGAACCCAGCTCATGTGCCACTTTAACCGGCGAACAGCCGGACCCTTGGGACCTTCTCCAGCCCCAGGATGTGACAAGCCGACATCGAGGTGCCAAACCGCGCCGTCGATGTGAACTCTCGGGCGCGATAAGCCTGTTATCCCCAGCGTACCTTTTATCCGATGAGCGACGGGCCGTCCACACGGTCCCGCCGGATCACTTACACCGACTTTCGTCCCTGCTCGCGCTGTCGCGCTCGCAGTCAGGCTGGCTTCTGCGTATACACTCGACGTGCGATTACCGACCGCACTGAGCCAACCATTGTGCGCCTCCGGTACTTTTTAGGAGGCGACCGCCCCAGTCAAACTACCCGCCTGCCACGGTCCTCGCCGGTGTTGCCGGCTGAGTGAGATTGTTAGTAAACGAAGGGTGGTATTTCACTGGTGCCTCCACCAGGGCCGAAACCCCGGTTTCACCGGCTCCCACCTATGCTACGCAACGCATACCGACAATCAATGACAGGTTGTAGTAAAGGTGCATGGGGTCTTTTTGTCCTGTCGCGGGTAATCGGAATCCTCACCGATGCTTCTATTTCGCCGAGCTTACGGAAGAGACAGCTCCCAAGTCGTTACTCCATTCGTGCAGGTCGGAACTTACCCGACAAGGAATTTCGCTACCTTAGGACCGTTATAGTTACGGCCGCCGTTTACCGGGGCTTCGGTTCACTGCTTCGCCTTGCGGCTGACAGCTTGCCTTAACCTTCCGGCACCGGGCAGGAGTCAGAGCGTATACGTTGGCTTGGACAATGCCTTAGCACGCTCCTGTGTTTTTGCTAAACAGTCGCTTGGGACGATTCTCTGCGGCCGGTCTCGCCTTCCCTTGATTAGGTCAGCTACTGCCGGCACCCCTTATCCCGAAGTTACGGGGTCATTTTGCCGAGTTCCTTTTCCGTAAATCACTCGAGCACCTTAGGCTGCTCGCCTCGCCTACCTGTGTCGGATTACGGTACGGTCAACTGCAGTCCTGGCTCGCGAAGCTTTTCTCGGCAGTCGGCGTCAGCATCCCTTTGCGGGTCGGTGAAGACCCTTCGGCATCGGTTCTCGACTATCCCAGCGGATTTGCCTACCGGGAAACGTCTACCACCTTGCAACGGCATAACCACAATCCGTCGGACACCCTGCTCCTGCGTCCCTCCTCGAGCTCATAACGGCCTACAGTTGGTACGGGAATATTGACCCGTTTCCCATCAGCTACGCCTCTCGGCCTCACCTTAGGGACCGACTAACCCTGAGCTGATCGACATGGCTCAGGAAACCTTAGGCTTACGGTGACAGGGGTTTTCACCCTGTTTATCGCGTACTTAATCCGGCATTCTCACTTCCCACCGCTCCACCGCAAGGCTTCCGCCGCGGCTTCATCGCTATGGGAACGCTCCCCTACCCCTCATGCAAAGCATGAAGACGATGCTTCGGCGGGTGGCTTAAGTCCCGACCATTATCGGCGCAATCTCGCTGGACTGGTGAGCTATTACGCACTCTTTAAAGGAATGGCTGCTTCTAAGCCAACCTCCCAGTTGTCACAGCAAAATCACATCCTTTGCTACACTGAGCCACCACTCCGGGGCCTTAGCAGTCGTTCTGGGTTCTTTCCCTCTCGCCGCTGTACATTAGCGCACAGCGACTGCCTCCCGGACAGCATTCCATGGGCATTCGGAGTTTGGTTGGGGGAGGTACCGCTGACGCGGCCCGGACCCATCCAGTAGCTCTACCTCCCAGGAACTCATTTTCCGAGGCTATACCAAAATATATTTCGGGGAGAACCAGCTATCTCCGAGCTTGATTGGCCTTTCACCCCTATGCTCAAGTCATCCGAGCGGTTTTCAACCCACATCGGTTCGGTCCTCCACCGCCTGTTACGGCGGCTTCAACCTGCTCAAGCATAGATCGCCACGGCTTCGGGTCTACGACCACGTACATGCGCCCTATTCAGACTCGCTTTCGCTCTGGCTCCGGCCCTGAGGGCCTTAACCCGCACGTGATCAGTAACTCGCCGGATCATAATGCAAAAGGCACGCGGTCAGGCCCTTGCGGACCCTCCCACAGCTTGTCGGCACACGGTTTCAGGA